>DATHVW010000037.1:0-28511 GCA_035461085.1 Longimicrobiales bacterium | reverse complement strand
TATGCGGTCCGCGCCGACTTCTGCGATCAATGATTCCAGTGCGGCCACATCCATGTTGCCCTTGAACGGGAACCGCGACTGCGTGTCGCGCGCCTCGGCACAGGGAAGATCGACGGCGCGTGCACCGACTGCTTCGACGTTCGCGCGGGTCGTATCGAAGTGAGTGTTGTTCGGCACGACATCGCCGGGGCGGCAGACCGTACTGAACAGAATGCGCTCGGCCGCGCGGCCCTGATGCGTCGGGATGACGTGCCGGAACCCGAACAGATCGCGGACGGCCTCCTCGAAGCGGTACCAGGACCGGCTGCCTGCATATGCCTCATCTCCGCGCATCACGGCGGCCCACTGTTCGGCGCTCATGGCGGACGTGCCGCTGTCGGTGAGCAGGTCGATCAGCACATCGTCGGAGCGCAGCAGAAACACATTGTAGCCGGCGGTCGCGAGGAAGGAAGCGCGCTCATCCGGCGTCGTCATGCGGATGGGCTCGACGGCTTTGATGCGGAACGGCTCGATGATCGTCTTCATGCGGTGAAGGTCCGGCGGCACGTCATGGCTGTCAAGCGGCGGGCGAGCGGGATACAGTTGCGGTACACGACAGCCGCGCGAACGGTCTGGTACGGGTGATGCAGCCTCAGGCTGCAACTCTGATCAGGAGGTCGGGATGCGCGAGCTCTTTCATGCCGATGGCGACACGTGGCGCGTGTCGAGTGATGCGCACGACTCGGGGCGGGCGGTGCACACTATCGTGTTCCACTGCATCAGCAACAGCCAGCGGCCGTATCGCGTGGTCGAAGTGCCGGATCCGCTCCTGCATGGCCGCGATGTCGAGACGCTCAAGGAGAATGAGCTGACCGAGATGTTCGGGCGTTCCCAGACCATGGACTTCAGCCATGATGCCGCGGCGGAGAGTCACGGCCGCGGCGGTCCTCGGTCGTGAGCTAGGAAAGACCCTCGTAGATCGGGTTGGCCACGATGTTCCCGGCGTCATCGAGGATGTGCCGGTCCCACGGGAATACGACGGTGGCGCTCGTCTCCAGAGCGTGATAATCGGGCTTGTAGCCGCCGACCTTCGTCAGGCTCGTCGCGGTGCGCACCTCCGCGGGCGAGACCTGGCGCAGGGCATTGAGTGCGATACGCATCGTCTCACCGGATGTGCAGATCTCATCGACAATGAGCACGCGTCTGCCTGCGGCTTCCTTCGGCGCAGCGGACAGGATCTTCGGGCGCACCCGGGCGCGTTCTCCGCCCGTGTCGCGACTGATCTTCAGGGAGTAGAAGTCACAGCGCAGGATCGATGCGACGACGGCGCCGGGGATCACGCCGGCCTTCGCGATGCCGATGACGAGATCCGGCTTGAACCCGTCCGTGGCAACCTTCAGCGCCAGTACGCGGCACAACTCGCCGAAGAATTCCCAGGAAAGCTCCAGAAAATCGGTCTCGGGCATTCCACGGGCACGTTTGACGTTCACCGGTGCGTGCATGGTCACCTTCCTCGCAGGCTGGGCCCCGGAAGGTAGCCGGTGGGGACGGCATGCGAAAGCCGTGTTGACAGCATGGCCGCGCCGGGGCATTGTGCCGCGCCATGGATTCCGAAATGCGCGCCCGCGCCGAAGCCCGCCTGGCCGAAGCCGCCCGTGTACAGGGTATCGTCGATCCGCGGCCGTCCTATCGCGAGCGGCTGCGCCAGTTGCGTGAGGGACAGCCGCAATCGTTCGACCGCGCTGTCCGCCATTACGAGCAGGAAGTGCTGCCCGCGCTCACCGAGCGTGACCCGCTCCCGGTCTGGCTGGAGTACGGCAGCTACCTCGCCTCCATGACGTCGCCGGGCGATGTCGTGCGCATAGATGAAGAGGGTCGCGCCGCGGCCTGGACACCCGGGTCGGCTGCGGGGCTGGTCCTTCACATCCCAGGCGACACCGCTGCCGGCGTCATGGTTCTGTCCCGGCCCGTCGAGTTGAGCGCGGCGCAGACGGCGACCGTGGCGCTGCTGGTAGAGCGCAAGCTCAGCGGCGCATAGTCCGGATGTCGAGGCCCGTCGCGGGCAGCTCCCGGCTCCGAGCGCGAGTCATGTGCGTCCGGGCATGGAACGCGAAACGGCCGCGGAGGCATTGCCTCTCGCGGCCGTTCTGACGTCCGGGAGATCCCGTCCGAAGCGAGCGTCAGCCCCGCGCCATGCTGTCGAGGAATTCCTTGTTCGTCTTCGTCCGCTTGACGCGATCGAGCAGGAACTCGAGGGCTTCGGCCGGCGGCATGTCGGCAAGGAAATTACGCAGCAGGTAGACGCGGTTGAGCTCGACCTCGTCCATGAGCAGCTCTTCCTTGCGTGTGCCGGAGCGGTTGATGTCCACGGCCGGGAAGATGCGCTTGTCGGCGATGTGGCGGTCGAGCACGACCTCCATGTTGCCGGTGCCCTTGAACTCTTCGAAGATCACCTCGTCCATGCGCGAGCCCGTCTCGATCAGTGCCGTGGCGATGATCGTGAGCGAACCGCCCTGGTCGATGTTGCGTGCGGCGCCGAAGAAGCGCTTCGGCTTGTGCAGCGCATGCGCATCGACACCACCCGAGAGGATCTTGCCGGAGTGCGGGACGGTGACGTTGTAGGCGCGGGCGAGGCGTGTGATGGAGTCGAGCAGGATGACGACGTCGCGACCGTGCTCCGTCAGTCGCTTCGCCTTCTCGATCACCATCTCTGCAACCTGGGTGTGACGGTCGGCGGGCTCGTCGAACGTTGACGAGCTGACCTCGCCCTTCACGTGCTCTTCCATGTCCGTCACCTCTTCGGGCCGCTCGTCGATCAGCAGCACGATGAGGTGCACTTCCGGATGGTTCTCGATGATCGAGTTGGCCATCTGCTGCATGAGCATCGTCTTACCCGCCTTCGGCGGTGAGACGATGAGGCCGCGCTGGCCCTTCCCGATCGGTGTCATCAGGTCGAGCAGGCGCATCGAGATGTGACCCTCGGCATTTTCCAGCTTGAACCGCTCCTCCGGATAGCGCGGCCGCAGGTTGTCGAACGCGATGCGGTGCTTCGCCTTCTCCGGATCATCCAGGTTGACCTGCTCCACCTTCAGCAGCGCGAGGTAGCGCTCGCCCTCCTTCGGCGGCCGCACCTGGCCCATCACGGTGTCGCCTGTGCGCAGGTCAAATCGCTTGATCTGCGACGGGCTGACGTAGATGTCGTCCGGACCGTACAGGTAGTTCCAGTCCTGCGAGCGGAGGAAGCCGTAGCCCTCCGGCAGGATCTCCAGCACGCCCTCACCGCGCAGGACTACATCACTGTCGAGAAGATTCTGTTCTATACGGAAGATCAGATCCTGCTTACGCAGGCCTGAATAGTTCGAAATGTTGAGTTCCTCTGCCATCTCGTGCAGCTCGGCAATGAATTTGCTTTTCAGCTCGGCGATGTCCACGGATCACTCCGGTTGTGCATGGTATGAGCGTCGGATGAGCGACTCCGTCCACGGTTTGGCCACTTGTCTGGACGGACCTTGATATTCGACCAGGAAAGGTCGGCGCGTGGCTCGCGCCTCCGTGATGCGGGAGGTAATTGTCGCGGGTTATGCCGATCAGTCTACCACGCGGGAAAACGGCGGTCAAGAGTCGTGTGGCCTCGGAAACGCAAGGATCGTACTTGACCGGCGCGGCGTGGCGGGAGGGTGCCACAGCTTGACATGGTCGGAGGGTCTCCGAAGTATACGTCCCCCGTCGTACGATGTTTACTCAGGCTGGAGACCGCATGGCCCGCCACAACCGCGATGCTCGTGGGTCGGATCAGAGAGGCGAGGACTACGAGCTGAGCTATCAGCCGGACTGGCTGCGGCTGGTGAAGGTCACGCGCACGCTGGAGAGCGGCCGTCAATCGACGAAGACGCTGTTCCGCAACGGCGCGAAGCGCGAGCAGGCGCCCGGCAGTCGTATCCGCACCCGCATCACATCACGCGAGCAGCGTGTCGATTTCGAGGTGGAACTCGACGACCCGCAGGGCGTCGTGCGCCGCATCATCATCGAGACGGACCCGCCCGGCGGCGAAGAGCCGCTCGTCTTCACGATCGACGGTCAGCGGACGCAGAAGCGGCGTTCCTGACGGCTGACCGCGCCGCGGTCGATGCGGCAATCGAACGCGCGGCCGCCCCGCCACCAGTCGGACGCGGAACCCGTTCTGCATTCTGGCGTGTTCGGAAATCATTCCGCCCGGAGCCCATGGTGCCCGGCGCGCGTACCGGCACGTCACCAGCGCGGCGCCCGGGTTCGGCGTGGCATGGTCAGGCGCGGTGCGGAACCGGCAGCATGGCCGCATGGGCCAAAATGCAGAACGGGTTCCGCGTCCGACTGCGTCCGCGGCTAGAAGACGTACCGCAGCGGATTCCGTCGCATGTCCGCCATCAACGAATCGAGCTCGGCGCGCGCCGCGTTGACGGCGCGCATGATCGCCGTGTCCTGCTGCATGCGGGACAGTGTGCCGTTCGGATTGTCGAGTGCGGCGGAGGCGGCGGCGAGCTGAGTGCTGAGCGAGTCGGCGCGCAGCTGGAGCCGCGCGATCGCCGCCTGCACCTGGGCGGCGGGTCCGGTGCTGTCGCGGAGGCGGCCGAGCATGAGCGGGAGCTCTGCCGCATGGCCGCGGGTACGCTCGAGCGACGCTGCAAACGACGGGTCCCGGAGCAGGGCCATGCCGGGATTGGCCTCGAGGTCGGATTGCAGCTGGCGCGCCTCGAGCATCACAGCATCGAGTCCCGCGAACGCGCGCTCCGTCTGTTCGAGCCGATCGTAAATGGCGGGCGTCTGTGCCTGGAGATCGGCCAGTGCGCGATCGAGGTCGGTCTTCACGATCGCCGCGCGACTGGCGAGCTGCGCGGGCGAAGTGCGCGGCGTGGACATGAGTGTGTCCCCGGGCGCCAGCACGGCGGCGGCCGCTGTGCCGACCGTGATGTTGACCGCGGGCTCGCTGACCGGACCGATCGATGTGATACGCACCTCGCTGTCGGCGCGCACGTGCGACTGCACGCTGGTGGGCAGGGACAGGGCGAGGATGACGCGTGCGAGCGAATCGCCGCCTGCCGGGAGCAGCCCGACGGACGTGACCGTGCCGACCTCGTGTCCACTGACCCAGACGGGTGAGCGCGGCGCGAGGCCCGTTGCACCGGGCAGCACGACGTGGATGGTGTAGTCCCGCTCGAACGCGCTGATCAGGGTGTCCATGAAGAAGATGAGCAGCGCGGTGGCGAACAGGCCGATGATGATGAGTGCGCCGGTGAACACGCGTCGCGTCTGGCGCGGCTTGCCCGCCGTGTTATTATCGCCCGCCATGATTCGCCTCGGTCATATCGATTACAGCAACTGCGTTCCCGTGCATGCTCTCCTGCTGGAACGCGGACCGCGCGATGTCGAGCTCATTCGCGATATCCCGTCCCGGTTGAACGCCGCGCTCGCGGCCGGTACGGTCGATGTGGCGCCGTGCTCGAGCATCGAGTATGCGCGCCACGCCGATGAGTACGCCATTCTGCCGGGCCATGCCATCGGGTCGGCGGGCCCGGTGCAGAGCATCCTGCTCGAGAGCGTAGTACCGCTCGATCAGCTCGATGGCGCAGTCGTCGCGATTCCGACTGCGTCCGCTACATCCGTCGTGCTGCTGCGCGTGCTGCTCGAGCTTCGCCTGGGCGTGCGCCCGCGATACGAGTGGTTCGAGCAGTCCGATGCGAGCGATCCCGTTGCCGGCGGTGCGACTGCGGCGCTGCGCATCGGTGACATCGCCCTCCGCCATCCGGTCCGGCCCGGTCGCACTGCGCACGATCTCGGAGCGGCGTGGTGGGACTGGACCGGCCTGCCGTTCGCGTTCGCAGTATGGCAGGTGCGGCGGGATGTCGACAGCGGCGAAGTGCGCCGGCTGGCCGCACTGCTGCGCGAATCGCGCGCATGGTTCGGCCTGCACGCCGACGAGCTCGCGGCACGCTACGCGCCCGGCTTCGGCCTCACGTCCGGTCGTCTGCTCCAGTACTGGCATTCGCTCAGGTTCGATTTTGATCCCGCCATGCAGCAGGGCCTGCTGCACTTCTACGAGCTGGCCGCCCGGATCGGGGAGGCTCCGCGCATCCCGTCGCTCGACATCCTGGATCCGGAGCGGGACTGAGGACGGAACGTGCCGCCCGCCGCGCCGTAACGTGCAAGCCGCGGGCCTGAGGGTGGACATCCACTCTCGCACGCGACTACTTTTCGGCCATGAACCAAGCCTGGACGTCACCCGTCGCCTGGGTCGGCCGGTCTGCACTCGACACCGCGGGCGGCTTCGGCCGGTTCGGCGCGTTCGCGTCCGGCGTGGCACGCAGCACGCGCGACGCAGGCACCTGGAGCCGCCTGCTGGTGTCGCACATGGCCCGGCTCGGCGTCGAGTCGCTGCCGATCGCGCTCTTCATCGCCGCGTTCACCGGTATCGTCCTCGCCCTCCAGGCCTCCTACACGTTCACGGGCGCGATCCCCCTCTACTTCGTCGGCGTGCTCGTCGGCAAGACGATGATCCTCGAGCTCGGCCCCGTCCTCACCGGCCTCGCCCTCGCCGGTCGCGTCGGCGCCAACATTGCCGCCGAGATCGGCACCATGCGCGTCACGGAGCAGATCGATGCGCTGGAGACGCTCGGCTACGATCCGCTCGCCTACCTGGTCGTGCCGCGCGTGCTGGCGGGGATCCTCATGTTCCCCATCGTCGTTGCATTCGCCAACGCGATCGGCATCATCGGCGGGTGGATCACCGCCATCAACCTGCTCGACATGTCCACGCCGCAGTTCGTGCGGGGACTTCGCCTCTTCTTCGTTCCGTTCGACATCCAGTACTCGCTGATCAAGGCCGCTTCATTCGGCCTCTCGGTCACGGCGATCGGCGCGTACTACGGCTTTCACACGATGGGCGGCGCAGCGGCGGTCGGCCGCTCCACCACGCAGGCGGTCGTGGTCAGCAGCATGATGATCCTCGTGCTCGACGCCTTCTGGGCGGTGGTGCTGCTGTGAGCAGAGCGAACGTCCGCACCATCCGCATTGCCGGTTCGCAGGTGCCGCGCCTGCCGGAGGTGCTGCCGTGAGCATCGAGATGCGCGATGTGCACAAGGCGTTCGGCAGCCGCGTGATCCTGAACGGCGTGTCGCTGACCGTGCAGGAGGGCGAGACGCTCGCCGTGATCGGCTATTCCGGCGTTGGCAAGTCCGTTCTGCTCAAGACGATCGTGCGCCTGCTCGAGCCGGACTCGGGCACTGTGCACGTGGACGGGCAGGATGTGTCGAAGCTGCATCGCGACGAATTGTACGACCTGCGTCGCCGTGTCGGCTACGTGTTCCAGTTCGCCGCACTGTTCGATTCGATGACCGTGTTCGACAACGTCGCGATGGGCCTGCGCCGCATCCGCATGCCGGAGCCGGAGCTCGCCGACCGTGTCGAGGAGTCGCTGCGGCTCGTGGAGATGACGGGGTATGACGACCGTCTGCCGGCGCAGCTCTCCGGTGGCCAGCGCAAACGCATCGGACTGGCGCGTGCGATCGCGACGCGGCCGAAATACGTGCTGTACGATGAGCCCACGACGGGTCTCGACCCGGTGACGACGTCGGTCATCGATGGTCTCATCCAGAAGATGGCGAGCGAGCTGAACGTCACGGGCGTAGTCGTCACACACGACATGAAGAGTGCCTATCGCGTCGCGGACCGTGTCGCGATGCTCTACGACGGCGGCATCCGCTTCATCGGGACGCCGGCGGAAATCCAGCAGGCGGAGGACCGGGTGGTGCGTGGCTTCATTGAGGGCAGGCCCGAGCTGGCACAGGAGGCGGTAGCGTGAACCGCAGGAATGAAGTCGTCGTCGGAACGGTGCTGATACTGGGTGTGCTGCTGATCGTGTTCACCACGTTCTGGATGCAGGGGCTGCGGTTCGGCAGCGAGGAACGCGAAGTTCGCGCGCGCTTCATGGAGGTCGCGCAACTGCTGGAAGGCAGCAACGTCAAATTCCGGGGCGTGCCGATCGGCCGCGTCGAAGCCATCGAGCTGGAGGAAGGCGGTGCAGGCGTCATCGTGACGATGACGATCGATGCCGCCGTCTCGCTGCCGCAGGATCCGGCCGTAATGCTGGCGCCGGAGTCACTGTTCGGCGACTGGCAGGCGGAGATCGTGTCGCGCGGCACGTATGCGATGTACGAGTACACCGAGCCGATCGAGAGCGGCATGCTGCCGGGCTACACGCTGCCCGACATGTCGCGGCTGACGGCCGTTGCCGATGAGATCACCGGCAACCTGGCCACGATCAGCAACCGCGTGGAGCTGGCGTTCACCGAGGAGACCGCACTCAACATCCGCGAGGCGATCGAGAACATCCAGCGCGCCAGCAGTGAGCTCGCCGGTCTCGTGAGCTCGCAGCAGGTGGCCATTGAAGGCGTCTCCGAGAACCTGGAGCTCACGTCGGAGGCGGCCGGTCAGGCGGCACTGACGATGCAACGGGCGTTCGCGGAGGTGGAGGGTGCGATATCGGGTGGCCGGCTTCTGAACATCGTGAGCAACGTCGAGCGTACTTCGGCGCGCACGGACTCGCTCGTCGCGCTGCTCGTCGATGCCAGCCGCGAGCTGCGCCGCACGGCGGTCTCGGCGGACAGCACGTTCCGCCAGGTCAGCGACATCGCGACCGGTATCGAGCGCGGCGAGGGCTCCCTCGGCCGACTGCTGAAGGACACCACCCTCTACGTCAACCTCGTCGAGACGAACCTCGAGGTGCAGACCTTGCTACGCGACATACGACGGAATCCGCGGCGTTACATCAACCTGACGATTTTTTGAGCCTCATCATCCAGAAGTACGGCGGCACATCGGTCGGCACGCCGGATCGCATTCTGGCCGTCGCGCGGCGGGTCGCGGCGGAGCGCCGCGCGGGTGCGGACGTCGTCGTCGTGGTGTCGGCGATGGGCCACACGACGGATGAGCTGACGCGGCTCGCGTCGGAAGTCACGGCGGACGCGCGGCGGCACCATCCGCGCGAGCTGGACATGCTGCTGACGGCCGGTGAGCGGATCACGATGGCGCTGGTCGCCATGGCGATCGGCGACTGCGGCATCGAGGCGATCAGCCTGACCGGCTCGCAGGCGGCGATCATCACGGACAACACGCACACGGGTGCCCGCATTGAGGAAGTGCGGACTCAGCGGGTGCTCGAGGAGCTGGGTCGCGGCCGCGTCGTGATCGTGGCAGGGTTCCAGGGCGTGAGCCGGGCGCGCGAGGTGACGACGCTCGGCCGCGGCGGCTCGGACACGACGGCAGTGGCTCTCGGTGCGGCACTCCATGCGGATCGCTGCGACATCTTTACCGATGTCGCCGGCGTCTATACGGCGGATCCGCGGCGCGTGCCGGACGCGCGCGTGCTGAGCGTGATCGATTACGATGACATGGTCGAGCTGGCCGCGTCGGGTGCCCAGGTCATGCATCCGAGGGCGGTCGAGATCGGCGCACGCTACGACGTGCCGATCCGCGTGCTCTCGTCGTTCGAGGACGGGGGCGGGACGCTCATCACGAGACGAAAGGACCGCATGGAAGGGCTGGTGCTGACGGGACTGGCGAGCGCCGGCGCCCAGGCGAAGCTGACGGTGCGCGGGCTGCCGCCCACGATGGCGGCCATGACGGCGATCATGAGCGAGCTGGCGGCCAACGGGATATCCGTGGACACGCTGACACCGGCCGACCGCGCCGACGGCCGGCGCCAGCTGCAGGTGACGATCCACGAGTCGGACATCGAGCGGAGCGTGGAGCTGTGCCGCGGCGTGGTGGAGCGGATCGGCGGCGACGCAGTGGACGTGCAGCGGGGTCTGAGCAAGGTGACGCTGGTCGGCAGCGGCATGACGGGCCTGCCGGGGGTATATGCGCGCGCGCTGGAGGCCCTGCTGGCGGCCGATGTCGATGTCCATGCCGTGGGCACGTCGTCCGTGTCCATCTCCTTCCTGGTGGATGCGGCCGCGGAGGATCGGACCTTGCAAGCGTTGCACGCAGCGTTCGATCTGGCGAAGGAAGACTGAATGAAGGTGGCAGTTCTGGGAGCGACCGGCGCCGTCGGCCGCACCATACTGGGGGTGCTCGAGGAACGGGGCTTTCCCGCGCAGGAGATCGTGCCGCTCGCATCGGAGCGGTCCGCGGGCACGGCCGTGCGCTGGCAGGGCCGTGACTGGACTGTCCGCCAGCCCGGCCCGGGTGCATTCGACGGGTGCGACATCGCGCTCTTCTCGGCCGGCGCGAGCCGCAGCCGGGAGTGGGGGCCCGTCGCAGCGGCGGCCGGGGCCGTGGTCATCGACAACTCGTCCGCGTGGCGTATGCACCCGCGTGTGCCGCTGGTCGTGCCGGAGGTGAACGGCGCGGCGGCGGCGGACCGTCCGCTCGGTATCATCGCCAATCCGAACTGTGCCACCATTCAGCTGGTCGTGGCGCTGGCGGCGCTGCACCGGCACTCGAAGCTGCACCGGGTGGTGGTGACATCGCTCCAGGCGGTCTCCGGCGCGGGGCACAAGGGCGTCGCGGCGCTCGAAGCGGAGCTCGGCGGCGGCACATCGGACTCCTCGCCGTTCGTGGCGCCGATCGCCGGCAATGCGATTCCGTGGATCGGTCCGCGCATGGAGGACGGCTGGAACGAGGAGGAGGAGAAGATCCGCACGGAGACGCGGAAGATCCTCGATCTGCCGGGTCTGGCCGTTGCGGCCACGTGCGTGCGCGTGCCGGTCCAAACCGGCCACTCGATCTCGGCCACGGTCGAGCTGGCGCGACCGCTCTCGCCGCGGCAGATCCGCGACGCGCTCGGCGGCATGGAAGGGCTGGTACTGTCGGACCCGGATCACGACCCGCTCGCACGCGATATCGCGGGCCGCGATGACGTGTATGTGGGGCATGTGCGGAGCGATCGCGATCTCCCCGGCGTCGTCCATCTGTGGATCGTGGCGGACAACCTGCGCAAGGGGGCCGCGACGAACGCGGTGCAGATCGCGGAAACGGTGGCCCGCCAGCTGGCGCCATCGCATGGGTGAGACGCCGCGCCCGCCGCGTGGCCGCCGCCGCGGCCGCAACGCACGCAGCGCGCGTGTCGAGACGAGCTCGGGGGGCGTCGTGTTCCGCCGCGGCGATGACGTGGACTTCCTGCTGATCCGCGACCCGTACAACAACTGGGGCCTGCCCAAGGGTCACATCGAGGGCGGCGAAACGCCCGCCGAAGCGGCGCTGCGTGAGGTATCGGAGGAGACCGGGCTGATGGAGCTGACGGTCGTCACGCAGCTGCCGACGATCGACTGGTTCTTCCGTGACCGCGGCCGGCTCGTCCACAAGTTCTGCCACTTCTTCCTGGTGGAGTCCCTGTCCGGCGATCCGGAGCCGCAGCTGACCGAAGGCATCACCGAGTGCGTCTGGCACTCTGCCGGCATGGCCATCGAAACCGTAAGTTACTCCAATGCGCGCGAGGTCATGCGCGCCGCCGCGCGCTGGCTCACCGGTGCCGGTGAGCTGCCCGAGGACTTTGCCGAAGTGCTGGAGCTGCGCGACACGATGCGCTGACGCCGTAACACCCTTCAACAGAACGAGTGATGCAGCCGACGCAGACACCGATCGAGTTGCGCTACGTCTACGGCGCGCTCGTGCTCGCCGCGGCCGCGATTTTCCTGCTGGGCATCCATTCCGCACTGTCGCCGATCATCGCGTACGTGCTGCTGCTCATGCTGCTGGCGCCGTTCACCGGCACCGACCGGCACACGACCGTCGTCATCGCCGTCACGTTCGCACTCGGCATATGGCTGCTCGAGTCCATGGGCTCACTGCTCGCCCCGTTCATCCTCGCGTTCGTGCTCGCATACATTCTCGACCCGGCCGTGGACTTTCTGGAGCGCCGCGGCGCCTCGCGCACCCTCGCCGTCGCGATGCTCATGCTCCCCGTCCTGCTGCTGCTGGGCGCCGCGATCGGCTTCGGTATTCCCGCACTGATCAACCAGGTCCAGGCTCTCTTCGAGAGGCTGCCCGCGGCAGCCGCACGCGCCGTGGAATGGATCAGCGAAACACGCGAGAGCGCGCAGCGCTGGAACCTGCCGTTCATTTCCGACGCGACGATCGCACGCTGGCTCGATCCGCAGCGGATCGCCGCCTACGTGCAGACGCAGCAGGAGGCCATCGCGCAGGGCGCGTGGGGCACCGTGACGGGCGTCGGCCGCGGCTTCGGCATCGTGCTGTCCGTGCTCGGATTCCTGGTGCTCACGCCCGTGCTGATGATTTACCTGCTCAAGGACTTCGACAACATCAAGCTGCGCGTGGCCGACCTGGTGCCGCACGCACGGCGCGAAGCCTGGCTCGATTTCGCGACCGAGTACGACTCGCTGCTCTCGAGATTCCTGCGCGGTCAGCTGATCGCCGCCGCGCTCGTCGGCGTGCTCACCTGGCTCGGCCTCTGGATCGCCGGTGTGCCGTACTCCGGCCTCGTCGGCGCCATTGCGGGGATATTCAATCTGGTCCCCTATCTCGGCCTCATCGTGAGCGTGGTGCCCGTCCTCATCATCGCGCTCCTCAGCGGCAGCTTCCTCTCCATCATCATCCGGGCGGGCATCGTCTTCGCCATCATCCAGACGATCGACTCCACCATCGCCGGCCCGCGCATCGTCGGCGGATCCGTCGGACTGCATCCGGTCTGGGTCATTCTCGCCCTCGCCGTCGGCGGCGCGTTCTTCGGCTTCGTCGGCCTCCTCATCGCCATGCCGGCGGCGGTGTTGATCAAGCTGCTGCTCCGCCACGGGATCGAACGCTATCGCAGCTCCGCCGTTTTCCTCGGTGCGCCGCCGCCACCCGCCTGATCCACGTGCGCGGGTTGCGCGGCGCGGCGCACGTCAGCTAGCATCCCGCCGCCAACCGCATCACGGATCGGAGTCAATGCACGAAGCGGAACCACGGGATCTCACAATCATAGGCGGCGGGCCCACGGGCCTGTTCGCAGCATTCTATGCGGGGCTGCGCGGCATATCCTGCCGCATCATCGATTCGCTCCCCGAGCTCGGCGGCCAGCTGACCGCGCTCTATCCCGAGAAGTACATCTACGACGTCGGTGGATTCCCACGTATTCTCGCGCGCGACCTCGCCGCCAACCTGGCGGAGCAGGGCACCCAGTTCGGCGCCGACGTGCGCCTCGAGGAGCAGGTCCGCGAGCTGATCCGCGACGGCGCGGGCTACATCGTCACCACCGATCGCGGCCGCTACCCGACCAGCGCCGTACTGATCGCGGGCGGCAAGGGCGCGTTCGCCCCCCGTGTGCTCGAGTGCTCCGGCTACGAGTCGCTCCTCGGCAAGGGCGTCGAGTACCACGTCAAGGACCCCGCGCGCTACGCCGGCAAGCGCGTCCTCATCGTCGGCGGCGGCGACTCCGCCGTGGACTGGGTGCTCAACCTCAAGGACGTCGCTGCACGCCTCATCATCATCCACCGGCGCGAAGGCTTCCGCGCACACGCCCATTCCATGCGGCTCATGCGCGAGGCCGTCGACGCCGGCCAGGTCGAGCTGCTCACGTTCCGGGAAGTACGCGAAATTCATGGCGACGCCTGCGTCACCGCCGTCACCATCTTCGACAACCGTACCGACGAGGACGAGACGTACGAGGTAGACGCCGTCATCTCGCTCATCGGCTTCAAGCCCGATCTCGGACCCATTGCCTCATGGGGACTCGAGCTCGAACGCAACTCCATCAAGGTCAATCACCTGCTCGAGACCAACCTGCCGCGCGTCTATGCCGCCGGCGACATCGCCCACTACGAGGGCAAGCTCGAGCTTATCGCCACCGGCTTCAGCGAAGCCGCCATGGCCGTCAACCACGCCGTGCACGAGATCAATCCCAAGGCCAGGTACAGCCCCGGACACTCCACCAACCTGAAGGTCTTCAAGGAGCGGGAGGACGCCGAAGAGGCCGCTCTCTCGGGTGGCTCATGAGCGTCGCGTGGCATGTTTCGTGTATCCCGCATTGCACCTGTCACTTTGCTTTCTTCACTGCGCCGCCATCATGAGCGACAACCAGAAGACGATCCTGCTCGTCGAAGACAACGAGGACAACCTCGTCGTCTATCGCACTATCCTGGAACATGTGGGCTATCGCGTCGTGGAGGCTCGTGACGGAGAGGAAGGCGTCGCCCGCGCCCGCGAGCAGATGCCCGACCTCATCCTGATGGACATCTCCATCCCCAAGATGGACGGCTGGGAAGCGACGCAGCAGCTCAAGGCCGATAACGGCACCAGCGGCATTCCCATCATCGCGCTCACCGCCCATGCCCTCGAAGAGGACCGCCAGAAGGCCATCCAGGCCGGCTGCGACGGCTACCTCGCCAAGCCCGTGGAGCCGCGCCGCGTCGTCCAGGAAGTCGAGCGCTTCGTCGGCCCCGCACGCCCGGCCCCGTCCAAATAGCACTCCTGCCGGCCCCCTCCTTGCCTGAACAACCGTGAGGGCGTAACGGAGTTGCGCTCCAGTTATCAAGAATTATTATTGATAACTCGGCAGAGAGTAATAACTGGCAACGACAGGGTGGGGAAAATGGCGAAGACGACGGGACGCGACGCGCTGATCGAGGGACTGAACGAGGACCTCGCGAACGAATACACGGCGATCATCTCGTATCTGCTGTTCTCGCGGCTGGCGAACGGCCGCGGACGGCTGGAGCTGGCGGGGTTCTTCGAGACGGAGATCGCGGACGAGCTGGAGCACGCGAAGTATCTGTCGCAGAAGATCGTGGCGCTGGGCGGCACGCCGACGACGCAGCCGGCGCCGGTGCAGCTGAGCCAGGACAATCACGAGATGCTGGAGCTGTCGCTGCAGGCGGAGAAGGACACGATTGCGCGTTACACGAAGCGGATCGATCAGGCGGACAAGGCGGGCGAGCTGGGGTTGAAGGTGGAGCTGGAGAACCTGGTGGCGGAGGAGACGCGACACAAGGAAGATCTGGAGCGGGTGCTGGTGGGCTGGCGCGACTAGTGGACGGCCTTGGAAGTTCCGCGGCAGTCCACCAGGCGCTATTTCACATCGCGATCCAGCGGTCGATGGCTCGCAGGGTGGCGAGGCAGGTGGCTTCTTCGGTGGCGCGTGACGGATCGACGGGGACGATGCCGGAGAGGGTCGCGACCTTGCGGCCGATGGAGGCCTCGACGGAGACGACGGCATAGCTGCGGCCGAACATCTGGGTGATGACGGCGGCTTCGAGTCCGAGGGCGAGGCCGTCGGTGGCGTTCTCTGCGGCGCGGAGTGTGGCTTTGGCGGCAGCGCGCGAGCGGCCGCCGCTGGTGTCGAGCTCGCTGGCTTCGCCGGAGGCGGTGGTGCCGTCACGGGCGAGCTGGATGCGGCAGGTGATGTGTGCGCCGGCGCGGGTGAGCGTGAGGTCCTGGAGCAGCAGGAATCGCGAGCGATTCGGTCCCGGCAGCGCGGTCACCATCTCGTCGGGCAGCGCGATGGGGCAGGTGCGGACCGCGCGAGTGTCGAAAGGGACGGCGAGCGCATGCAGGACGCGCGATGCGGCGTTGACGACGATGGTCGGGGCCGCGCCGGGCATCAGGTGGAGTCGGGCGTCGCGGAGGTGACCGTCGTGGCCGAGCCAGACGGAAGCGGCGGCGACGCCGGGCAGGCGTTCCAGCTCGCCGACCGCGCGGAGCTCGACCTGGTGGAGGTCGGCGGTCGGGAAGCGGGACATGGTCTCAGCCATCGATCGCAGACCAGCGATTGGTCGCCTGAAGCGACGCCAGGATCGCCGCTTCCTCTGGCGAGCGGTGCAGTGCCGCCGCTCCGGTGAGGGGCAGCGAGTCGCGACCGGCCGCCGCACTGGCCGCGACGAGCACGAAGTCGCGGCCGTGGCTCTCCACGAGGGTAACGCCCTCCAGGCCGAGCGAGTGATCCTGGCGGGCGGCGCTGATGGCGGAGAAGACGGCGCGTGCGGCCGCCTGGGCCCGTCCGAGTCGCGTGCTCGGGCCGGTGCCTGACCCGCTGATCACCTCGCCGCCGCGCCGGATGGTCACCCGGCAGGCGGCCTCGAGGTCGGGCTGTGTCCGCGCGTCATAACCCACGAAAACGTAGCGTACCGCAATTTTTTCGTCCCGGGTCCGCGGCTCCTCCGGGGGGCCATCCTGCGGCACCTGTGGCGCAGATGCATCGTCAGGAGCATACGCATTCTCGTCGTCCGCACGGACCTGGGCGACGCTGATCATGCGTCGGTCCACGGCGATTCCGAGGCCGGCGCTGAGCGCGGATTCGATGTTGCGCACGATCTGCTTGGGATGCAGCTGTTCAGCCGCCAGAACGTGGATTTCCTCGATCTGACCGAGCGTACCGAGGGTGACGCGAGCGGCCAGAACACCGCGCAGTGCGGTGATCAGACCCTCGATCTCGCTCTCGGGATATATGGGCGAATCGGCCAGTGGCATCGGTGCCGGTATCCTCATTAACGGGGACGATAACCTACAATCGAGGCAAGCCCCGCGCCATTTGTTGTGCCGCGTTGCACGTCGCGCGTGTGCGAAATTATGTTGCAGGGAACCAGCCCGGCACCGGCTGAGTTAGCAGGGTGTCCGCACCACGATTTCATGCAGTACCCGGAAGACGTCATGCCACAGACCGAGACGCTCGTCATCATCGGATCGGGGCCCGCTGCCTGGACCGCCGCCATTTACGCCGCCCGCGCGAATCTGAATCCGCTCGTCTACGAAGGTGAGCCGAGCCGGACCATGCTGCCGGGCGGCCAGCTGATGTTCACGACGGAGGTCGAGAACTACCCCGGCTTCCCCGAGGGTGTGACGGGGCCGGAGATGATGGAACGGTTCAAGGACCAGGCGGTCCGGTTCGGGACGCGCGTCATACAGGAGGACGTGGCGAAGGTCGAGCTGGGACGCCACCCGTTCGTGCTGACGCCGAACTACAGCGAGCCGGTGGAGGCGCTGTCGCTGATCGTCGCGACGGGCGCGCGCGCCAACTGGCTGGGGCTGCCGAACGAGGAGCGTCTGGCGCAGAGCGGCGGCGGTGTATCGGCGTGCGCGGTATGCGATGGTGCGTTGCCACTGTTCCGCGAGAAGGTTCTCGCGGTGGTCGGCGGTGGGGACTCGGCGATGGAAGAGGCCATGTACCTGACGAAGTTCGCCAGCGAAGTGCTCATCATTCATCGACGGGGTGAGTTCCGCGCATCGCCGATCATGGCGGACCGTGTGCTCAATCACCCGAAGATCCGGGTGCTGTGGAATACGAAGGTGGTCGAAGTGCTCGGCATGGAGCACGTCACGGGCGTGCGCGTCGAGGACGCGCAGACCGGTGAGACCAGCGAGATCGAGATCGGCGGGCTCTTCATTGCCATCGGGCACACCCCGAACACGGCGTTCCTCGACGGCCAGCTCGATCTCCACCCGTCGGGTTACGTTCGGACGCCGGAGCCGTGGCGCACCATCACGAGCGTGGAAGGCGTGTTTGCGGCGGGGGACGTCATGGACAGCTACTACCGCCAGGCCATCACGGCCGCGGGTACGGGATGCATGGCCGCGCTCGAGGCGGAGCGCTGGCTGGCACACCATGGCCACGGCGAGAGCCCGGTACTCGAGACGGCGGAGGCGCCGGCGCCCTGACGAGCGCTGCGTGCGAAGGCGCGGCCTACGGTGGGCTCCGCCACGGGTCGCTCATGTGACTGTGCGGCCGGCGCCTGCTACTCCTCACTGAGCCGCGCGGCCAGCGCGTCCAGCCGATCTTCCAGCTCGTTCAGTGAAAACGGCTTCTCGATGACGGGCACGTCTGCATAGGCGGTCGTGAGCGCTGCGTCGTCGCGTGCGACATGGCCCGTCATGAACATGACGCGCCGGGCGGCGGCCGGATCGCGCTTGCGCAGTGTCTCCAGCAGCAGCTCTCCGCCCATCCCGGGCATGCGCAGGTCGGTCAGTATGACGTCGTAGGTCTGCTGTTCGATGAGCAGGAGCGCCTCGTGGCCGTCGCTCGCGAGGTCCACGGAATGGCCACGGCGTTGCAGGAAGCGCAGCAGCGCGCGCCGGATCGGCACCTCATCATCCACCACCAGTACGCGCAGAGCCGATGTCCTCCGTGCGGCATCTCTGGTCGGTAGCGGATCGTCGCTGCGCGCGAGCGGCAGCGAAACGGTGAACGTCGCACCCGCACCCGGCGTGCTCTCCACTTCGATCTCACCGTCGTGCTCCGTAACGATACGATGCACGAGGCTCAATCCGAGCCCCATCCCTTCACCCGGTGACTTGGTGGTGTAGAACGGATCGAAGATGCGATCCAGCTCGCTCTGCGGGATGCCTGGACCGTTATCCGCGATGGACAGCACAGCGCGGCCGTGGCCGGCCCGGGTGCGCACACCGATGCCGCGGCGGCCGGAATGCGGGGCGCCGAGCGCCTGCTTCGCGTTGACGATGAGGTTGAGCAGCACCTGCTCCAGCTCGCTGGAATTGCCGAGCACGGCGGGCAGGTCCGGCGCGAGATCGACCGCGAGATCAATGTTGCTCGTCTGCAGCGAATATCGTTGCAGCTTCAGCACGTGCTGCACGACGTCGTTGAGATCGACAGCGCTGCGGCGGCTCGGGGCCGACTGCTGCGTCTCACGCGCGATCACGCGAAGGTCGGCGACGATCCTGGCAGCACGCTGCGCCTCACGACGGGTCAGCTCGAGCATCTCCCGTTCATCATCGGAATGCGGCTCCATCAGCATGAGCTCTGCGAAGCCCGCGATGGCTGTGAGGGGATTGTTCAGTTCGTGAGCGACTCCCGCCACGAGCGTGCCGACACTCGCCATTCGCTCCGCCCGTCGCAGCTGCTGCTCCCGCGCCACTTCCGTGCTGAGGTCACGGAGCACTGCGAACGTCAGCGTCTGCTCATCCACGACCACGTGCACGGCCACGATCTCGATCGGAACCGGCTCACGGCCGGCGCGCGCATGTGTAAACGTACCGCGCCACGCGCCTCGCTCTGCCAGCGCGGCGTCCATGGCCGCGAGAACGGACGCACCACCGAGGATGGCCGAAAATCTCTCTGCCGAGATGGTCTGCGGGTCGCACTCGAGTATGCGTTCGCATGCGCGGTTGGCGTAGACGACCCGACGATCCGCGTCGGTGATGCAGACGCAATCCGGCAGCCGGTCGAGAGCTGTGGACAGCAGCATCATGTGCTCCTCGCGCGCCCGTTCCCCTGTGATGTCCCGGGCGATGCCGTGAACACCTGCAGCGGATTCATCGCGGATCGAAGATACGGCGATGCTGAGCAGCCGCTCCTCGCCATCTGGGCGGCGCACGAGCAACTCGAGATCCGGTGAATCGTTTGTGCCTGCCAGTATCTGCTCGAACAACGATGTTGCGCGCTGCACCTCGCGGGCCGGCACGAGGTCGAGGAAGTTCGTGCCGATGAGGTCGGTGCGGCCGAGGATCCGCTCACCGGCGGCATTCACTTCCATCACCGTGCCAGTGGCATCGAGGGTGAATATGCTGTACGGCGAAGTCTCGATGAGTCGCCGGTAGTGCGCCTCGGCCGCCTCGAGCCGTGCCTGCTGCAGGCGGCCGGCGCTCACATCCGTCCAGGAGCCGATCATCATCGGAGTACTGTCCGTGTCGACGATCTTCATCTGGTCGAGCACCCAGATGTAGGCCCCATTCGCGTGGCGAATGCGATATTCGTGGGAATACCTCTTCTGTTGCAGCAGGGCGGCGCCGCTGCGCGCTGCGCGGTCGCGGTCATCAGGATGGAGATTCTGCCACCACCAGCCGGGTGCAAGCGCCTCATGCAACTGGTAGCCGAGAATGAGCGCGATGTTGCGGCTCGCCCAGAGCGGCACCAGCTGCTCACCCTCAAAGGCGGCAGTGTAGAGGACGACAGGACTGCTGGCCAGCACGTCCTCTACATCGCCAATACCAGTCGCTGATCCGGCATCGACACGCCCGGTGTCCCGATTGGAATCAGATCGTTTCATGGCTCCGGCGATGCGGGTCGGCCGAGTGCGATACGGCTCCGGATCGAGGAGAGGCAAGCGCCGCACCACTGGCACCTGCCGGCGGCAGACTAGTCTCTTCGGATGCGCAGGCCGCGCAGCACGCGGTCCATCAGGCCGTGAGGGTGGGTCGCGCAGTAATCGCCCGGCGCGCTGCCACCGGCGAAATACTCGATCCGCACGTCAGCCGGGGGGCAGCCGGGCGTAGCGAGCTGTCCGGTGACGCCGTCGATGGGCACGCCCACCAGGGTGGCGGGGGCGGTCCACGCGGCGGGCGCACTCCGTTCCGAGTACGCCGCCTTCATCGTGGCCGCCCAGACTGGCGCGGCGAGCGTGCCGCCGAATGCGCGCGGCAGGATCTGCGCGGGCTGATCGAAGCCGATCCACACGCCCGCGGCGAGATCGGGCGTCATGCCGACAAACCACACATCCTTCGCATCGTTCGTGGTGCCGGTCTTCCCTGCGGCCGGGAGCCAGAAACCGCTGCTGCGCACTTCTGCACCGGTGCCGCGGTCGATCACATCCTCCATGATCGACGTGGTGAGGTATGCGACACCGCTGTCGAGCACGCGCTCGCGCGCTTCCGGCGCGCGCCACAGAACGCGGCCGTGCGCATCTTCGACGCGTGAGATGAGTGTCGGGGCGACGCGGTAGCCGCCGTTGGCGAACGTCGCGTACGCCGCGGTCAGCTCGGCCGGGATGACCTCCGCGGAGCCGAGCAGGATGGACGGATAATCCGGAACGGGCGTCGTCAGGCCGAGCGTCTTCGCCATTTCTGCCACGCGACCGATCCCGGCCCATTCACCGACGCGCACGGCGCCGTTGTTCGATGACAGGACGAGCGCGTCGCGCAGTGACAGCGACGTGACGCTGTCCGGCACGAGATCGTCCGGACGCCAGGCTGCGCCGGTGAGCGCGACTTCCACCGGCGTCGTGTCGATGCGCGATGCGGGCGAGAGACCGCGCTGGAGTGCCGTCGCGTACACGATCGGCTTGAACGTCGAGCCGGGCTGCCGCCGCGCGTGAAATGCGCGGTCGAACGATGAGTGGGCGAAGTCGCGGCCGCCCACGAGGGCGCGCACCGCACCCGTATGTGCGTCCAGCACGATGACCATGCCCTGCAGGTACTGTGATCCGCTCCCGCGCGCGGCCTCGAGACTGCCGTCCGGCTTCGCATGCGTCCACTTGCCGTAGCTGCCCGCTTCGATCCGTTTCAGCTGCGCGACGAGAGCCGCGTGTGCAGCCTTCTGCAGCGCCGGGTCGAGCCCGGTGTGCACGCGCAGCCCCTGTGTGGCCGCGTCCGCGCCGAATCGCTCACGCAGCTCCCGCCGCACCGCCGCGACGTAGTACGGCGCCGCCCCCGATGCCTCGAGCGGTGCGGCAATCACGAGCGAGTCGGCCCTGGCTTCCGCCGCGGCGGCGGCGCTCACCACCTCCTCGCGCACGAACACATCGAGCACCACGTTGCGCCGTGCGATCGCACGCGCCGGATGCTTCCGCGGATTGTAGCCTTCGGGATTCTTCACGAGCCCGACGAGCGTCGCTGCCTCCGACAGTGTCAGCTGCTTCGCGGACTTGCCGAAATAGCCGCGCGCCGCTTCCTCGATGCCGTACTTGCCATCACCGAAGTAGACCTGGTTGATGTACATCGTCAGGATGTCGCGCTTCGTGAACGCATCCTCGATGCGGCCGGCCAGGCGGATCTCGCACAGCTTGCGGCGCAGCTTGTCGGAGCGCGGCAGCTCGGCGGGGAAGACATTGCGTGCGAGCTGCATGGTGATGGTGGAGAATCCCTCGGACAGCGAGAGCGACGTGATGTTGCGCCACACCGCGCGGCCCGCGCCGCGCATGTCCACGCCCTCGTGCTGCCAGAACCTGCGATCCTCTACGGCGACGAAGCCGTTCGAGACGGTGGGCGGCATCGCTTCGAGATCGATGACGACCCGCCGCTCGGGCGACAGGTCGGCGAGCAGCGAGCCATTGGCCGCGTATACGCGTGTCGCTTCGGCCGGGCGATAATTCTGCAGCGCCTCGACGCTCGGGCATTCCTGGGCGACCACACCGCTCGAGCCGCCGGCGAGGGCGGCACCGCAGAGAGCCGACAGCAGCACGTGTCTCTTCATGGAGCCTGTTACACCGTCAGAGCAGCATCCTTCCGCCATCGACGACCAGATTCTCACCGGTCACGAAGTCGGAGCGGACGAGGTAGAGCAGAGCGCTCGTGACGTCCGCCGGTTCACCGCTGCGCGCGAGCACTCTGCGTTCGCTGCCATCCTCGCCTTCCGTATCCTCCGGCGGAAGGACGGTGCCGGGCGCGATCGCATTGACCCTGATGTCGGGCGCGAGCGCACGCGCGAGGACACGGGTCAGATGGAGGAGGCCGGCCTTGGATACGGCATGGTGGGCGAATGAAGGCCACGGCTGCAGCGCGGAGAGATCCACGATGTTGACGATGAGGCCACCGCCGTCGCGGCGCAGCAGGGGTGCCGCGGCCTGGGCGAGGAAGAACGGACCCCTGAGATTCACATTGAGGACGCGATCCCAGTCCTCGACGGTGATATCCGGGACAGGGGCGCGTTCGAACAGCGATGCGTTGTTGACCACGATGTCGAGCCGCCCGAAAGCCTGCTCCGTTTCGCGCACGAGGCGCGCGATGTCATCCGGGCGCGAGATGTCGGCATGCACGGGGAGCGCGCGCCGCCCGAGCCGCTCGATGTCGGCGGCGGTTACGGCCGCTTCGTCGGCCGAGCCGTTGTAATTGACCACGACGTCGCAGCCGGCCTCCGCGAGAGCCAGACTGAACGCGCGGCCGACCCGGCGCGCGCCGCCCGTGACGAGCGCGATCCTGCCAGCTGGTTCCATGGCGGAACGATAGTAGCGGTCCAGCCCCGGTGCAATTAAACTCGGTCCCGTAAGCGGGCAGGAGGAATGATGATGGACCTGACAGGACGGGTGGCGGTGGTGACGGGCGGCAGCCGGGGCATCGGCTATGCCATAGCCGATGCGCTGGCCGGAGCCGGAGCGAGTGTGGTGATAGGCGCGCGCACGGCGAAGGACGTGGAGCAGGCCGCGCGCGATCTCGGGAAGAAGCATCCGAAGGCGCGCTGCATCGGCGTGCCCTGCGATGTGCGGTCACGCGAGGACTGCGAATCGCTCATTGAGCGTGCCGCAGGCGAGCTGGGCGGCATCGACATCCTCATCAACAACGCGGGTATCGGCCGGTTCGCGACGGTCGAGGAGATGAGTGCCGAGGACTGGGACGCCGTCATCGGCACCAACCTGAACAGCGCGTTCTACTGCACCCACGCCGCGCTGCCCCACCTGAAAAAGAACGCAGCCGGCTGGGTCATCAACATTGGCAGCCTCTCAGGCAAGAACCCGTTTGCCCGCGGAGCCGCCTACAATGCCAGCAAGTTCGGCCTCCTCGGCTTCAGCGAGGCTCTCATGCTGGAAGTCCGGCAGGACGGCGTGCGGGTCAGCTGCATCATGCCGGGCAGCGTCGCAACCGCATTCTCGCATCCGGACAACAGCTCGAAGACGGGTGAGGAATGGAAGATCGGCGCCGAGGACATCGCGCGGATCGTGCTGGACCTGCTGGCGACGCCGGAGCGGACGCTGCCCAGCCGCATCGAGGTGCGGCCGTCGCGCCCGCAGAAGTGATGGGATGTGAGAATCGAGACGGCGATGTGCGCCGGCTGGCGCGCCCGGCGACGGGTCGGGTGAGTGCCGCGGCGACCAACACACAATGACGGGACGAAATGGCGACACACAGGATTGAAAAGGACTCGCTCGGCGAGATGCAGGTGCCGGCCGATGCACTCTGGGGCGCGCAGACGCAGCGGGCGGTGGAGAACTTTCCGATCAGCGATATGCGGTTTCCGCGCTCGTTCATCGCGGCGCTGGGCATCATCAAGAAGGCGGCGGCCGAGACGAATCTGGAGCTGAAGCTCATCGATGAGGATGTCGTGAAGGCGATCGTGCAGGCGGCCGATGAAGTGGCCCGCGGCGATCACGACGCGCACTTCGTGCTCGACATCTTCCAGACGGGAAGCGGCACGTCCACGAACATGAACGCGAACGAAGTGCTGGCCAGCCGCGCAACGCAGATACGCGGCGGATCCGCGAAGATCCATCCGAACGATCACGTCAACGCCGGCCAGTCATCGAACGATGTGATTCCGACCGCCATGCAGGTGGCCGCGTGCGTCAGCATCCGCAGCGACCTCGTGCCGGCCCTCGAACAGCTGCGCGACTCGCTCAACGCCAAGGCCCGCGAGTTCGATCACATCGTCAAGTCCGGCCGCACCCACCTGATGGATGCCACCCCTGTGCGACTCGGACAGGAGTTCGGCGGCTACGCCGCGCAGGTGGATCTCGGCATCCGCCGGCTGCGCGCGGCCGAGCGCGACCTCGTCGAGCTGCCGCTCGGCGGGACCGCCGTCGGCACCGGCATCAACACGCCGCCGGACTTCGCGGAAAAGGCGATCACGCGCATCTCCCGCAGCACCGGCATCGAGTTCCGTGAAGCGGACAACCATTTCGAGCGGCAGGGCACGCGCGACACGATCGTCTACGCGCATGGCGCACTGAACACCATCGCGGTCTCGATGATGCGCATCGCCAACGACATCCGGCTGCTCGGCAGCGGTCCGCGCGCAGGCCTGAACGAGATCACGCTGCCCGCGATCCAGCCCGGGTCGAGCATCATGCCCGGCAAGGTCAACCCCGTCATATCCGAAGCGGTCACCATGGTCGCGGCGCAGGTGATGGGGAATCACACGACCATCACGGTCGGGGGACAGGGCAGCTACTTCGAGCTGAACGTCATGATGCCCGTGATGACGCATGCACTGCTGCAGTCGATCACGCTGCTGTCCAACGCCGCGCGCGTGCTCGCCGAGAAGTGTGTCGATGGCATTGTCGCGAACGAGGATCGCTGCCGTGAGCTGCTCGAGGGCAACCTCTCACTCGCTACCGCGCTCGCGCCGAAGATCGGCTATGACGAGGCCGCCGCGATCGCCAAGCAGGCGTTCCGGGAAGGAAAGACGGCACGGGAGGTGGCGCGGGAGCGGAACGTGCTGCCGGAGGCGGAGCTGGATGAGGTCCTGGACGCGCGCGCCATGACCGAGCCCGGAGTGCCGGGGGCCTGAGCGGACCGGCCGCTCAGGCTCCCGGCATCACAGGGTCACGCGACCTGGTGCCCGTGCTCCAGGGCTTCCGTCGCCGCTTCGGTCGAGAAGTCGGGGGCGGAAGCGGGCACCAGATCATAGCCCTCGCTCCGTGCAACCACGACCGACGCGAGCAGGTCCGCCGTCACGTTCGGTACGGTCCGGGCCATGTCGAGGATACGGTCCACGCCGAGGATCAGGGCGATGCCCTCGCCGGGGACCCCGACCATCACCAGCACCATGACGAGCAGCGGAATGGAGCCGCCGGGCACGCCGGCGGCTCCGATTGCCGTGATGATCGACATGATGACGACAATGAGCTGCGCACCGAGCGACAGGTCTATGCCGAACACCTGCGCGAGGAACAGCACGGTCATGCCCTCGAACAGCGCCGTGCCGTTCATGTTCATTGTCGCACCCAGCGGAATCACGAACCCGGCGATCTCGCGCGGCACGCCGAACTCCTCCTCGGCGGTGCGGAGCGTCGTCGGCATGGTCGCGTTGGAGCTGGATGTCGAGAATGCGGTGATCATCATGAACCGCGCGCGGCTGAAGAGAGTGCGCGGACTGACGCCGGCCAGGAACCTGCCGATGAGGGCGAGCGTGCCGAACTGATGCACGATCAGGCCGAAGAGCACCATCGCCACGTAGAGGGCGAGCGAGCGCAGGACATCGAAGCCGAACTGTGATGTGACGGAGAAGATCAGCCCCGCGACGCCATAGGGCGCGAGCTTCATCGCGAAGCCGATGATCTCGATGATCGCCTGGGCGACACCTTCCAGCCCGCGAATAACAGGAGCCGACAGCTCTTTCGGAATCCGCGTGAGCGCGATGCCGAACATCAGCGTGAAGAAGATCACGCCGAGCATGTTGCCGTTGACGGCGGCGGCGAGCGGGTTGCGCGGCACGATGTTGACGAATGTCTGGATGCCGAAGCCGGTGTTCTCCGAGGCGACCACGCGATCCGCGGCCTGCGTGGAGTACTCCGCGAGCAGGGCGGCGCGCACCGCGGGGTCGATGCCCGCACCGGGGGCGACCACGTTGGCGAGCGTGAGGCCGAGCACGACCGCGCACGCCGTGGTGAACAGGAAGAAGCCGATCGTCTTGCCGCCGACGCGGCCGAGGCTGCTCAGGTCGCCCAGACCGGCCACGCCGAGTGCGAGCGTGGTGAACACCAGCGGCATCACGACCATGAAGAGCATGCCGAGGAATACCTGACCGACCGGCTGGGCGACGTACGTCACGATGGTTTCGACCCAGGCGGCGTCGGCAGCGAATGCGTTGGCGGCTATGCCGGCGATCGCACCCAGTGCCAGGCCCAGCAGGATCTTCGTGTGGAGCGGTATCCCCCGTCTGCCACCAGTGCTCGCATCACCGCGCGCACCACGCTCGTCAGCATGCATGGACGGACTCCGTTGTACTGTCTGTGTGGGACCGGAAAACGCCGCGCCCGGGCGGGCACGGCGGGAAAGTCTACTGCTCCTCGGACGCCGCTACGATCCGCTGGAGCCCGGACAGGCGCCGCGCGAGCTCATCGCGTCGCAGCCGGTTCAGCGTCCACAGCCCATCCTTCCTGCGCTGGATCACGCTCGCACTCTCGAGCACGCCCAGATGATGCGAGATCAGTGACGCCGACATGCCCAGCGCACTGCCGATGGTGCCGCAGGACAGCTCGCCCTCCGTCGCGAGCAGCTCCACGATACGATATCTGTTTACATCCGACAATGCGGAGAGCACGCGCACCACGTCCTGCGTGTCCTCCGGCTGGACTCGAGCTTCCACGCACAACCTCCATGAATCCCGGCGTATGGGCGGATCATACCCGTGCCCGGCGGGCGGGGTCCGTCACGAAGGCGCCGGCGCGGCGGTCGGCGGTGCCCGATACCGGGCAGGGGTGGGGTGAAGTTGTGACGATGCGGGTTCAGCCGGCGGAAGCCTGACCGACGAAGAAGGAGCATGCATCGGCGGCATCACCGCCCGCAACGAGCTCGAAGCGGTACCGCCCCGGCTTCGGGAAGACCACCTTCTCGAGCGGCATGATGAGGCGCGTCTGCGGCGGTGAGCGATCCGCGCCGCGTGCGTCCACCTGCGTGTGACCCTGGATCGTGAGCAGCTTGCGGCCGCTCTCGTCCATCATGTCCGCGCGCAGCGGCAGCTCACCCGTCTCGTCCGCCTCCCACTCGACGACGAACACGACGGTCATACGTTCCTGCATCGCCGGAAAGCCGGGCGCGCTCAGATCGTTGAATATGCCCGACAGGTCGAGACGCCCGTCAGGACGCTCGCGGGCGCTCTCACATACGGCCGAAAGTCTGAGAATCATGGGGCGCCAAGATGCCCGCACCCGCTCCCCGTGTCAATCAGGCGCGGAAATCGGGAAGCAGATACCGCCGTCGGCCCGAGAACGTGCGCCGAAGCGCCGCATTCAGTGAATCCTCCGCGATGCGCGTCACGCCTCCGCCCAGGTACGGCGGCAGCTCGGCGAGATCGGTCGCAGTGAACCCCTCGGCCACGACCTTCTTCGCGTCAGTGTCAACGCGCAGGAACCCGACGGGGATCAGACGCGCGCCGTCGCCATCGGGCAGCGGCACCACCACGTACCGCACGCGCTCCGCTGCCGTGTCCACGATCAGGTCCATCACTTCGACGCGCGTGCCGTCGCCCGCCAGAACGAGCGGCCAGCCGCGGATGTCCGGTTCGCCCGACGCAACCTTCCACCCCGTCAGGTATGACAGACGGTTCAGCGGCTCATCACCCGATCCATCGCCGGACACGACCGGATGCTCGCCCACGTAGATGCCGCTGTGGTCGTATGCGGGGTGCGCGTAATAGCGCTCGCCATGGAAGGTGCGGCCATACGCCTCGAGCAGAGCCCGCTCGTAGGGATCATCGATGTGGCCCACCTCCGCAGCGAATGGCGGCACCTGCTCGAGCTGCTCGAGCAGCGCGGCCCGCAGCCGGATGCACGGACCTTCACGCCCCTCACCATGCACGCGTGCGTGACCTATCGGGACGAGCACGTGCCGGTCGAGCGTCTCCAGCTCGAGGTCCACATACCGCAGCAGACCCGTCTCGGCTTCGGCCAGTGCACCCCACAGGTGCCCGACGGGGATGCCGCTCGCATCCTCGCACCGGATCCCCCGCAGGTCCGGCACCGAACGCAGCACCGCCGTGTCGATCGCTGCGGGCTGCGCCGCCAGCGTCGCTATCTCGCGCGCGGCGGCCTCGCTCTCCGCCGCGCCGCCTTCCTGTTTGAACCTGGTATCACTCATGGCCTCACCGCGGCTGCAATGCCCGTTCCTTGACACTCGTGCGCGCACGCGCATAGCTTCGCCGCCCCTTGCCACGATTGAGCCTGCAGCAGATGCGCTACCGAAGAGAC
>DATHVW010000036.1:0-3372 GCA_035461085.1 Longimicrobiales bacterium | reverse complement strand
CGCCTCGAGAAGAACCTGTCGCTCGATGTCGATCTCCGTGACGACCCGGTGATGAAGCAGGACGAGTTCCGCCTGCTCGCCGGACCCGCGGATGCGGACGTAACGACGAAGTACGCACTCGGCTGACAGCCATTCCTTTCGGAGGTGCCGGATGCGCAGAGCGATGCTGATCCTGTCCGTTCTCATTGCGCTGCCCGTTTCCGCCCACGCACAGCAGGTCCGTGCGCGCGTCATCGACGCGGACCAGCGCACGCCGCTCACCAGCGTCAGGATCAGCGTGATGGACTCCGCCGGAGCCGATCACGCCTCCGCACAGACGGATCGCAACGGCTTCTTCACCATGGACGGCATCGCGCCCGGCTCGTACACGCTCAGCGCCGAGCTGGATGGTTACCGCACCGTGCGCCAGCCGTTCGTGGTGAGCGGAACGAGTCCGGTTGTCGTGCCCGCCATTCTGCTCCAGTCGGAGGCGGTAGCACTCGATCCCGTACGCGCGGAAGCCTCGGTCGAACGTACGGCGGAAATCGGAGAGCGGGACGCGATCCGGGGCGAGTTCGTGCTCGCCGGCAGCCGGATGGCGGAGCTCGAGAAGGTCAATGCGTCGCCGGCCGCCGTCTACCGCGAGCTCGGCGTGCGCGTTCAGGAGGTGCAAACCGCGTCCGGCGTGATGTTCTGCCTTCAGAGTCGGCGGGGCCCCAACTCGATGCGCGGCGGCGGTGGGGGCTCGTGTGAGCAGGTCGCCGTGGCCGTGGACGGTGTGCTGATCCGGGATCCGGCGATGGTGCTCCGTACCCTGAAGCCGGGGGCCTGGGAGAGCATCGAGTATCTGTCGGCCGTCGAGGCCGGCGCGCGCTTCGGCCTCCAGGGCTCATCCTCGGGCGGCGCGATACTTCTCTGGTCCCGTGGCAACGGACCCCACAGGAACGCAGCTCGCGACGGCGGATCGCGTTAGCCGGGCGGGCGCTTCCCGGCGCCCCGGTGCGGACGCCGATTGCTGAATCACGACACGATCCGTCGTAGCCTGCCACGATCGAAACTGGCATCGCCCGCGCGTTCCTGTTACCGTCGGCGGATGTCGTTCCCGATCCCCGCTCCGTGACCCGACTGTCCCCCTGGGACTGGGCAATCGTCGTAACCTACCTGGCGCTGGCGCTCGCGGCGGGCGTTCTCGTCGCCCGTCGTGCCGGGTCCTCGATCCAGTCGTACTTCATGGCCGACCGCGGCCTGCCCTGGTGGTGGCTCGGCACATCCATGGTCGCTACCACGTTCGCGGCGGACACTCCGCTCGTCGTCACCGGACTGGTGGCGGAGTACGGCATCGCGGGCAACTGGTTCTGGTGGTCGTGGGCGATCTCGCACGTCTCCATGGCGGTCGTGTTCGCCGCACTGTGGCGGCGCGCACACGTGCTGACGGACGCGGAGCTCGTGGAGCTTCGTTACGGCGGGCGACCCGCGACCGTGCTGCGCGGCTTCAAGGCCGTGTTCTTCGCGATCGTCATCAACGGCATCGTACTCGGCTGGGTGGTGCGCGCGATGGTCAAGATCGCCGCGCCGTTCACGCAGTGGGACGCCTGGATCGGGGCCGACCGCCTCGCCGCATTCGAGGCGGCATGGCCCGCCGCGCTCACGATCGGCGGCCCCGGCGACACGCTCACGGTGCTCGTGCTGTTCGGGCTGATCGCGGTGTATTCGAGCCTCGGCGGCATACGCGGCGTCATCCTCACCGACCTCTTCCAGTTCCTGCTGGCGATGGTCGCGAGCATCACGTTCGCCTGGATCGCCGTCGCCCACGTCGGCGGCATCGATGGCCTGCTCACCGGCCTCGACCGCCACTACGACGCGTCGCAGGTACTGGCGTTCGTGCCGGGCACCGACGCCGCGTGGCTGCCCGTCCAGCTCTTCCTCATCTACATCGCGGTGCAGTGGTGGGCGCAGTACTTCAGCGATGGCAGCGGATACCTCGCACAGCGCCTCTTCACCGCGCGTAATGACGCTCACGCCGAGGGCGGCGCTCTCTGGTTCGCGGTCGCGAACTACGCGCTCCGCACCTGGCCGTGGGTGCTCATCGCGCTCGTCGCGCTGGTCGTCTATCCGCTCGGTCTCGAGGGCAGCGGTGCGGGCGCCGACATTGTCCGCAGCGACCGCGAGATGGCCTATCCCGTCCTCATGGGCGAGCTGCTGCCGACCGGCCTGCTCGGCCTCATGTTCGCATCACTCCTCGCCGCGTTCATGAGCACGGTCGATACCCACATCAACTGGGGCACCAGCTACCTGGTCAACGACCTCTACCTCCGGTTCATCCGGCCCCGCGCCTCACAGCGCGAGCTCGTGGCCGTCAGCCGGCTCGGCGTGTTCCTGCTCGCCGCGCTGGCCGTTCTCGTCGCCGCGCGCATCTCCAGCATCGAGAGCGCCTGGCGCTTCTTCATCGCACTCGGTGCGGGGCTGGGACTCCCCTCCATGCTGCGCTGGCTGTGGTGGCGCGTGAACGCCTGGACCGAGATCGTCGGCATGAGCGTCGCCGTGGTCATGGCGCTCGTGCTCTACCCCTTGTTCCCCGACGCGCGCGACGAGTACCTGCTCCTCGTCATCATCGCCGTTTCCATGACTGCCGCCCTCGCCGCCACATTCCTGACCGCGCCAGTCGATCCCGCGCGCCTCGAGACGTTCGTGCAGCGCGTCCGGCCTCCCGGGTGGTGGGGCACCGTCCCCGGCGCCGCGCCCCGCCGCGCCATGGCATGGATCGCGGCCGCATGGGTGCTGGGAAACCTCGGCGTGTTCGCCCTCACGTTCGGCATCGGTCACGCGCTGCTGCGTCGGCCCGTCACCGGCGTGCTCATGGCTCTCGGCGGCTTGGCGGCCATTGCGGCGACGATGCGCGCCACAGCGGAAGCCCGCGCGCTCGTGGTACCCGGCACCTGACATTGGCTGGCGCAGCTCAGAGCCGTCGAGCCCGCCGCGTGTTTTACGGCGGTGTCAGGTTGTCATGGGCGTGGGCACGGGCACGGGCATGTGGAAGGAATCACGCACACGTTTACGGGCACGGTCAGGGGCAGCCAACCTTCCTTCTCGTGAGCCACCTTCCCCGTTTCCTGCCGGGGCAGGGCCGCTGCGCGGAGGCAGGGGATACGGGCTCGAGCGGTACCGCGCGGGAGATGCCGGCCCGGTTGCTGCCTCTGCCCGTAAACGTGTGCGTGATTCCTTATTCGTGCCCGTGCACCTGCCCATGCCCACGACAACCTGACACCGCCGTTGAGACCAGGGGCAGGCAGGGGCAATCGCGCCACCGGAGCCCTGGCGCTCGACAGCACAGCTTCATGCCTGCTTGACAGCCCACCAAATATCCCCGATCTTTCTTGGTCTGTACCGCGATCC
>DATHVW010000035.1:0-3006 GCA_035461085.1 Longimicrobiales bacterium | reverse complement strand
CGCAAAGGCGAATGGCTGACCGAGACGGTCGACGGCATGAGCGAGAGCCAGGCCAAGTCGCTGCTAAAGGCCAGGATTGCCGCTGAGGCGCTGGCCGGGATCGAGTACGTCCGAGCACAGGACGACCAGGCCGCCGCCGAGCTCGAGGAGCTGGACGCGAGCATGTTCTAGGAGGCTGGCTAATGACAGACGACGAGCGATACGAAGCGCTGCGGGAGCACTACCTAAGGCTGCGGTCGGCTGCGTCTGCAGTGGTCGCTGACCGCAGGCCAGCGGGCGGGGACGAGCCGATGTGCGCCGTCCCCCCTCACCGCATTCGCGATCTTCGGCGTGAGCTCCGGCATGAGCCACGTCCGCAGGGCTTCTTCACCATGTCGGTGACCTAGTTCATGGTCGCCTTGTTGGTGATCCAGGTCGCCACCTTCACCGCACCCTGCTCGACCTGTGCTGGCAACGTCTACCTCGAGGTGGACGACGACGAGCACCTCATACGCGAGGGGCGGGCGGCCAAAGCACTCATTCCCATGGCCGCCGCTGGACCATCAGCATGACCCCAACCGCTCCCAACAACACGATTGCGGCGAGCGGCCAGCCGAAAGACTCCTCGCCGCGCGCCAGGATCACCACGTTGAGTACCACGGCGGCTGTTAGCAGCAAGATCGCTGCCCTGATCCTCAGCTTGCTCACGATGCGGTCCTCCCTCGTTCGCTAGGCGCTCAAGACGACCCGCGCCCACCAGGCCGCGTCGGCCCGCTTCATCTGCGCCCGAATCGTATGTCACCGGCTTTGATCGACCCGCCGAAATGGGCGACGATCATTACTCGGGCGCGGCTTCCATCGCGACAATCGCGCGCCGGACCTCGACCTGAGCGAGGGTAAAGCGCGCCGTCGGCGGTTACCGACCGCAGCCCCGAGTGCAGCCATTCGCTCACGCACGCCGGACCCGGCTCGGCACCGTATCCGACCATTTCGCCTGCACACGCGAACAAACCGCGACACGGAGCTAACGCGGTGTCACGCGTACTCGCGATGATTATGTCCGAGGACGCGAAGTTCGCGCTGGAGTTCTGAACCGCTCCAGCGTCCAGCCGTCGAGGACGCCTACCTACGACGCAGCCGCCGCCGGGGACTCCCAGAGACTCGGCGCTCGAGCGAATCTCCGATCAGCCAGAACATCGGCGGCCACAGCCCCACGAACAGCGCCCGGCGCTCCGCGTTTCCTCGCTCGCTCTGATCGAGTGTCTTGGCCCTGATCCAGAGTCCGACGCACAGAACTACTGTCGCGATCGAAACCAGATGCAAATGCCAACCTCGCAGACCGACGCGATGAACGAGATCGACCAGCACGATTCTCTTATTTCCCGATCGCGCTGCTGCTAACCGCGGCGGAATCAAACGACGAGCCCGTGTGATGCAAATCGCAGGCGGGTAAGAGCCTTGCATGCCTCGCAAGCAGCCGTTCTTCGCGCGTTTGGCGACCGCCAGCCGCTGGCCCCTGGGCGTCGCCCTCACGTCGTGGCGTTACCTCTGGCGCACCACTCCCCTTCACCGCGACGAGGTTCAGGGCAGCATGGAAGCGGACTCGCCGCCCCCACTGCCACGGGAGCTCCAGCGCCCAGAAATCCAGACGCCCGAGCACGGCACCGGGCCGCTATTCCATCGCCGCTACCGGGTCCGTATCCGCGACAGCGACCTCTCAGCGGACAAGCTCGTGCAGCGAGTAGCCGGTGAACCGGATTCCGTCGCGCCCTCAGAGTTCGCGACGTTTCGGAAGCTCCGCGGGGCTGGACGCAAAATGCGTGTGAACGATGAGTACGTGGTTCGAATGGCGGGTCCCTGGGACGGCCCAGTTCGCGTGGTCAAGCGCGAGGAAGCAATGTTCAGGCTTGGAACGCTCGAGGGCCATTTGGAGGCGGGGCAGATCGAATTCCGGGCATACGAGGAAAACGGACTCGTTGTCTTCGAGATCGAGAGCTGGGCGCGGAGCAGGGACCGTCTGACGGACCTCCTCTACGACCGACTCCGAATGAGCAAGGAGGTCCAGCTTCACATGTGGACGTCAACCCTCGAGCGGATAGCAGCGATCTCAGGCGGGCGCAGGACCGGCGGCATCGAGATACAGACTCGGAAGGTAGAGGCCAGCGCCTTTGACGACTGAGCGACGTCTCGCAGCCGGGCCACCGTGGCTGGTTTGGCGGGGCCACGTGCGGGCACAGCTCGAGCGCGTCCACGACCTGGAGTTCAACTTCGATCCCGCGGGGCTTCCCGTGGTGGCGCGCGATCCCTGGCACCTCGATTCCTATCGTCACTCGCTGCCGCCGGAGCCGCCGGGCGAGCCTGTCCCGAACGGACCGTTCGAGACCGCGAAGCTCCTGCTTTGCGACTACGAGTTCGCCGATCCCACACGCGTCCGCGCCTATTACCGGGCCGATGCGCCGCTCGAGCACCGAGACATGCTGCTCGAAATTCGCTATTTCATCTTGCGGGTGCGGGTCGGCGTGCGCATCGGTCCCGTGTTCGACGAGGTCCGCGAGGTCGACGGAAGGGGGGCGCGCATCTGGGGCTGGGCCTACCGAACCTTGAAGGGACACCTGGAGCGGGGCCAGATGGATTACCAGGTCTGGAAGTGGCTGGACACGGGCGAGGTGGAGTACCGCATCCACGCCGTTTCGCAGGTTGCGAAGATCCGCAACCCGATCTTGAATCTCGGCTTTCGGCTAGTGGGGCGACGCGAACAGCTGCAGTTCGCGCGTCGCTGCGCCGAACGTATGGAGCGGCTCGTCAACTTGAGGCTCTCTGGCGCCCAGGCTAATCCGAGGTCCATCGGTGCGACGGGCATCGTGGCGTCCCCCACTTCCGTGCCCCGGTGAGCCGGCGCGGCCACTGCCAGGTCGCGAGTACGGCACCGATCGAACGGCGTCACCGGGCCGCCGGACGAGATCAGAGCTGAGGACCTGGGCGCGGTGGTCTGGCGTAGGAGTTCACTCCGCGCGGACAGTCGAGCTA
>DATHVW010000034.1:0-19064 GCA_035461085.1 Longimicrobiales bacterium | reverse complement strand
GAGGCGTTTCTCTTCACGGAGAACGGGGCCAGGCTTTCACGTTCGGAATGGGAGCAGAACTTCGCGCTGGCGGCGGGTCTGTCGATTCATTTCTGAGCGGAGGTACAGCATGGCCGAGGATTACGAGGATTCCTACGACATCGAGTCGATGAGCGACGCGGAGATCCAGTCGCTGGTGCACGATGAGCTGAACGACCAGCCGGACCTCGATGCGAGCGGACTGGACCTGTCGGTAGCGAACGGCCGCGTGACACTGGCCGGGCGCGTCGGTACGGAAGCGGAGCTGCAGATCATCGAGCATGTACTGACGGACGTGATCGGCCTCGAGGTGGACAACAACCTGGTCATCGACGAGCTGGTCCGTCTCGAGCAGCCCGAAGGCGCGGATGCGGCGAATGCGCGCGTGTACACGCAGGGCGCTGCGCGCGGCGGCGCGGACCGTACGGAAGACTCGGCCGAGCATCTGCTCAACGACACTGCGGCCGAGCAGTACGGCACGAACGACATGGGCGAGGCGATCGAGCGAGGGCACACCTACAATCCGCCCGACACCCCGATTCAGGAGGGCACGCGGAGCCGGGAGGAGCACTGACGGTTGCCGATGCCGCAGCGTGCGCGCGCATGCGCCCGCTGCGGCCTTCCTTTCCCGAGCCGGTCTGCCCGGGCACGCCCGTCCTTCACTTCCTGCACTCGATGTTCATGCGCGCCGCGCTGGTATTCTGCGTCGCCCTCGCGGCAGCCTGTGATCAGCCGGAAGAGCTGATCCTGGCCTCGACTACCTCCACCGTGGATTCGGGCCTGCTGGACGTGCTGATTCCCGCGTTCGAGCGTGCGCATGGCGATGTGCGCATCAAGGTGATCGCGGTCGGCAGCGGCGAGGCCATGGCACTGGGCCGGCGCCGCGACGCGGATGTCCTGCTGGTGCACTCGCCGTCGGATGAGGAGGCGTTCATGGCCGGGGGCCATGGCCTCAGGCGACTGCCGGTGATGGCGAACGATTACGTCATCGCGGGACCGCCGTCGGACCCCGCGGGCGTCCGTGGTGCGGCAGCGGCGGTCGAAGCGCTGCAGCGGCTCGCCGCGAGCGACGCGGCGTTCGTCTCGCGCGGTGACAGCTCGGGCACGCACCGCAAGGAGCTGGCGCTGTGGGCAGCGGCTGGGACCGAGCCCCGGGCACGGATGGAGGTCGGCCAGGGGATGGGTGAGGCACTCACGATCGCATCCGAGCGCGGCGTATACATTCTGACGGACCGCGGCACCTGGCTGGCACTCTCGGACAATCTCCACCTGGAGGTGCTGGTGGAAGGTGACGATCTGCTGAAGAATGCGTACAGCGTCATCACGGTGAGCGGTTCGCGTCACGCAGAGGCGGCCGACGCGTTCGCCGACTGGCTGGTTTCCCGTGACGCGGCGGAGATGATCCGGCTGTTCGGGGTGGACCGTTTCGGTCAGCCCCTGTTCTTCCCTGTTGCGGACACCGCGAGCGACTGAGGCATGGACCTGTTCGCCGACAGCCTTCGCGAGGCGTTGCGGCTCCTGCTGCAGGGGAACCGCTATGTCCTGGACGTCGTGCTGCTCTCGCTGCGCGTCTCGGGTGTCGCGGTGCTGCTCGGCGTCGCACTCGGCCTGCCGGTGGGCGTCGCCGTCGGCCTGCATCGCTTCCGCGGGCGCGGCCTCGTCATCGCCCTGATCCACACCGGCTTCGCGCTGCCGCCCGTGGTGGTGGGTCTGTTCGTCTACATGCTGCTGTCGCGGGCGGGCCCCGCCGGCGCACTGGAGCTCCTGTTCACGCCGGCCGCGATGATCGTGGCGCAGGCGGTGCTGGCCGCGCCCTATGTGGCGGGAATCAGCCTGGCCGCAGTGCAGGCAGTGCCTGCGGACGTGAGGCTCCAGGCGGCGGCGCTGGGCGCTTCCCCGCTGCTCTCACTCTGGATGCACCTGCGCGAAGCGCGGCTCGGCATTGGCGCCGCCGTCGTCGCGGGTTTCGGCGCGGTCATTTCCGAGGTCGGCGCGGTCATGATGGTGGGTGGCAACATCGCCGGAGAGACGCGGGTCATGACCACGGCCATCGTACTGGAAACGCGGCGAGGCAATTTTGCCACCGCTCTGGCCATGGGCCTGATCCTGCTTGCGCTGGCGTTCGCGGTGAACGTCGCGCTCACGCACGCACAGCAGGGTCGCATGCTGGCGACGGAGCGACGTCCATGGTGACGGGAGCTGCGCCATTGCTGCAGGCCAGCGGTCTCGTGCGACGCTACGGCGATCGCAAGGTGGTGGATGTGCCCGGCCTTTCCGTGGAGGCGGGCGAGGTGCTGGCGATCGTGGGTCCCAACGGCGCCGGCAAATCGACGCTGTTCCGCATGCTGCTCCTGCTGGAACGTCCGGACGCAGGCGAGATCAGGCTGGACGGAATCGCGATGCGGCATCGGGACGCGCGTGCGCGCGGCCGTCTCGCGGCCGTGTTCCAGCGCCCCGTCCTTTTCACGGGCACGGTCCGTCAGAACGTCGCTTTCGGCCTGCGGGCGGCGGGAGTGCCGGCGGCGCAGCAGCGTGAGCGCGTGGAGGCGGCGCTCGGCTGGCTGGACCTGTCCGCACTCGCGGCGCGTCCCGTGGACACCCTGTCCGGCGGTGAAGCGCAGCGTGTGGCGCTGGCGCGGGCGCTCGTGCTGGAACCGGACATCGTGCTGCTGGACGAGCCGACGTCCAGTCTGGATGTGAGCGTGCGCCGGCGATTCCGGCAGGATGTCGAGCGTGTTGCGCGCCAGCGGGCAGGGGCCGTGGTGCTGATCACGCATGATGCGACGGAGGCATTCGGCCTGGCGGACCGCATTGCGGTATTGCATGAAGGACGGGTCGTCCAGCTGGCGACGCCGGAGGAGATCATGCTGCGGCCCGGATCGCCGTTCGTGGCCGAGCTGACGGGTGCGGAGCTGCTGCTGCACGGGACGGTGGAGTCGCTGGATGACGGCCTGGCGGCGGTGCGCGTGTCCGAGGGCGTGGTGCTGTGGGCGGCCGTACAGCCAGGCCAGGCGCTGCGGGCGGGTGCAGCGGCGGTAGTCGCGTACCGCCCGGAAGACGTAACGCTGACGCCCGGGGACACGGCCCAGCGGACGAGCGCGGTGAACGGCGTGGCTGCGCACGTGGAGGCAATCGTGCCGGCCGGCGCACTGACGCGCGTGCGCATCGCCACGCGGGATGGCATTGTACTGACTGCCCTGCTCACGCGGCGCAGCGTCGCCGGGCTGGGACTCGCGGGCGGCAGCGCGGTGACGGCGCGGATCAAGGCGACGGCGCTGCACGCATGGGAGCGGCATACTCACCGATGACATGGAGCGACGAATGAGCGGCATCGCACCACGCAGCATGACGGAACGGATGATCGGGGCGGCGAAGCTGGACATCGACGTGTACGAGGAAGTCGAGGCGGATGGCTCGGCCACCGGTCAGGCCGCAGGTGTGGTGGCGATCGTCGCGCTGTGTTCGGCGCTGGGCGGCATTGCCGGCGGCGCGCAGGGCGTGTTCGGCGGACTCATCGCGGCACTGCTGGGCTGGGCGCTGTGGGCGGGGATCACGTACCTGATCGGCGACAAGCTGCTCGGCGGCACCGCGACCTGGGGCGAGCTGCTGCGCACTCTGGGCTTCGCCCAGGCGCCGGGTGTGCTGTTCCTGCTGGGCATCATCCCGCTGCTCGGCAGTCTGGCGGTCATCATCGTCGGGATCTGGATCCTGGTGACGGGTGTCGTCGCCATCCGGCAGGCGCTGGACTTCGGCACCGGTCGCGCGATCGCTACGGCACTGCTCGGTTTCATTCCCTACGCGCTGCTCCGCGCCTTTCTGCACGGCTGATGCGCTCGGGCCCGCACGTCGAGCAGCCGGTATGGATCGCGCTGAACGGCGTGCGGCGCATCGTGCTGTCGTGCTCACCGCACGACATTGCGGCGCTCGCGCTGGGTCATCTGCTCGCCGAGGGCTGGATCCGCAGCACCGCCGACCTCGAAGCGCTCGTGGTGTCGGATGAGAATGGCACTCGGGGCGTGAGCGCGGAGATCGATCCCGCGCAGCTCGACGCCGCGGAGCTGGTGCGGCGGCACCAGACTCTCCACGGCTGTGGCGCAAGACATCACCTGGACTGCGATCCGTACGCCCTGCCGCCGGTTCACTCGCCTGCCCTCCCGATCGATGCGGTGCCGCTGCTGCGTGCGCTGTTTGCCGCGGCGGATGAACGCGCGCCGGAGGGCGGCGTGCACGCCGCGGGTCTGTCGGACGGCTCGGATCTGTTTGCCGTGTCAACGGACGTGGCGCGGCACAGCGCGATGGATCGTGCGATCGGACTGGGCCTGCGCGCGCACGGGGACCTGTCGTCGTTCGGCGCGGTGTGCACGGCGCGGATCAGCGGCGCCATGGCCCTGAAGGCGGTGCGTGCGCGGCTCGGCTGGATCGCGAGTCGCAGCATAGCGACATCGCTCGCACACGAGATCGCCGAGGCTCACGGCCTGCTGCTGATGGAGCGCGCAGGCAAACCGCAGCGCGACGCATGAGCATTCCGGCAGCGAACGTGTGCGGCGCGGTCATCGCCGGCGGTGCCAGCACGCGTTTCGGCAGTCCCAAGGCGCTCGCGGAGGTGGGCGGCGTGCGCGTCATCGATCGCGTCACCCGTGCACTCGAAGCGGCGACGGGCGTGGATGACGTCATCGCGATCGTGAACGATCCCGGGCTCGGCGCGCAGGTCAGCCTGCCGCATCGCCCCGACGTGCTGTCCGGTGCGGGTGCGCTCGCGGGCGTGCATGCGGCGCTGCTGTGGGCGCGCGAGCTGGATCGAGCCGGCATCATCGCCGCGGGCTGTGACATGCCGTTCCTGTCGAGCGCACTCGTGAGCGAGATGCTGAGGCATGCACATATGTACGACGTCGTCATCCCCGAGAGCGACAACCCGCGCGGCGTGGAGCCGCTGTGCGCGTACTACGGCCCGCGCTGCATCGCGCCGATCGAGGCGGCGATCGCGCGCGGCGATGCGCGGATGGTCAGCTTCCACCAGGATGTGCACGTGCATCGCATTCCACTCGATGTCGTGCGCTCCTTCGGCGATCCTGCCATCATCTTCATGAACATGAACACGCAGGCGGATCTGGCCGAAGCAGGCCGCATCGTGCGGGAGACGTCGTGAGGCAGGCCGACTGGCTCGACATCGCGGACGCGCTCCGGATCATGCTGGAGCATGTGTCACCGCTCGACAGCGAGCCCGTAGCGCTCGATCATGCGTTCGGCCGCACGCTCGCCGCACCGGTCGTCTCGCCGATCGATCAGCCGCCGTGGGACAACAGTGCGATGGACGGCTTCGCGGTGCGGTCGAGTGATGTCCGCGGTGCGACCGCCGATGATCCGGTGACACTCGAGGTGATCGAGGACATACCGGCGGGGGCGCTGCCGCTGCGTGCAGTGGGCCCCGGTCAGGCGAGCCGCATCATGACGGGGGCACCGCTGCCGGCGGGTGCCGATGGTGTGATCCGCATCGAGCATACCGAGCCGGCGCTGGACGCGCGTGTGCGCGTGCTGCGCGACGACGATGCGGGCCGGAACGTCCGCTTCCGTGGTGAGGACATCCGGACGGGTGACGTCGTGCTGGAGCCGGGTCGTCACCTGCGGGCAGGTGAAGTGGGCGTGCTTGCCATGGTGGGGTGCACCACGCCGCTTGTGTGCCGGCGGCCGCGTGTCGCGCTGCTGGCGACCGGCGACGAGCTGGTGGAGCCGGAACGTATCGCAGACGTGATCGCCGCAACGCACATCGTGAACTCGAACACGCCGGCGCTCGCTGCGGCACTCCGCGCCACGGACTGCGAGCCGGTGCTGCTGGGAATCGCACGCGACGAGCTGAGCGACCTGAGGACCCGCCTGACCCGCGCGCTCTATGCGGACGCGCTGATCACCACGGCCGGCGCGAGCGTGGGGGATCACGACCTGGTCAAGACGGCCCTCGAGGAGATCGGCTGCGAGACGCTCTTCTGGCGGGTGCGTATCCGGCCGGGCAGCCCGTTTTCCTTCGGCCTGTTGCGCCGGCCGGATGGCCGTTCCGTCCCGGTATTCGGCCTGCCTGGAAACCCCGTTTCGGCGCTCGTCACGTTCGAGATCCTGGTGCGGCCGGTTCTGCGTAGAATGCTCGGCCGCGCACGCGTGTACCCGGTCGTGGAGTTGGTGCAGGCAGGCGAGGACATCCGCTCGCCGGCCGGCCTGGTGCGATTCCTTCGTGTGCGCCTGGGCGATGGGCCCGACGGAATCCGGCGTGCCTACTTGACGGGACCGCAGGGATCGGGGATCCTGACGTCGGTCGCCGCCGCCGATGCACTGCTGGTGGTGCCGCTCGATGTCCGGGAGGTCCCGGCCGGTGCGACCGTTCGCATCGTGAGGCTCCACGCAGGCGACAATGCGCAGGAGCTGTTCGATCTGACGTGAATCATGCGCCCCGATCGGGCGTCAACAGGAGACCCGATGTCAGCCAATCGTATCGTTCCCGAGCGTCATCAGCCGCCGCTGCCCATGGACCGCTTCATCGTGCGCGAGCCGCCCGACGAGGAGGCCGTGCCCATGGATGTCGTTTTCGTCGGCGGCGGCCCGGCCGGCCTGGCGGGAGCGATCGAGCTGGCGAAGCTGGTTCGCGCGGACAATGAGAGCGGCGGCGGCATTGGCGAGATCGAGATCGCCGTGCTGGAGAAGGCAGCGGCCATCGGTGAGCATACGCTGTCCGGCGCGGTGATCAATCCCGGCCCGTTCCTGTCGCTGTTCCCCGACCTGGACGTGGCGGATCTGCCGTTCCGCGCTCCCGTCAAGGAGGAGCGCGTGTTCATGCTTCGTGAAGGCAGTGCGATCCGGATCCCTACACCCCCGACCATGAAGAATCACGGCAACTACATCGCATCGCTGTGCGAAGTGGTGCGCTGGATGGGCGAGCAGGCAGAGGCGCTGGGCGTCAACGTTTTCACGGGGTTCCCTGCCGAGTCGCTGCTCGTCGACGGCGACAGCGTCGTGGGCGTGCGCACGACGCCGGCCGGACTGGACCGCGATGGCGAACAGGGTTCCGGCTACCAGCCTCCCACCGACATCACAGCGCGCGTCGTAGCGCTTTCGGAAGGTACGCGCGGATCCCTGTCCCAGGCGTTCTTCGAGTGGCAGCAGATCCGATCGCAGAACCCGCAGATCTACGCGCTCGGCGTGAAGGAGATCTGGGAGACGAAGAATCCACTCGACTCGATCATCCACACGATGGGATGGCCGCTGCCCAATGCCGCGTTCGGCGGCAGCTTCATGTATCCGCTCGAGCCGAACGTGATCGCGCTCGGGCTGGTCGTCGGCCTCGACTATCACAACGCGCGCCTCGATGTCCATTCGCTGCTGCAGCGCATGAAGCTGCACCCGCTCTTCCGCCAGTATCTCGAGGGCGGCGAGATGGTGGAGTGGGGTGCGAAGACCATCCCTGAAGGCGGTTACTATTCGATCCCCGACCGGCGCACCGGAAACGGCTGCGTGGTCCTCGGCGACAGCGCGGGCTACGTCGAGGTCGCATCACTCAAGGGCGTGCACTACGCCGTGCAGTCCGGCATCCTGGCCGCGCGCGCTATCTTCGATGCACTGAAGAAGGGCGACGTCTCAGCGGCAGCGCTCGCAGCGTGCGATCGGGCGGTCGATGACAGCTTCATCGTGTCCGACCTGCGCGCGCGGCGCAACATGCGGCTGGCGTTCAAGAGCGGGTTCTACATGGGTGGCGCGAAGTCGCTGCTGCTGAGCCTGACGAATGGCGCGTTCCCGGGTGGGCGCATCGCAACAGACGAAGACGCGGCGGAGCCGCGCGAGCTCGGCGCCGAAGCGCCGCTGACGCCGGACGGCAGGATGACGTTCTCGAAGCTCGACGCCGTGTTCAAGGCGGGCAACGCCACGCGCGACGACATCCCATCGCATCTCGTGGTCGGAACGGATATCACGCCCGAGGTAGCGGAGTTCTACGAGCACGTGTGTCCGGCGGGCGTCTACGAGCGTGACGGCGACCGGCTGACCGTCAACGCGCCGAACTGCGTGGACTGCAAGGCAACCGACATCCTCGGTCCGCGCTGGACTCCGCGTGAAGGCGGCAGCGGCCCCGCGTATCGCCGCATGTGACGCGAACCTCACTGAGAAGGTGGCACAATGAACGGCTCATGGCTCCGTCGGGCAATGTTCGCGGCAGTACTCATGCTGTGCGCGGCGGGGAGCGCGCTCGCGCAGTCGGCGACTACCGTCATCCTCGTACGGCACGCCGAGAAGGTGGATGACTCCGCTGATCCGGTGTTGAGCGACGCGGGCGCTGCGCGCGCAGAGGCGCTCGCGGATGCGCTGGCTGACGCCGGCGTGACTGCGATCATCACCACGCAGTTCGAGCGGACGCGCCGCACGGGGGCGCCGCTCGGCGAGCGCGTCGGCATCACGCCCACCGTGGTGGCTGCGACCGGTCGCACGCATGTCGATGACGTCGCCGCTCGTGTGCGGGAGCTCGGTCCCGGGACGGTCGTCGTCGTGGGGCACAGCAATACGGTGCCCGCCATCATTCGGGCACTCGGCGGGCCGGATGTCGGAGAGATCCCGGACAGTGCGTACGATCACCTGTTCGTCCTCACACTGGGCGAGGACGGCGTGCGGCTGATTCGCTCGCGGTACGGCGACGAGTCGGCTGAGGGAGTCGGGAAGGCGCCTTAGGCGCCCTTCCTGATCTCCTCCGTCAGAGCCGGCAGCACTTCGTGCGCGTCACCGACGAGTCCGTAGTCGGCGACCTTGAAGATCGGCGCGTCGGGATCCTTGTTGATCGCGACGATGATGCGTGCGCTGCGCATGCCGGCGAGATGCTGCATGGCGCCGGAGATGCCGACGGCGAAATAGAGCTGCGGTGAGACGGTCTTGCCGGTCTGTCCGACCTGCTCCGCGTGCGGACGCCATCCGGCATCGACGACGGCGCGTGACGCGCCGAGTGCGGCCGTCGAGCCGAGCGCATCGCGCAGGTTTTCCAGCAGTGCCCAGTGCTCCGGCCCCTTGAGACCGCGACCGCCGCTCACGACGATCGGTGCGTCGGCCACGTCGATCTTTGCGCCTTCGGCCGCCTTCGTCTCGCGGACCTTCACGCGCGGCTGCACGGCGGCGACACTCACGTTCTCCACGGTCCCCGCCGCCGGCGACTCCTGCGGGCGGAACGTGTTCGGCCGCACCGATACCAGGCGCGGCTGCGCAGTGAGCACCAGCTTCGCGAACGCGCGGCCCGCGTAGACGGGACGCGTGATGACCAGCTCGCCACCATCGACACTCAGGCCCGTCACATCGGCCGCGAGCGGCACATCGAGCTTTGCGGCCACGCGCGGCGCCAGGTCCCTGCCCTGCGCGCCGGCGGCAAATAGAACGGCGAAATAGTCGCCGGCCTTCACGCGCTCGGCCACAGTGGCGGCGAATACGTCCGAATCGTACTGATCCGCACCAACACCGGATGCAAGCTGGATGACTTCCGCGCCGTACTTCGCGAGAGACGACGCGTCCGTCCCTGCGGGCGCGATCAGCAGCGCGTGCACCTTGCCGCCCTGCGCATCCGCTATGGTCTTCGCAGCGGTGACGACTTCGGCCGCGCTCCTGCGGAGCGTGCCCTCGCGCTGCTCTACGACTGCCAGAACATTCATCAGAGCACCTTTGCTTCTTCGCGCAGCAGCCGAACCAGCTCCGGCACCGCGTCAGTTCCTTCACCCACGATGCGGCCCGCAGGCCGCTCGGCCGGCAGTGTCAGCTCGCGCACCTCGATGCGGCCCGACCCGAGATGGGCATCCTTCTCGGCGAGCGGCTTCTTCTTGGCCGCCATGATCCCCTTCAGCGACGGATAGCGCGGCTCGAAGTCGCCTTTCGTAACCGTCACCACGGCGGGGAGCGCCGCTTCGACGACCTCGATGCCGCCCTCGACCTCGCGATGACAGACGACCGCGTTGCCGTCGAGCTCGACGCTCGATGCGACGGTGATGCACGGGCGATCGAGCAGTTCGGCGAGCATCGGCCCCACCTGCTGCTGATCGCCGTCAACGGCCTTCATGCCGAGCAGCACGAGATCGGCCTCCTGCTCACGGATCTCCGTCGCGAGCGCGTGCGCCGTTGCCAGCCCATCGAACGTCGTCTGACCCTTGAGCAGCACGGCGCCGTCCGCACCCATAGCCAGGGCACTGCGCAGCTGCTCGCCCGTCGTGGATTCACCCACGCTCACGGCCAGCACCTCGCCCGAGCCGTGCGCCTCCTTCAGGCGGAGCGCCGTCTCCAATGCGAACTCGTCAGAGGGGCTGATGACGAACTTGATGCCCGCGGGGTCGATGGCCGTGCCGCCGCCCGCGATCCGGATGCGCGCCTCGGTGTCCGGGACGCGCTTTATGCACACAACGATTTTCACCGCTCACTCCTTTTGACAGCGTGTTCGCGGCGGAATGTACGTTGTGCGTCGCGGTCGGTCCAGCCGGAGGAGGAGCCGGGGGTCAGTCGATGCCGATGGAGGTGCGCCACACCACGGAATGGCCGCTGTCGACAATGAAGAGGAATCCGTTGGCCGCGGCATCGATACCGGCGGGCCGGAACAGTGATGTCTCTCCCGCCAGGCGGCGGCTGCCGCTCCACGCGCGCATGCCGGTGCCGGCGAACGTGCGGATGATTCCCGTCCCGAGTTCGATGGCCCGCACGCGGTCGTTGCCCTGGTCGCTGATGAAGAGCTGTCGGCCGTCCGGCGTCAGCGCGAGCGCCACCGGGCGGCTCAGAACGGCATTCGCGGCGGGACCGCCATCGCCGCCGAATCCCATTCCACCCGGCGCGCCCGCGATCGTGGAGATGACGCCAGCGCTGTCGATGCGCCGGACCACGTGCGACACCATGTCGGCGATGTACAGCATGTCGTCCCGGACGACCAGGCCCGCCGGCTCGTTCAGCAGCGCCAGCGTCGCGGCCCCGCCATCGCCGGAATGGCCGGCCTCGCCCGTCCCGGCAACGGTGCCGAGAAGGCCGTCGGCGGCGATACGGCGCACGCGGTGCCCACCCGCTTCGGCGACGTAGACCGTGCCGTCCCCCGCGACCGCGACCCCGGCGGGACGACTGATCGGCGATGATGCGGCCGGCGCACCATCCGGCGCGGTGGCCAGCGTGCCGTCGCCGGCAATGACCGTAAGCGCGCCGAACGGCACGTAGCGGAAGACCCGGTTCCCCACCTGATCCGCAATGATGAGCGAGCGGTCGGGAGCGATGGCGATCGCCGTCGGCTCCAGCAGGCAGACGCCGCCCTGGCAGCCGCCGGCGTCCAGCAGCAGTGTGGCCGTTCCACGGGATGTCACGCTGAAGATGCGCGCGACAGGCGTCGTGATGCCGCTCACCTGCCGCAGCGCACCGCGATCGCCGACATACAGCCGTCCCGGCTCTGCGTCGAACGCCACGCCGACCGGCTGCGTCAGACGCGTGCGCACGGCGATGGAATCGACACGCGTGCCGAGAGAGTCACCGACGCCCAGGACGACGCGCATGAGACCCGGCGCATCGCCCAGCACGACGAACGGCTCACCGCAGCCGGTCAATGCCAGCGCCAGCGCCGCGGAGGCTACTGCCCGGTGGAAACTACCCATATGTCGTAATCCAGTGTGAGATTGGACGGCTTGCGGCGGCTGAATGCCAGGCGCGTCCCGTCGGGCGATACTGCGGGGGAACGTCCACGCTCGGTCCCCGCCACCTCTGTCGCAGCGCCGCCCGAACGCGGAACGCGCACGATGCCGTCACCGCGCCGCACGTAGATCGACGAGCCGTCCGGCGACCACGCCGGATCCTCGCCCTCGCCCAGCTCGAGCCGCTCCGAGCCATCCGGCCGAATGATCACCAGAGTGCCGGGTCCCGCGCCGTAAACCGTCCGATACGCAAACTCGGTGTTACCCGGGCCGAGCGGGCATGCGCACTGGTAAGTGACGGAGTCCTCACGCGGCAGTGCGGTGAACGCCAGCCATTCACCATCCGGGCTCCACGCGACGCTCACGCCATCGTCGGTGCCCGCTACCGGCTCCACTGTGCCGGCCTCCACATTCCAGATCCGGATGGAGAGGCCGTCACTGAACGCGATGCGCTCGCCGTCCGGCGCCCAGCTCGGCCGGAACAGCAGGGCATGCTCCGTTCGATGCCGCGACTGGAACGGGAAGAATTTCTCGTACCACGGCCCGTCACCGGCCGCGATCTGAACGGGGTCGGGTCCGGGGAAGCGGACGGAGATCGCGGGATCGAGCGCGATGCTGTGCTGATCACCGATACGGCGCACGCGCAGCACGGCGGAATCGAGAAGCGGCTGAATCGATACGCAGGACGGCAGCGCCTCGGCTCCGTCCGGCAGTCTTTCGGTGCGGCTGCAGGCGCGCGGCGCATCCACGTTCATCAGGTCCATGTACGCGACGCGCTCGCCGTCCGGTGACCAGGCCGGCGTGACCAGTGGCCGGCCGCCCGGCGGCTGCAGGTCGGCCATGACCGGCACGGCAGCCCCGCCGCGGGCGGGGACGGCCAGCACGACGCCGCTCACCTGCGGCACTCCGCCGAACTGCGTCGTGTGGTAGAGCACCGTGTCACCCGAGGGCGACCATTGCGGATCCGCGTCCTGGCCGTAGCCGAACGTGAGTGCGTATCGGTCGCCGGTAACGACCCGTTCATCGGGATTGAAAGGCGGCACGCCATCGCGGCAGCCTGTCATGCCGAGCGCCAGCAGCGCCGTTGCAGGGATGAGCCGCCGCATCAGAACGTCACCTCGATGCCGAGCCTCAGCTGGCGCGGCTCGCCGAAGTAGAGCGATGGATCGAAGCGCGCCAGTGCGGCTGCAGTGCGCGCCATGCGGAACTCGTTCTGCGTGATGATGCCGCTGCCATCCAGATCGATGCTCGTGGTGTACAGCGGTGATTCTGCCGGTATGTCTGCCGGCGCCGGCATGGCATCCGCCAGCGCACGCAGCGCGGAAAGCGTCGGGCCCAGGCCGCCCGTGTCCCGCCGGACGGCAATGATGTTCTCACGATCGAGCAGATTGCGCCCGTCGGCCGTGAGTCGCCAGGCGCAGCCGTCACAGCCCGGGAGGCGGCCGATCTCACGGCTCAGGCGGAGATCCACCGTCGATGTCCACGGCAGGTATGTGGCGCGCAGGTCCTCACTGCCGCCGCCGCCGGCCGCGATACGGTCGATGGGATAACCGCTCTGTATGCTCGCCGTCAGCGCCGCGGACCAGCCGGACTCGGCGCCGGCGGCACGGCCGTAGAACACCGCCGCGTCGATCGAATGGCGACGGTCGAACGCCAGCGGGTATTCGATGAACTCGTGATCGACGTTGAGCGAGTCGGAGTCGGTGCCCGACGCGACGCCGGTCGCCTTCTGCAGCGCCCAGCTCGCGCGGACCGACAGCGCGGACCAGCGCGCACGCAGCGCAAGCTCCATCCCCTGCACTGTACCCTCGTCATCGGTCGAGAAGAGCGGATCGCCGCTCGCGCCGATGCGCATGCTGCCGGAGACGAGGTGGCTGAGCTCCTTGCGGAACAGCGTGAGCGATGCACCGGCATTCTCGCCCAGCAGCGAGCTCACTCCGAACTCGTACGACTTGCCGCGCTCGAACGAGAGTGCCGGATTGCCCTGGCGCCGAATGTCCGTGCGCAGTGAATCACCCACCGTAGTATCGAGGAAGAAGCGGAAGTCCGGCGGCTGCGACACGTACCCGTAGTTGAAGCGCAATGCGGCCGTGTTGTTCGTGCCGGGCAGCGGCATCGCCACACCGAAGCGCGGGTTCACACTGATGTTCCACTTCGCATCGATCACGGGCGACAGGAAGTCTTCACGGTTGGCGCGAAAATCGATGCCGGACCGGAAGGCGTCCACGCGGGCACCCACGTTCATGGTCATCTCGTCCGTGATCGCGATCTGCGCCTCACTGAAGCCACTGAACGTGGCGGGATAGAAACGCGCATAGCCCGGGAGTGAACCCGTGAGATGGCTGAGCGTCCGCTCGTAGCTCTCGACGCCGTACATCTTCGTGGACGCACCCGCGCGCACGGAGCTGCCCGTCGCGCCGAGCACTTCACCGACTACATCGAAGCTGAGCATCTCCGTCTTTGCCCAGCTCGCGATGTGCGGCGTGCCCTCGGTGAAGAATATGCCGGAGCCGGCCAGGCCATACGGACTGCCGAGGGAGCCGCCCGGCGCTACATACCCGGGCACGGGCTGGGGCGCGGCCAGCTGGTCCTCGATCGGTGACCGGACGTAGTCCTCGCCCAGGAACTCGAATGCGGAGAAGCCGAAGCCACCGACACGCGTGCCATCGAACGTGGCCGGATCGACCGCGCCGAGATAGCGGTCGAGTCGCATGACGCCGACGCGTCCGGCGATGTGGTACGCGCGGCCCGACGTGTTGCGCGACCAGTCGAGGTTCAGCGTACCGAGCGTGTTGATGGTGCGCTGACCGAGCTGGACGGCGGGGTTGTAGCGGAACTCCGACGTATACAGCTCGCGCTGCAGACGATTGCGGACGAACGTGGAATAGAGATGGAGGTTCGGCCCGAGCTGGCGGTCGAGTCGCGCGAAGCCGATGAAGCGATCGCCGCGCTGGTGCGGGAGCATCGCACTCTCGTACGGGCAGACGAGCGACTCGGCATTCGCGCGCAGGCTCGCGATCTCGGCCGCGACGTCGCCATCGACATCGTCTTCGCCGAGGCAGGTGAGCCCGCGTGCCCGTGGCTCCGAGTCGAGCATGCCCTGACCGAGGACATCGACGAACAGTGTCGTGCCGCCTCCGAGAAACGACAGCGGACCACCGGCGGATGCAGAGACGCCCGTGAATCCGCTGAACATCGATTCGGGCGCCCATTCATCCGTCATCACCGACGCACGGCCCTGCCACTCCTCCGTGCTTCCACGCCGCGTCACGTAGCTCACGACGCCGGACAGAGCGGAGCCGTACTGCGCGCCGAAACCGCCGGTGATGACCTCGATCTCCTCGAGCGACGTGGGCGACAGCTCGATGCCGCTGCCCTGGCTGGACGCCTCGAACTGATTCTTCAGCTCCATGCCGTCCACGACATACACTTCCTGCCCCACACGGCCGCCGCGGAAGTGTCCACCTGATACGCCGGGTGTCAGCTCCACCACCTGCTCGATGCGATCCACCGGAAGAGCACGCAGCTCGCGCGAGATCACGATGTCATGCGACGCACTGACGTCCGGCTCCACCAACCGCACACGTTCCGCTTCCACGATGACACCCGCGACTACGACTGGCGCGGTCGTGAGCGCGACGCGCACTTCCTGCGTCCGGCCGGTGCGCACGAGTATGCCTTCGAGTACCTGCGGCTTGTAACCGAGATGCTCGATCCGCAGCGTTCGCTCGCCAGGCGGAACGGAACCGATGATGAAACGGCCTTCCGCACTGGTAAGTACGCGCAGCGTTGTGCCGACCACTTCCACGGACACGGCTTCGATGCCCGCTCCTGTTTCCGCATCGACGACACGGCCGATGATGCTGCCGATCGTCTGGGCATCGAGAGGCGGCGCCGTGAGCAGTGCGAACAGCAGTACAGCGAGTGAAGCAGTAGCGCGGCGGGATGGGATGGCGACGTCCACGTCCACGGGTGCTCCCGTCAGGGGGAAGACGCAGTCAACTCAATCCAACGTGTACACGGCTCCGCGGGTGACAATCGGAAAAAGCCCCGCCGATCCGTGGATCGGCGGGGCTTCGGCTCGAACACGCGGGAGGTGTCAGGGCACGGCGGCCGGAAGCTCCGGCTCCACCTGCTCGCGCTCCGGGTCGTACGGCTCCGGCTCCCACGACGGGGCGGGATCGGGCGCGGCGCGCCGCTCTTCCTCCTCCTCGTGCGCCGGTCGCTCCGCCGGGACGCCGGGCGTCGGGAGCGGGCGGTCGGGACGAGGTCCGGGTACTGTGGCCATGTATCCTCCTGCTGCTCAATTCGAGGGTATCCTGCACTCGAGGGGCGCAGATGCCGTGCCATGCCGCATCAGCGCGACACCCATGCGCTGTCGCTCTGCCAGAAGCGCAGCGGCCAGTCGGCCGCACGCGTGATGCCGATGCGCGGGCCGCTCGTGACTGCCGCGTCGGGGAGGCGCTCGCCCGCGGTGATGTAGAGCGGCGGACGATCCAGTGGGTGTTCGTTGAGATGGCCGGTGATGCCGAACGCGGCTGCGAGTTTTCCCGGCCCGTTCGTCAGGGACGTGTCCGGCAGGCGCTTCTGTCCGGCCGTGCGCCGCGCGCGCATGTGCTCGATCCCCGCCAGGGGCTCCACGGCGCGGACCAGGACGGCAGCGGGATAATCGATGCGATTGGTTACGACGTTCAGGCACCAGTGGATGCCATAGATGCGGTAGACGTACGCAATGCCGGGCGTACCATACATGGCATCGTTGCGATGCGTGCGGCCGATCCGCTCCGCCGCGTGCGACGCATCGTCGTGCGGCCCGACGTAGGCTTCCGTCTCGACGATGCGGCCCGCGGTGACCACGTCGTCGATCGTGGAGGTGATGACAGCGCCGAGCAGGTCGCGCGCGACGGTTTCGGCGGCGCGCGCGTACCACGATGCGGCGAGGGCATCGACATGCTCGCGGCACGCCGATGCCCTCCCGGTCCTCCGTGTGTTCACTTGCCGGCTGGCTGGCCTCTGCGCCCGCCGCGCCGGCCGCCCCGCCGTGAACGGCTCTGCTTCGCCGCGGCCGCAGACCCTTCAGCACGCGCGCTCGACGCGCCGCCCGGCGCGTTCGCACGACGGAACGCGATGTCGTCCGCCCACGCTTCCAGCAGGGTCTCCGCGCGCGCCCCGAGGAGGTCACGGACGGCGTCCGGCTTCGTCTCGAGCGCGTCGAATACCCGGGCCGCGCCGAACGCCTCGATCAGCGACTGCACGGACTTCGGACCCACACCCTTGTATGCGGTGAGGTACGTGGCGATCTCGCCCGTGTCTGTGGGCAGGCCGAGACCCTCGATGCTCGTGCGGCCACCCTTACCCGGCGTGACCGCCGCCTTCTTCGCGGCGGGCTTCTCCCGGGTCTGCTGCCCGGCCGGCGCTTTCGCCGCCCGTTTCGCCGGAGCCTTCTTTGCCGGGGCTTTCCGCGCCCGGCTGGCGGGCTGCGCAGCCTCCTCCTGCTTCGATTCAGCCGCTGGCGTCTGCTCGACCGGCACGGACTTGACGGGCGACTTCACGCTCGCAGTCTGGCCTTCCAGCAGCGGCGGCGGACCCGATGGCGCCGCGCGACCGCGCGATCCGCGGCGGAACCCAACTGCAGCCGCCTGCGTTGCGGCTGGCTTCTGCGGAGCAGCCTGCGCCGCAGCGGCCTGTGCCGCCGCAGCGGCCGTGTCCTTCTTCGGCGCAGCTTCCGTCGCCTGTGTGGCGCCGCCTGCCTGCGCTGCCGCCGCCGGCTCGCGCGCGGCGGGTGGCTCGCTGACCTGCGAGGTGCGCGGCGCGGACTCACCGGCCGCCGGCTCCGGGCGATCCGGCCGGACGCGCCCTCGACCGCGATCCCGGCGACCGCCGCGCGCATCACGCGGCTCCTCGGCGGCGCCGTCTCCAGCCCCGAGCAGCACATCATAGTTCCCGCCCTCCAGCTGGCGCAGCGAAACGACTTCCGCATCGTGTGCCTGCCGCAGGAACCGGCTGAACTTGCTGAAGCCGTGCGCCGACTCGTCCCAGCCGGCCTCGAGCTCCAGCATCCGTCGCTTCACATCCGAATCGCGAACGGCGGGACCGTTCTTCCGGACCAGGTCCGACGTGGCGCGGCGCAGGAGGTCATACGAAGCGGCCAGGTCGCCTGTCCCCTTCTCACTGCGGTCGCCCGACACCGTGCGGTCGCGCGGCGCTGCCCGTTCCGCAGCGGGCGCCGGAGCGGCCTCTTCCGCGGCCGCTTCGGTCGTCTCCCGCGGCTTGCGCGGCGCCCGGCGCGGCTTCTCCTCCGAGGCAGCCTCGGCCTGGGCCTCGGGCGCGATCGCGGCCTCGGCCTGCGGCGCGCTGGCGGCCGGCGCGGGAGCAGCAGCCTCCGCAGGCGCCGCTGCTGCTGTCTCCGCCGCAGCTTCAGCCTCGCCGGCTGCACCCTCACCCGCAGATCCGCCCGCGCGCTCGGTCAGCTCGAGCTGGTCCTTCCTCTCCTCGCGCGGACGATCATCGCGTCGGCCGCGTCCCCGGCGACCACGGCCGCGACGACTCTCGCGCGCCTCGGCCGCCGTCTCGACCGGCTCCGCACCGCCTTCCGTGGGCGGTCCGACCTCGAACTGTCCGTTCTCCTGCTTGCGCAGCGACAGCAGGCCGCGCGTCGCAGCCTCCTGCAGGAACTTGTTGAACTTCTGAAAACCGAGGGATTTCTCATCGAAGCCGGGGTCCATCTCGAGCAGCACCTGCTTCAGGCGATCGGAACGCATGACATCGTCGTTGTCGATCATCTGCTTCAGCGCGAGCTCGACCAGCTCCCACGGGTCTTCGCTCACGACCGGCGCCTCTTCACCGGCCCGCGTCAGACCCGTCAGAGCAGAGTACGAGTAGTACTCGTCACAGTTCTGGACGAGCAGGTCCGACGCGGACTCACGAATGCCGACGCCGATCACGTACTTGCCATACTCCTTCAGCTTGAGAACCAGACTGCTGAAGTCGCTGTCGCCGGACAGCAGGATGATCGTGCCGATCTCCGGCCGCGTGAACACGAGCTCGATCGCATCGATCGCAAGCCGGATGTCCGTCGCGTTCTTCTTCGCGCTGCCATAGGCCGGCGCGAAGATCAGATCGACCGAGGACTCCGCCAGCGGCACGATGTACTGCGGGTAGCGGCGCCAGTCCGCGTACGCGCGCTGGACGGCGACCTTGCCCTTGATGATGTCGCTGTTGAGGAGATTCTTGAGCTCTTTGGTGAGATCGCTGCGGATCCCCATCGTGACGTTGTCGAAATCGATGAGGAGTGCTGCGTGCGGCTCTGCTGTGGTCGAGCCGCCGGACCGGCCCCGATAGGGCGTCCGTGCGAATTGTGCTGTCATGTGCCTCGCGTCAACTTTCGGT
>DATHVW010000033.1:0-15055 GCA_035461085.1 Longimicrobiales bacterium | reverse complement strand
ACAAGCGGGACGATGAAACGACGCAGCGTTTTCAAGGTGGTCGGATAGGGAACGACGCGGTCCTCGAGGCGGTGCTCGATGATGCGGTCGCTCAGTCCAGTGTGGTAGCCGCTGTGGGCGAACACGCGCACGTCGTGCCCCTCCCGCATCAGGCAGATGAGCTGGTCGTCGATGTACGGCTTGTACGGATTGGGGTAGTGCTCGACTATGACGAAGATCTTCATGTGGCTCTCACCCCCGTAGTCATTTCCAGCATGGACTGGTTGAGCTGCCGGATGTCGTAATTCTGCTCGACAAAGGAGCGACCTGAATCGCCGAGCCGGGCGAGCGCCATCGGGTCCAGCGAGTGAATGCGCCGGATCGCCTCGCTCAGCTCGTCGATTGAGCCGGGTGCGCAGGTGAATGGCAGCATGGTGTCCGGCACGGACTGCGGCACTCCCCCGCTGCGCGTGACGATCACGGGGGCCCGCATGAGCATGGACTCCTGCACGGCGCACGCCTGGTTCTCGACCCAGTTCCCGACCTGAACGCTGGGCAGTACGAGTGCGTCGCATTCACCCATGGCGCGGATCACGGCATCCATGGGCAACGTGCCGAGAAACCCGATGTAGGGCTCGAGGTCATTGGCGCGGACGTACTCTTCGAGCCGCTCCCGGTAGTAGCCGTCGCCCGTGAGCTCATATCGAAGATCGCGCACGCCCTCTTCCACGAGGCGGTGCACGGCCCGGATGGCGTACTCGAATCCCTTCTCCTCGCTCATGCGTCCCGCGGAGAGCAGGCGGAGCGTCCCGCCGCGGCGGTAGGTTCGGGGAGAGGGGGGTCTGTAGTCGGCGATGTCGAACCCGACCGGAAGTATCTGGATGCGGTCCGCCGGGCAGCCGCGCGTGATCGCGTGACCGCGGGAGAACGCAGTGTTGGTAAAAACGATGTCGACAGCCGCGAATAGTTTGCGTGCGAGCTCGTCAGGCACGCCGGGCGTCGTTGGCAACTCCCCGCCGTGGTAGTATAGCGCGAGGGGCGTATCGGGCAGGGCCCGGCGCAGCCACGGCAGAACGGAGTAGGCGGCGGTCAGCCCGTGGATCAGGACGACATCGGGAATTCCGCCCCGAATCGAGAGTGCGCGGGCGATGTCTGCGATGCGGCGTCGGGTGGCGACTCCCGACGTAGTCGCGAAGGCCACGCGCAGGCCCAGTGTCGCGTCGGAGCGGTGTCGCACGAGCGCGGGCACGCTGCGCGGCAGGTCGCGCAACGCCGCGGGGTAATACGCTGTCCGCTCCTGAAGCGCCCAGCGCTGCACCTTGGAGCTGGGCACTCCGCTCAGCGCCCCGGCCGCATGGATCCGCACGTCATGTCCGGACCGCACGAGATCGGAAAACTGCGTATCGAAGTACGGCTTGTACGTGGCGGGGTAGTGCTCGACAAAAATTGCGACCCGCATGGGTTACCCGGCAGCGCGTGTGCCTGCCTGCCGCACCGAAGCTGGTACCTGCCCGGCCTGCTCGCCCGCGCCTTCCTGAATCGGATCGCGACGCGTCGGCTCCCAGGTCGCGTCCGTCGACGACAGCGCGTGTATCAAGGCGTGCAGCACCGACACGTTGGCGGCGACAGCGGCAGCGCACGTGGACACCAGCCGTGGAATGGGGCGGCTGGCCGGCCAGTTCCAGCCAGCGAGCGCAAGGGTGAGGGCGGGTGCTGAGGCGAGCAGGGCGCCGGCAGCGACCGCAGACCCGTACAGAGTCGCGAGCATTGTGAGCGGAACGACGCCCAGTACCGCCGTCGGCGCGACTGCCCAGCGCGCTACCTTGTGACTCCACAGCATCCACGCGAAGCGACCGTAGCGCGCGGGATTCAGCAGGTGCCGCAGATGGTGCAGCGTCTGAATGCCGCGGCTGATCGTTCGCACCTTGCGCCGGTACTCCCGCTTCAGCGATGCCGTGCGAGGCACCAGGCAGATCGCGTCATCGACCGATACCGCCCTGAAGCCGTGATCCCGCGCGATGAGCGCGGAAGCGAAGTCGCGGCTCAGGTGCCCGGGCAGCGGGACCCGATGCAGGTTGGTGCGGATCGCATAAAAACAGCCCGATGCGCCGATGATTCCGCCCGCTCGCGTTTCGAGCGCGCGCACGCCCATTTCATAACCGACGTACCCGGCCTCGCCGGCATTCGCGTCGGCCGATGCAGCCGCAACGCTAAGGTCCCGACCGGACGCCACGCCGACTTCCGGGTCCGCGAAGCGTGCGATGAGCTTCTTCAACGCAGCCGGGCGGATCCGGATCGATGCATCCGTGTTCACGACGATCTCGCCGCGCGCCCGCTCGGCACCGGCGTTTTCGCCGGCGGTCTTGCCGCCGCGCTTCGGCATCCGCAGCAGCTCGACCCCTTGGCCGGCGAACTCGCGCACAATGTCGTCCGTGCCGTCATCCGATGCATCCGAGATGACCACGATCTGCCGGCGGTCCGCCGGATAGTCGAGCGCGATCAGGCTGTCCAGGGCGCCGCGAATCTGCGCTTCCTCGTTGTAAACGGGCAGCGATATGGTGATGTGGGGCCACTCGTGGATGTTGCCTTCGTGGACGCCCGCCGGCACGGCGGGCAGCAGCCGCAGCAGGGCCGGATAGATGAAGTAGGCGTAGGCGGCGATGGCCACGGGCGAGGCCGCGATGGCCCAGAGCAGAAGTGTCATGCTGTTGCAGGTCGCATGGAACGGGCAGCGCGATAAACCTGGTCGTACGCGTCGAGCCAGGTGTCGATGCCGAAGTCAGTGAGCAGGCGTGCCGACGCGGCGCGGGACCGTGCAGCCGACGCGTCGCGATCCTGCAGTGCGGTACGGATCGCGCGGGCCAGATCGACAGGGTTATCCGACGGCACGAGAAGACCTTCATCCGCGCCGATCACATCGGGCACGCCGCCGACGGCAGTGGCTACGACAGGAACGCCAGCAGCCATGGCTTCGAACAGCACGATGGGCGTACCCTCGGTGCGCGAGCTGAGGACGCAGACGTCAAATGCAGCGCATACGCGGCCGGCGGCAGGGACGTCGCCGAACCAGTCGATCATGTGATCGACTCCGAGCTGGCGTGCGAGCGATTCAACGTGCCCGCGCTGCGCGCCTGTTCCGACGATGCCGATGCGCGCTTCGACATCCTGGAGGTGCGGCACCGCACGTACCAGCACGTCAGCACCCTTCTCGAGACTCATGCGGCCGATCCACCCGACGTAGCGCGCGTCGTCACGAATGCCGAGGGCTGCGCGCGCGTCGGCACGCGATAGCGGCGGGGGGTCGCCGGTCCACGCGTTGCGGATCATGTGCAGGCGTGCCGCAGGGACGCCGCGCGCCGCGAGTTGCGCGCGCAGCGGGCCCGACACCGCAACGACGGCCTCGGACCCTCGATACGCGTGCAGCTGGAGTCGTTCGTAGAAGCGGTTCTTCCAGTCGCCGCCCGTGAAGCCGTGCACTGTCGTGATCCACGGCACACCCAGGGCGTGGGCGGCGCTGCCGCCGATGACGTCGGCGCGGTAGCCGTGCGTGTGGACGACACCAACGAGGTCGCGTGCCGCGAGCTCATTGATGGCCCGGCGCTCGGCGAGGTATGCACGCCCCGGCAGCACGATGGGGTGCACGGACACGCCGTCGCGGCGGGCGCGGTCCACGAACGGATGATCGGCGGAAGACACGGTGGCATACACGCTGACCTGGTGCCCGCGACGCGCCTGTGCGGCGGCGAGTCCCTGCACGACGCTCTCGAGCCCGCCCCAGGTGGCGGGCGCCAGCACGTGCGCGACCCGCACGCGGCGCTCGGGAGATGTCACCCTGGTGACATGCGTCGCGCGTCCGGCCAAGCGGATCTCGCGTGGGCCGTTCACGCGCGCCTCACCGTGCGTGACGCCATGCTCTCGTACATGGCGACGAATCGGTCGGCCACCACGGCGATGTCGAATCGCTCGCCGATCCGGGCCAGCGCGCCCTCGGACAGGCGTGCAAGGTCGCGATCCGCGTGGCAGCGTTCGAGCGCCGAATGCAGAGTGGGAGGATTGCCTACGTCAAAGAAAAGGCCGTTTTCGCCATCCCGGACCACATCGTTCGCGCCGCTGCTTCGATTGACGATGGGGACGAGACCCGAGGCCATGGCTTCGAGCAGCGCGTTCGGCATGCCCTCGGCATTCGACGCGAGGATATAGAGGTCCGCAGCCTGGAGGTAGCGATGCACCTCCGGCGTGGCAGGCCGGATGAGAATGCGCTCGCGCGCGGGGCTGCGCGCAATGATCTCAGTCAGCCGCTGGGCGTACCCCGTCTCTGGTTCGTCACGGGCGGCGCCGCCGACCAGTAGCAGCACGAGGTTGCGTTCCTTCAGTACAGGGCCGAGGTGTTCGACCAGCCAGCACAGCCGCTTGCGCTCGATGAATACGCCGTGGAAGACAACGATTCGCGCGTGCAGGGGGAGGGCGAGTTCCTCGCGGAGACGCTGCTTCGCGGGTTGTTCAACGGGATGGAACAAGGAGGTATCGACGCCGTTGCTGATGCATTCGAGCCGATCCAGGGGCAGTTCCGCTGCGGCGAACTCGGCCGCGAGTTCCCGGCTCAACACCACGAATCGCTGACAGAACTGAAGCCAGCGACGGTGCAGGCGTCCGCTGCGGGATTTGCTCAAGCCCGCGAACTCGCCCTGAAGACTGGAGCGCACGAGAACGCGCTTGCCTAGCACGCGGGCGATCAGGATTGCGCCTGCCTGATCGAACGCCGCGGAGTGGATGTGGAGCACGTCGAAGCGCCGTTGAAGGCGGAGCAGCTGGAGGGCGATGCGCAGCCAGTACACCACAAGTGCATAGTACCCCCGCTCGCGGGTGCGTACCCATCGTACCGGCACGCCATCCAGGGACGACGGAAGCGCCGAGCGGGAATTCGCGTCTCCGAGGAGTACGACATTAACGCCTCGGCGACGCAGCGCCTTCGCCAACGTGACGGCCTGCTTGCCGGCACCGCTGGCGTCCGGAGGAAGGTACCGCTGGTATATGCACACACCCAGGCCTGCCCCTGCGCGCCCGGGCGGCGGGCCTTGCACGGCGGCTCGTGTCGCGTCTGTCGCGACGTCGTAGGCGGCGCCGCTCCCGATCATGGCAGTGCCTTCACGACCTCGATCACCTCGGTCGTGGATATCGATGGCGTACGCGGCAGGTAGGCGACATCGCAGAGTTCGCGCATCTCGTCGAATCGGCCCTTCCAGTCGTCTCCCATGACCAGCAGGTCCGCGGAGAACCGTGCGATGTACTCTGCCTTCTTTTCGAGCGACTCCTCAACGAACACCTCATCCACACAGCGAAGCGATGATATGATCTGTATCCGATGCTCCTGGCAGTACACCGGTGACCGACCCTTCTTGCGCCGGTTCAGCTCATCCGAAGACACGCCGACGATTAGGTAGTCGCCGAGGCTGCGCGCGCGCTCGAGGATGCTGACGTGACCGATGTGCAGCACATCGAACGTGCCGAATGTAATCACCTTCTTCATGTATACCTTCTCATCCCGTGCGGCTGTGCGCCATACTCGGAAACATTGTGTTCGCGGGTCATTATGATCGAGGCCGTTCGCAGGGAAGCGCGAGAGGCGATGCCGGCGAGCTCGCAGATCCGGCTGGTGGCCTCTTCGGCCGCATCGCCTTCGTGTTGATGGAACAACTTTCTGGATCGAGCACGTTGGTCCGCGTGCACCTGCGGTTGCGAAAGAGCCTCGTCCAGGCTGGTGAGAAGCTCGTCGAACGTTCGAGCCACGGGTCCGGCGAACGCGTGCTCCGGCTCGTACAGCAGACCGCGCCCCGCGCAGTACGACTCTAGGTCATACGCGAAGTGAATCACGGGTCGGTCGGTCAGCAGGTAGTCGATGTAGATGCTGCTGTAGTCAGTCACCAGGACATCAGCCAGGCGCAAGAGCAGATTGGCGTCGGGCACGTCACTCACGTTGAACACCGCATCGGTGGCGTACTCGCGGGTATACGCGTCGCTGAACCTGACGTTGGAATGGCCACGGACGCCTAGCACGGCGTTGTGATCGCGCAGGAACTGTTCGAGCGCGATCGCCTCGTCGTCCGAGAACGCGTAGTGCTCGAGTCCGGCATCGCGCCACGTCGGCGCATACAGCGCGAGCCTCCGGCCGCCGAGCCGCGCGCGCACGTCGTCGAGCGTGCGGCGATAGTCCGCGGGCAGTGCCCCCTCCGGCTTTGTGATGGTCGCATTGCGGGGGAGGCCGCTCATCCAGACTCGCTCCAGTGGAAGCGGAGCAAAGGCCTGCCGCATCACATTGCGATCGTCCGGCGATGAGCTGACGGTGGCGGAATATAGCGCGGCCTCGCGCTCCCAGCCGGTTTCCTGCGGATACAGACGGCCGATCCTCTTGAGCGGAATACCGTGCCACAGCTGGATGATCATGTGCTTACACGTCAGCAGGTGAGCATACCCCGACATGGCCGCAATCCGGTAGCCCAGCAGCACCACGCCGGAGCGGGCCAAGAGGTACATGCCCCGAAGGGAGGCGGCGTCGACGAACTCGACATTCACCCCTTCGCGCGGGCCGTGATCCTGCGCGTTGCGCTGGAGAACGATTTTCCGGATGGAAGGGTTGTCCTTGACGCACTCGAACACTGCGCGCGGATTGTCCAGCGTGTGGTAGTAGGTGCCCCATGTGCAGAAGCACCACAGGTCATGGCGCACGGGAAGCAGCCGCTCAAGCACTCGGAAGAGCAGCAGCTTCAGCTGCGCGCGCAAGGACCGCGCGCCGTCAAGTCGGGTCGGGTTACCGGTCATTGTGTCGAAAGTGCTCGCCTGAGCCGCACACGGCCGAGCGTACCGATGATGGTTGCGCGTTCGGAGCGACTCAGCAGCTGCAGATAGATGAAGGTGAGCGCAACCGCGGCGAGACCGAGACTGAGCATGAGCGACAACGTGAGCGAGGCCGGCGAAATGCTGAGGCGAACCACGCATACGAGGAGGAAGGTGGCGCCGAGGACGCTCACCTTCCCCCATGGGTAATCGATGCGGTAATGGGCCTGGGAGAGTGCGTAGATGATGCCGAACCGGATCACGTACGCGCCGACCGTCGCCCACGCGGCACCGAAGATGCCGAACCGCGGAATCAGCAGCCAGTTCAGCGTCAATGCCACAGCGACCGCCGTGAGGGACGCCCACGCCAGCAGGCTCGTCCTGTTCCGCAGGTAGAGACCCAGGTTCGAGTACGTCGTCCACTGCTGAATGACCGTGACGACCACGATGAGCGGCACGACCCGATACGCAGGCAGGAACTCAGGGGCGGCCATGATGGTCAGAAAATCTTTGATCAGCGCGACCATCACCGTGCCGCCACCCAGCAGAGCCAGCGAATAGTAGAAGAACATCCGTCTGTAGATGGCGCCCGCCTCCGGTTTCCTGGCAATGTCGAACCTGCGTGGCTCCCACACCTGCTGGAAGGGCATCACCGTGAGCGCCGACAGGACGAAGCTAAAGCGGTACGCGAGCGCGTAGATCCCGACATCGCTGGTGCTCGCGAAGTAATTCAGGAAGTACCGATCCGAGAACGTGAGAATGAAGCTGCTCACGGACACTACCACCAGCGGCGCACCGAACCGTGACATCTGCCGGAACTTCGGCATGGAGAACGAGAAGCCGACCTGGCTGAAGGTGTACGCACTGAGCACCACCGCGGTCGTGGCCGATACGATCAGGTTCGCGTACAGCACACCCGGCACGCCGAGGCCGCGTACGACCACGAAGTAAATGTTCAGCGACAGCGAGAACAGCAGCTTGGCGAGGTTTACCGCCACGAACGCTGTCGAGCGCTCCTGGATGCGCAAGAGCAGCATCGCCGGCGCTCCCGCCGACTGGAAGAAGTAGATCAGGAAGAATATCCTGAAATACTGCGGGTTGCCGCCATCCGGGAATACCAGGCCGTTGATCTGCTCTGCGAACGCGAAACCCGCGAGCGCGGTGCACATCGACAAACCCAGCGTGCCGAGCGCCACCGTGCTCATGACCTCGCGACGGTCCTTGGCCTTGTCGAATTCCGCGTAGAACTTGAACACGCCTCCGGCCAGCCCGATCCCCGCGATCATCGAGATGACATCGATGGTCATGGCCAGCAGCTCCAGCACGCCGTAATCGGCCGTGCTGAGGAAGCGCGTGTAGATGGGCAGCATGAGGAAGCTGGCGAGCTTCCCCAGAATTACGCCCGTACCGTACACGACGGTATGGCGGCCAACAGTGCGGAATTCGTCGCGCACCGGGTTCTTCTCTCGTTCGACTTCCACGCCTGCAGTCATCTGGCAGCGTTGCCCTGGATTCATTGTCGGAGTAGCCGCGCACGACGGTTCAAGGGGCGTGCCCAAGTCTACGCGGCGTCGATGCTACAGTTCGTCGCGAAATTGGGGTGTGAAGTGTAGCTGCGCCGCACCGCATGTGGGCGGAGCGCAACCGCCAGAATGGCGGTGGTCGTCTGCGCAAGGCCTTGGCGCCACTGATTTTATCCTCGTCCGAACCATGACCGCGTTTCGTGGATGAAGGGCCGCGGATCGCGGGCGCGCAGGACTTCGAGTGAGTTTCCTGGCCGGAATGCGGCCAGGAAATCGAGGAGCGCGCGGCTTCGCCCCGGCGACTCGGGGGGGAGGTTGAGCCGCGCCGTGCTATGGCGCATGCGCGCGATGAGGTGATCGACCTCGCCCCATTCCCATCGGCTGCGCACGGGCCTATATGATAACACAGGCTGGGCGGGCGGCTCGAGGAGAAGGCGGGGGAAGTCGACGCCAGCGTCGATGGCGAGTTGGAGGGAGCCCCAGAATCGGCCGTTGATCTCCATGATGAACGCCTCGCCGGAGTCCTGATCGATCTTGAACTCGACCATGGCCACGCCGCTCCAGTCGAACTCGCGGAGGAGGGCGAGGGAGCGGTCGAGCAGATCGGGATCGAGGGGGATGCTCTCGCGGAAGACGCTGACGCCGCCGGAGGGTGGCTTCTCACGGATGCGGCGGTGCGAGAAGGCGGCGTCGAGGCGTCCGTCGCGGAGGAGCACGAAGATGCCAATGCCGGGCCCGACGACGCGTTGCTGCACGAGGATCGGGTACGCGTCGGCGGAGAAGGAGGCAAGGGCGCGCTCGAGCTGAACGGGTCCGGAGACGTGGACGACGGAACGTTTGCGACGCGAGGCGGTGTCGCCTGTGACGGAGCGAGCCGGCTTGATCACGAGCGGAAACGCGAGGTCGTCGGGGAGCAGGGCGTCTCCGGACGGGGCTTCGATAATGTGCTGAGCGGGCACCCTGATGCCGGCACGGCGCGCGGCGTCCATGACGGCGGCCTTGTCGCAGATGTGGCGGAAGCGATCGAAGTCGGGGAAGGGCAGGTCCACGCCCAGCTCGCCGCGAAGGGGCAGGAGGGCGAGCAGCGCGGGCTCGGACATGGGCAGCAGCACATCGATGTGCCAGCGCCGGATCAGGTCGCGCACCGCGGTGCGGAAGGCGACCGGCTGCTCGAGCGGGGAGGGCGCCGCCGCGCAGTCGGTGGCGAAACGCGAGGAGCCGGCGAGAGACCGGCGCCGCTTCGCCGCGACGAAGACCGTATGGCCCGCGGCCCCGAGAGACCGGACGACGGCGAGTGCCGAGCGCTCCTCGCCGTCCGTGACGAGCACGCGTTTACTCATGGGCGGCTCAGGCCGAGCGACGGGTCAGCGCGCGGACGAGGCGCTTGGCCCCGTGCATGCCGCGGAGTGCGGACTCGGGCAGCCACGTGGCGGCGACGAGCGTTGCCAGGTAGGGCGAGCGGTGGTCGCGGAACGCATCGAGTGCCGCGGCGCGGGCGCCGGCGCGATCCAGGAACGTGAGGCGTGCGCGGGCGAGGCGGCGCTGGAGGCGGCGCCGCCCGTCGGCCTGCGCGGCGGCCTCGATGTCGTTCATGCGCGGCCGCAGCAGACCTGCGCGGCGGTTGCTCTCGAGAGCGTTCTCGATCAGCCGGATGGTGGCGGTGGAAACGATCGACGAGTGGCCGACCCGATAGCCGACGAGGTCGTCCATGAGAACCGCAATGGGAAACCGTGCGGTCAGCCGGTGGAAGAATTCGGTCTCTTCCGCCACGCGGAACGTCTCGTCGAAGAGCCCTGCTTCGTCGAATGCCCGGCGCGCGATGAGGGCGGACGAGGGCAGGGCGATGTTGCCGGCGAAGAGCATGGCGAACGCGTCACCGGAATACACCCGAATCGTGCGCCCGTCGATCTCGAGATTCCGGGCGTCGAGCCACCGGGCGAACCACTCGTCGGGCGTCGTCCCCATATCGTTGAACACGCCGAATACGGCTTGCCAGCCGGACGTGTCGCCGGAGATGGGGCGGTCATCACCGTCGATGCGTTCGCAGCCCGTGAGACAGCAGACGGCGCCGGCCGTGGCGTCCAGGGCGGCGAGCTGGCGTTCGAGCTTGTGCGGGTGCCAGAGGTCGTCGGAGTCGCACAGCGCGATCCATTCGCCGCGCGCTTCCGTGATGCCGCGGTTGCGCGCCCCAGGCAGCCCGCGGTTGTCCTGGCGTATGCAGCGCACGGGCTCGGGGAACTCGCGGCAGACGTCGGGCGTGTGATCGGTCGATCCGTCATCGACGACCAGGATCTCCGTCGCGGGCGTGCTCTGAGCCAGGACCGATCGCACGGTGCGCACGAGGAGCTCCGCGCGGTTGTACGTGGGGATGACGACGCTGATGCTGCTCACCGGGGTACCGCGGCCGGCTCGAACGTGAACGGCAGCTCGGGTTTTGGTCCCTGGCCGGAGAGGCACTCCTCGTATATCAGCGCGTAGGAACGAACCTGCTCCTCGACCGTGAAGCGTGACGCGGCGCTCTCGCGGCCCGTCAGGGCCAGGCGTCGGCGCTCCTCGGGGTCGCGGTAAAGCCGTCGAATACCGTCCGCAAGGGCGGTCGGGGAATCGGCACCGACGAGCACGCCGGACATGCCGTCCTGCAGAATCATTTCGGGACCGCCGGAGCGCGTGGCGAGGACAGGCAGGCCGGCAGCCATGGCCTGCACGGCGGCGATGGAGAAGCCTTCGGTGCGGGAGCTGACCACGAAGAGATCGAGCGCGGACAGCACGTCCCGCACATCGGGCCGGAAGCCGAGAAAGTGCACGCGGCCCGAGAGACGAAGGTGGCTGCTGAGCGCGTCCAGATCGCGCTTCAGGCCTGCACCGTCGTCGCCGGCGATGACGAGACGCAGGTGCGGCAGCTCGGGGATCAGCTCCGCCACGGCACGAAGCAGGAGGTCGTAGCCCTTTGCGTGCCGGATGTTGCCGACGCTGCCGATGACGAAATCCTCCGGCCCGGCGCCGATCTCGGCCCGCACCGCACGTGACACGGTGGGCCGGAAGAAGTGCGGCTCCACGCCGTTCGGGATCACCACGGCGCGACGCCGGTCGATGCCCAGCCGCGGCAGGTAGGAGTCACGCAGCGGTGCGGACACGAAGATCAGCCGTGTCACGCCGCGGCGTACGGCGGCGAGCTTGAGTGCGCGGAAGCTCTCGTTCGGCGAAAGATCGCCTGTCCCGTGCAGCGTTGCGACTGCCGGAATGCCGCACAGCAGCCCCAGCAGGCCGGCGCTGACCGCCGGCCCGAAGTAATGGGCGTGCACGAGATCGATTCCGCGTTCGCGGATGAGAGATCGCAGCGCCGAGTAGTAGGCGACGTCGTGCCGTGTCCGGCTCCCGAGAATCACGGGCTCGTGCCCCGCCTCCCGCAGACGGTCCGGCAGCCACCCTTCGTTCCGGACTACGGGCACGGACCGCCACCGGTCGCGGGGGAGATACCGGACGATGTTCTCGAACACCGTCTCGGCTCCGCCCGGTCCCGCCGTGTTTATCAGGTGCAGGACGTTCGGCATGCCTCAGCGTCCCGGCCCGGCAAGGGCGGCGGGTGACGTCCGCCGGGCCGCCAGCTCCGCCAGGTGCGCGCGCCGGCGCTGCGACAGCGTATGCTGCACCGAATGGTGCAGCGAGGCCGTCATCGCCAGGTTCATCCAGAAGAACGGGTAGTACAGTACCGTCACGAATGTGCCGGCGATGAGGAACCCCACCATGGCCGCGTCCAGACCGAGCGCCGTGCCCGCGAACCATTCCCCGTCCCTGCCCAGTTTGCGCGCGGCCCGACGGGTTTTCCTGTTCACCCAGAGCGTGGCCCCGATCAGCGCAATGAATCCGACCAGACCCGTGTACCCCAGCTCCGCGCCCGCTTCGATGTAGATGTTGTGCGGTAACGCCCCGTAGCCGAACCGGGCGTGGTAGTAGGTCAGCCAGTTCGCGTAGCCGATGCCCAGCACCGGCCGCTCCCGCATGATCTCCTTGCCGAAATCCCAATAGTTCTGCCGGTTGATGGAAGTCTCGTCCTCGCCGATCGTATCGAACCGGTCCTTGAACTCCTGCGGGAGCGCCACGAGGATGATCCCGCCGGCCACGGCCGCGATCAATGCGCCTTTGACCTTCTTCTTTGACTGGAGCACCAGCCACGCCATCACACCGGCCATGGCCAGCATGCCTCCACGAGAGGAGCTGGACATGATGCTCATGGCCGCCGAGATGGGCATGAGGATCACCAGCAGCTTCATCTTCCATCCCCAGCCGTGCCGGTGGTTCAGGTAGAAGTACAGACTGAGAGGAACGAAGATGGCCATCTGGATGGCGAACTCGCCCGAGTTCTGGAACCAGCCGGGGGCTCCTGACATGCCCCAGCTCGTAAAGCTGAACCCCCGCTCTATCCATCCCCGCATCCCGTGCTGCGACATCTTGAAGCTGTACAGCAGGAACGCCACGAAATACACGAAGTACCGCTTCTCCGTGTCCACGATATTGACCAGCAGAAAGTAGAGCAGCAGCCAGTTGATCCACAGCTGCATCGAGTCCATGGATGCATCGGGACGCACCGCCGTCACCGAGGACAGCAGGATGATCCCGGTGAACGCCATGAGGGCGTAGTCCGTGGCGAGCGGTTTCTTCAGCCGCCGTCCCTCCATGAACAGAAAGGCCACGGCGCCCAGCAGGCTGACCTGCGCGTACGGCAGCGTGCCCATCGATCGGTAGATCTGCTGCGGCCGAACATACTCGAAGAACACGTAGATGTTCAGCATCCAGAACGACAGCGGCTGCGTTCTGACGTAACCCCAGAGCGCCTTCGGGTGCAGCGTTCGCAGATCCCCCTTCGGAAAGAAGCGCCCGACTTCTTTCCGCTTGCGGCCGGCGGGCTGCGCCGCGATGGTCCGTGCCTGTGCGTTCAATGGTCCATGTTCGGCTGGGTGCTTCGGTCTCCCCCGAATGTAGCACGATTCAGACCTCGTGGAATACCGCCTGGAGTCGTGATTTACGAGGGTTGACACTCGCCATGGAGGTGACCGAGCGGTTAGGTGTTGCGTTACCGCAACGTCTGGCCTGTGGCGCAGCTGCCACAATTCGGCGAAGCGAGGGGGCTGGCCCGCGGAATCCCTTGCATTGACGGGAATTCCGGGTCGTCGAGTGATGGACGAGGGCGGTCCGGAAGCTGCCAACAGTCAGGCTTCGAGCGAGGCAGGACGAGTCGAGAATAATCACAGACAGCCAAATGGCGATGCCGCACATTGCGAGTCCGCTGCCGGAGGCAGGGCAGGCGCCGGACGGAGGAGGACGGTACCCGGCCGGGCGCACGTTCGCATTCACGATTCTGGACGACACGGACGACGCCACGGTGGAAAACGTGAAGCCGATCTACGATCTGCTGCACGAGCTGGGGTATCGGACGACGAAGACGGTGTGGCCGGTGGACTGTCCGGAGGGGAGCCGCCTGTTCTTCGCGGCGGAGACGCTGGCGGACACGGCATACCTGGAGTTCGTGCGGGATCTGGAGCGGCGCGGCTTCGAGATCGCGTTTCACGGTGCGACCATGGAGAGCAGCACGCGCGAGCGGACGCAGCGCGGTCTGGCGGTTCTGCGGGATGAGCTGGGTGTGGAGCCGCGGCTTCATTGCAACCATGGCCAGAATCTGGAGAACCTGTACTGGGGAGCGGACCGGTACCGGACGCCGGGGCTGAGCCTGGCGCTGCGGCTCTACGGACGAATGAAGGGAAAGCCGCGCTACCGCGGGGATCGCGAGGGCACGCCGTGGTTCTGGGGCGACATCTGCCGGGACCGGTTCGACTACGTGCGGAGCTTCGCGTTCGGGACGCTGAACACGGGGTCGCTACCGGTGCACGGGCCGTACCGTGTGCGATCGACGCGCTACGTGAAGACGTGGTTCACGACCTCGGACGCGCCTGACCTGAGGGGCTTCAACCGGCTGGTGACGCGCTCGAGCATCGAGGCACTGCATGCCGCGGGCGGATACAGCATCCTGTCGACGCACCTGGGCAAGGGGTTCGTCAAGAACGGCCGGGTGGACGCGCAGGTGGAGGACTCGCTGCGGTATATGGCGGAACTGCCGGGGTGGTTTGTGCCTGCATCCGAGCTGCTGGATCACCTGGCGGCGACGCGGTCCGTACCGACGCTCTCCACCTGGCGCCAGGCCAGGCTCGAGGCTGCGCACATAGTAGATCGGATCCGCATGCGGCGGGTCCGCGCACGCGAACTCGCGAGCACATGATCGAATTCAGGCTTCTGCCCGGCCGTCCCGCTGACTGGGACGATCGGATCCGGCAGTATGATACCAAGACGTTGTTCCATGAGAGCGCATGGCTCGACCACGTGCTGGACATCCATCCGAGCGGCCGGATCCAGTACTATGCGCTCGAGCAGGATGGCGAGCACATTGGCTATCATTGCGGACTTCTGATCCGGAAGATGTTCCTGCCCATTCACGGCAGCCCTCTGGGCGGCACGGGCACGAACTTCATGGGACCACTGGTGGCGCGGGACGTGGATCAGCGGGAGCTGGTGCGGGGCCTGTCGCGGCTTCTTGGCGTCACCGGTGTGCTCCACCTGGAGCTGAGCCACTTCATGCTGGACGAAGATGTCCTGCGCGAGGAAGGGTTTTCCGTTCAGCCGGGGGTGACGCATCTGCTCAGGCTGAATGGCAGTGTCGACGAAGCATGGTC
>DATHVW010000032.1:0-38537 GCA_035461085.1 Longimicrobiales bacterium | reverse complement strand
TGGATGTGTCTTCCTCACGAAATGCGACGCTGCGCCCGACACTGTGTCGAGCGTCGTCGTCGCCGGTCGCGCGGGATCTTCGCAAGAAGATTGCCAGCGACGAGTCCGACGACGTGATGGCAGAATAGCAACGAACGCGTCTTTTTGCCACCGCCAGCCGTGCGGAGCCATGAAACATCTGGCGCACGGCCGGAACATCAGTGGCGATGCGAATACCGCGCCACTACTGCGGGCCGCGGCCGCGGCGGCCGTGCGGACGGCGGGTTCAGGCGTGCTTGAGCACGAGTGCGGCGTTGATGCCGCCGAACCCGAAGGAATTGGACAAAGCCGTACGGGGTGCGGCGTTACGGCCGTGGTTGGGCACGTAATCGAGGTCGCAGTCGTCGTCGCGGCACTCCTGGTTGAGGGTGGGCGGGAGCCATTGGTGGTGCATGGCGAGGCAGCAGAGGGCGGCCTCGATGGCGCCGGAGGCGCCGAGGGCATGGGCGTGGAAGGGCTTGCTGCCGGAGATGGGGATCTGGTAGGCCCGGTCGCCGAGGACGGTCTTGATGGCCTGGGTCTCGGTGCTGTCGTTGAGCGGTGTGGAGGATCCGTGGGGGCTGACGAAGTCGATCTCGTCGGGCCGGACGTTGGCGGAGCGGAGCGCAATGGCCATGGCGCGAGCGGCCTGGGATCCGTCAGGGCGCGGTGCGGCCATGTGGAAGGCATCGTTCGTGGTGCCGTAGCCGGCGATCTCAGCGTAGATGCGTGCGCCGCGCGCGACTGCGTGATCCCAGCGTTCGAGGACGAGTGCGCATGCGCCTTCGCCCATGATGAAGCCATCGCGGGAGCGTTCGAATGGGCGGCACGCGTGCTCGGGATCGGCGTTGCGGGTGGACATTGCGCGGATGAGCGCGAACGCGCCGAAGCACAGCGGTGCGAGGGGCGCTTCTATGCCGCCTGCGATCACGACATCCGCGGCGCCCTCGCGGATGAGGCGGAATCCCTCGCCCACGGCGATGGTGCCGGAAGCGCAGGACATGGCGTTGGTGGAGTTGGGCCCGGTGAAACCGAACTCGATGGCGACTGAACAGCTGGCCGCGCCGACGAACGTGGTGAGAGCGACACGCGGATCCACGCCCCGTATGTCCCCGCTGTAGAGTGTTCCGGCCTGCACCTCGGCGTTGGCGGAGCCGCCGAGTGCGGAGCCCATCTGGACGCCGACGCGATCGAGCTCGACACGGCTGGTGTCGAGTGCTGCGTCGGCAAGGGCGAGTCGTGTGGCGGCGATGGAGAAGTGGCAGAAGCGATCGAGGCGGCGCGCGAGCTTCGTGTCCATGTAGTCGCCCGGCTCGAACCCGTCCACCTCGGCCGCGATCTGCGAGCGCCATACGCTCGCATCGAAGCGGGTGATGCGGCGGACGGGCGAGCGCTCGCGCCGCAGCCCCTCCCAGAAGTCATAGGCACCTGTGCCGACGGCGGTAATCGGACCGATACCGGTGACGGCGACGCGATGGCGATCGCGCGGCAGATCGGCGGTGTTCGCGTTCTCATGCATCGTGAGTCTCCGGCGTTGCGTGCGTGTGGCCTGACGTCGTATTCCGGCGTTCCGCCTCGCGCGCGACGCCGGCGAGTGTGCGTGCGGCAATGAAGCTGACGAAGTGGGGTCCGATCACGCGCTTCCATGCGAAGCCGCCGATGATCGGCCAGCGCGGACCGTCCCAAGCGTGGGTGATGCGGACATGAGTACCGTCAGCGTGCGGCTGAAAGGACCACTTCACATCCATGCGGCGTGTAATGCCGTCGATGTGGACGAAATAGATGGCGGGCTCGCCGGGAGCGAGCCGCATGTCCGAGAGCCACCATGTCGGGTAACGGAGCGGACCGGCGAAGTCGCGCCAGGCGGACATCTCGACGCGGCCGTCACCCGTCGCATTGCGCTGGTGGTATCGCACGAGTCGGTAGTGCGGCAGAATGTCGGGCCAGCACTCGACGTCGGCGGCGACGCGGTAGCAGAGATCGGGTGGTGCCGAGATGATGCGTTCGTCCACGATGGTCATGCAGTGTTCTCCGGGATAGCGGTGGGGATGAGCAGGCCGGACAGGATTCGGGGCGAGAACAGCGAGCGCACCGGCGCCACATCGCCGGTTACGGCGATGATGGTGCGTGCGAAGTCGGGAGCCCGGCGGATGCGCGCGATCGCACGGTTGGCCGTTGCCGGCCGCCGCAGGACGTGGTCGATGCCGTGCTGAACGAAGCGCGCGCCGCGCAGCAGCCGCGCGCGCGACCGGACGTATCCGCTGAATGAGGCGGCGCTCGGATCGCCTGCGTCGAGGGCTGCGAGGATGGACGGCGCGAGCAGCTCGGCGGACGCGAGAGCCTGATGGACACCCTGGCCCGTGAACGGATCGTAATAGCCAGCTGCATCGCCGATGAGCACGGCGCCGTCGAACGCGACGCGACGGACGGGCCGGTCGAACGGCCCGCTCGCCAGCCAGGACGCGTCACGCAGCGCGGAGCGGGGGACGCGGCCGCGCAGCAGAGGGAGGGATTCGAACGCAGCGAAGGCGAACGCGTGTCCATCGGCCGCCGCCGCCCTGCCGAAGCGATGTGCGTCGGCGACGAGCGTAAGATTGCACATGCCGTGACTGTCCACGGGCGCGACACCGGCGCTGACACCGTGGCCGACGTGCATCTCGCCCGCATCGCCGACACCGTCCACCGGGAGGTGGAACGTGAGCGACAGCTTGCGCAGTGCACCGGGCGCGCGCGCGCCGAGTCGCGTTGCGACGACCGACCTCAGTCCATCGGCGCCCACGGTCACGCGCGCGGGGATCGGGCCGGTGCGCGTGCGCACGCCACTCACCCGGCCGTGTGCATCGTATGCGAGATCGGTGACAGCCTGCTGCTCGAAGCGCGCCCCGGCGTCGAGCGCGGCCTCGACGAGGAGCGCATCGAATATTGCGCGCTCCACGGACAGTGCGCAGCGTGTGAGCTCCGGTCCGTTGTCGCTCCCGCTGGAGATCGCGCGGGATGTGCGCGGGTCAGCGACGCGTGCATGAGCTCCCGCTTCGAAATGCGCATCGAACGCCGAGCCATCGGGCGCGACGATGCGCCAGCCGCGAAGCAGCGCATGCGGCGCCCTGAGCAGCCGGTCGAGGAGACCGTTCCGGCGCAGCAGGGCGGTCGCGCCCATGCTCAGGCAGTCGCCGCAGGCCTTCGCGCGCGGAAATGCCGCGCGGTCGAGCAGCAGCACATCGACGCCCGCGCGCGCCAGCAGCAGCGCCGTCAGGGCACCGGCCGGACCGGCCCCCACGATGATCACGTCGGCAGGACGGCGCGTCACGTTGTGTCCGTCTCCTGGATCATGGAAATTGCGCGGGATGAAGATCTATTACGCCGATCATTTCGTGCTGCCGCTGCCCGCCGGCCACCGTTTCCCGATGCAGAAGTACGCGCTGCTGCGGGAGCGCATCGCGGCCTGTCTGCCTGCCGCCGCGCTGCTGGTGCCGGAGGCCGCGACGGACGGCGAGCTGTTGCGGGTGCATACCGCCGACTATCTGCACCGTGTCGTCACCGGCACGCTCGATCCGGCCGAGGTCCGGCGCATCGGCTTTCCCTGGTCTGCAGCCATGGTCGAGCGTTCGCGCCGCTCCGTCGGTGCGACGATCGCTGCATCCCGGGCCGCCCTCTCCGACGGCGCCGGCGCAAACCTCGCCGGCGGCACGCACCACGCCTTCAGCGACCACGGGGAGGGCTTCTGTGTGTTCAACGATGTGGCTGTAGCCTTCCGGGCCATGCAAGCGGAAGGCCGCGCCCGCCGCTGCGCCATAATCGACTGCGACGTCCATCAGGGAAACGGCACCGCGGCGATCTTCGACGGCGATGGCAACGCATTCACGTTCTCGGTTCACGGCGGCAACAATTTCCCGTTCCGGAAGGTGAGCGGAAGCCTCGACATCGCGCTGCCGGACGGTGCGGGCGACGACGAGTACCTCGATGCCGTCAGGCGCGGGGTGAACGCTGCCATGGATACCGCCCCGGACATCGTCTACTACGTCGCCGGTGCCGATCCGTACGAGGGTGACAGGCTGGGCCGGCTGAGCGTGTCCATGGAGGGGCTGCGGGAGCGGGACCGGATCGTGACCGCCGCGTGCCGGGACAGCGGTGTCCCGCTCGCACTGGTCATGGGCGGCGGGTACGGCGGCGTGGTGGAGGAGACGGTGGCGATCCACGCGGGATCAGTGATGGAGGTGTCGCGACTGGTTCCACGACCATGACCAGCCGGTAGAAGAAATGCCTCTTCACCCACGCGACGGGCAGTCCGGCGGCCCCGGCCATGTCCGCCAGCTCCAGCTTCGTGAACGCGCGCATGACGGACAGCGGTCCATCGTGGCGGGTGAGCCGGTTGCCGCGCCAGCGCGTGCGCGCGAGCAGCCGAGCACCGGCGATATTCGGCAGACAGCGCTCCAGCTCGTTCACGATGACGGCGCGGCGTGCGCAGCGTGCGGCTTCGCGAAGCGCGCGGACCTGATCATCGGGCTCGAAGTGATGCAGCGTGAGCGAGAGCAGCACGAAGTCGAACGAGTCAGTGTCGTAGGGCAGGTCGAGGGCATTGGCTGCCTCGATGCGAATGGAGTCGATCGCGCGCGTGCGGTCGGCGGCAATGTCGCGCATCTGGGGGTGGATGTCCGTCGCGATGATGCGGACGGCAAGGGACCGGCGCAGCGCCCACTGGTCGATGGCGAGCGGGATGTCGGCGGAGCCGGTGCCGACGTCCAGAATGTCGATGCTGCGGGCGGCAGGCGTGAGCCGGTCCAGGGTGCGCAGCATGGCGCGCGTGCCGCCGAGGAGGCGGTTGACCTCGGCGACCTGGTCGAGGCTCTGCTCCAGCTCGGCGCGGTCGTGGTGCGGCGCGTCGAGCAGTTCGGTGGCGTGCTCGAGCCGCCGCCGCATCAGCGTTCTTCGAGTGCTGCGGCCATGCGCCGCGCACCCGCGGCGACGCGGTCGCGCAGCCGGTCGGGATCCAGCGTGAAAAAGCGGCCGTCGCGATAGAGAATCTGGCCGCGGACGACCGTGAGGATGACATCGCTGCCGCGCGTGCTGAACAGCAGTGCGGCAGCGGGATCGTGAACGGGATGGGTGTGCGGTGCATCGATGCGAACGGCGCAGAGGTCCGCGTCCTTGCCGGTCTCGAGCGACCCGATGCGCCCGTCGAGGCCGAGTGCGCGCGCGCCATCCAGCGTCAGCATGCGCAGCAGCTCCGTTGCAGTGAGTGCGCCGGCCGAGCGCAGACGTGCGCGCTGCATCAGCTGCGCGACGCGGGCCTCTTCCAGAAGGTCGATGCGGTTGTTGCTCGCGACGGAGTCGCTGCCGATGCCGATCGTCACGCCCGCCGCAGCCAGCTCGACAACGGGCGCGATGCCGTGGCCGAGCCGCGCATTCGCGACGGGGCAGTGAGCGACGACGGCTCCGGCATCGGCTATCCGACGTACATCATCGGCGTCCACGCGCACACAGTGGATCAGGAGCGGCTGCGTGGCCAGGATGCCGGTCTGCTCGAGGAGAGCGATGGGCGACACGGCGCGTGGCGCCGTATCGATGCCGCGCGTGCGGAGTCCTGCCGCGAACGGGCCGTCGCCGTCGATGACGAGCTGCGCTTCGACTTCGCTCTCGGCGGCGTGAACGGCGACGGGCAGACGCTCCGCCGTCGCGTAGGATGCCACCAGCCGGAAGAGCTCGTCGGACACGGTGTAGGGGGCGTGAGGCGAGACGCCGACGTGCACCAGGTCGGTCGTGCTCCGCCTCATGGCCTCGACCTTCTGCAGCAGGTCCTGGAGCGCAGGCTGCGCCTGACGCGGCGCGGGGCCGAACACCTCCCGATACACGATGCCGCGCAGGCCGGCCTCGCGCATGGCGTCCAGGGCTGCTCCGGAGTCCTCCGTGCCGGCCAGCGTCGTCACGCCCGCGGATATCGCCTCCAGACACGTCCAGCGCGCGGCCGCGCCCAGGTCGCCCTCCTCCGCGCGTGCGCCCTCCTTCGCCCGGCGCAGCCTCGGGATCCACTGATGGAACGGCAGGTCCTCGAGCAGCCCGCGCATGCCGGCGAGCTCCGGGTGTGCGTGCACGTTCACGAGACCGGGCAGCAGGATCGCAGCCCCGAGGTCAACGACCGCGACGTCCTCGCCGACCTCGATGTCCGCCCGCGGGCCGACCGCGCCGATCAGGCCCTGCTCGTCGACCAGGACCGCTCCGTCCCGGACCGGCTCCGACGTCACGGGCATCAGCCATTCGGAGGCGTAGAGTGTTGGCCTCATCAGTTCCGGAACGTGAAGATCTCGCCGCCTACATTCTGGGTCCGGGATCGCACCAGCTGCCCGTCCGCCAGCCGCGTGTGCAGGCCGCGGCTCTCGCCCACCGAAAGCGAGATGCGGAAGTCGGCAAAGCCGGTGCCGCGGTCCAGCGGCCAGGCGATGTCGATCCGATACGTGGAACGGCTGCCCTCGGGAAACGAGGCCCGCAGCCCCAGCCCCGCCGACGCGCGCCAGCCGGAGTCCGCGCCGAACGGCGCATCGCCCGGCCAGATCCGGCCCGCATCGGCGAAGACCGTACCCCCCAGGTCCAGGACGTTCGGGAAGGGCCAGCCGATGTAGAAACGGTCTTCGAGCGTGGCGACGAGACGGCGGCCGCCGGGCAGTCGCTCGCGGTCGAAGCCGCGCAGTCCCGTGGGCCCGCCCAGCGTCATCTGAAACGGCGTCCGCGTATTCCAGCCACCCGCCAGCGCGGCGCGCGCGAAGATCGTCTGCCGCGGAAGGAACCCGGTCTGCAGGTATCCCATAACCTCCTGCTCCAGATAGATGTCCTCCCACTCCGGCATGTCGGGGGCGGCGCGCAGATCGCGGCGCGCGTCCACGCGGCCGCGTCCGATCAGCAGGAAATCGCCCAGCTCGAAACCGGCGTAGAGCGCCAGTGTGGTGTACAGGTCATCGTCCGGCTCGAGGGAGCGCAGCGAACGGCCGACGCCGAGGATCGCCTCGGCGCCCAGCCGCACGTCCTCCTGACCGCGCATGCTGTCCAGGCCGCGTCGGCGCTGCCACCAGACGTTGCGATGACCGAGCAGTCCGACCACCCGGATGTTGTCCAGATCGTGGCGCTGCCGGCGCACCGGGTCCGCCAGGGAGTCGTGCGCGGGCTCGCGCAGGTCGTAGTCGCCGCGCGGGGCCAGCTCGATCGCACCCGGATAGCTGAGCTTCTGATAGCTCAGCGCCGCACCGACGAGCGCCGTGTTGCCGCGCGTCCCGATCCGCCGGATGACAGAGAGGTCGAAGGCCTGCTCGCGCAATGGCAGCACGACGTGGGACGAGCGCAGGTCCGGATCGTCCTCGATGACGTAATCGAACAGCCGGTCCTCGCGGCGGAAGCTCTGCCGACCAGCCCAGCGGCTCACCTCACCGACAAAAGGGTAGGCCACCTCCTGGTGTACGAGCGTACCTGCGCGGGTCTTCCCCAGCTCGCTGGTCAGGTCCCAGCGCGTGCCGAGGATCTGCGGCGTGAAGTATGAGATGCCGTAGTCGCGCGTGACATCGCGCTCGTAGTAGAACAGGCCGAGCGACTGGCCGGAGCCGAGCACGTTCTCCTCGACGACGCGCACGCCCTCGAGGCCGACGCCGTCGTCGGTGCCGACGCGCAGGTCCAGGCGGGTGCTCCAATCGTCGCGCGTGTTCACAATGACGTGATATGTGCCGTCCGGCTGCCGTACCCCGAAAACATCGACGCTCGAGAGGAAGCTGTAGCCGCGCAGCAGCCGCTCCGTCTGCTCGAGCATGAACGGGTCGTAGCAGGAGCCGGTGCCGAACAGCAGCTCCCGCCGGATCACCCACTCGCGCGTCCTGACATGCAGTGCGTTGGCCGTGCGGTACGCCCAGCCGAAACGGCGGCCGGCGTCGGTGTCGCTGGTGTCGAAGATCGAGTTGTTGTCGATGAAGACATAGCTGATGCGGCCGAGCTCGCAGGAGTCGGCGGGCATCGTCCTGTCCGCCTGTCCGGCAATTGACTGCGCCGGCAGCGGCGCTGCGAGCAGCGCGAGGAGAAGCGGGATGGCCATGCGTCGAGACACCGGCGGAGAATAGGATGCGCCCACGACGAGGGAAAGGGTATCCCCCGAGGGGCGTCCGGCAGCCCGCTCCCGTGCTTGACAGGCGGCGCGCGTTTCCCGTAGGCTTGCCAGTCTGTGAATACCTTCTCATAGAGGCGGACGTGGCAACTGAATTAGCGACAGCGGATCTGACGCGGCACGGCATCAACAGCCGCGCGACGGTCCATACGAATCTCTCCGCGCCGGTGCTCCTGGAGCACGCGGTCCGGCGCGGTGAGGGACATTTGACGGCCGCGGGCTCGTTCGTCGGGATGACATCCCCGCACACGGGACGCTCCCCCGACGACAAGTTCGTGGTCCGTGAGCCGACGACGGAGGACCGGATCTGGTGGGGCAAGGTCAACGTGGCGATGGAGCCGGACCACTTTGCCGCCCTGCTGAATGACGTGCGGGAGCATCTGGCGGATCAGGAGCTCTTCGTCTCGGACCTGTGGGCGGGTGCGGATCCCGACCACCGCCTGAACGTTCGCTTCGTCAGTCCGAACGCGTGGCACTCCGTTTTCGTCAACAACATGTTCATCAATCCGCCGGCCGATGCGCTGGACGGATTCGAGCCGGGCTTCACCGTGCTGCATGCGCCGGAGATGGAGGCGGATCCGGCACGGCACGGGACGCGCACGAGTACATTCATCGCGCTCGACTTCTCGCAGCGCATCGTTCTGATCGGCGGCACGCGTTACGCCGGCGAGCTGAAGAAGTCGATCTTCACCGTAATGAACTACATGATGCCGCAGGAGGACGTGCTGCCGATGCACTGCTCGGCGAACGTCGGCCCGGACGGCGATGTCGCGCTCTTTTTCGGGCTGTCCGGTACCGGCAAGACCACGCTGTCAGCGGATCCGGAGCGCGGCCTCATCGGTGATGATGAGCACGGCTGGTCGGAGCACGGCGTGTTCAACTTCGAGGGCGGCAACTACGCGAAGGTCATCCGGCTGTCCGCCGAGGGCGAGCCGCTGATTCATGCGGCGAGCAACCGCTTCGGCGCGATCCTCGAGAACGTGTCGATGGACGAGAACACGCGCGAGGTCGATTTTGATGACGACTCCGTGACGGAGAACACGCGCTCCTCGTATCCGATCTCGTTCATCCCGACCGCGGTGATGGAGGGGATGGCGGGACATCCCAACCATGTGGTGTTCCTGACGGCCGACGCGTTCGGTGTGATGCCGCCGATCTCGAAACTCACGCCCGAGCAGGCGATGTACCATTTCCTGTCCGGTTACACGGCAAAGCTCGCGGGTACCGAGCGCGGTGTGTCGGAGCCGAAGGCGGCGTTCAGCACGTGCTTCGGTGCGCCGTTCCTGCCGCTGCCGCCGTCCGTCTATGCGGACATGCTCGGCGCGAAGCTCGCGCAGCACGGTGCGCAGGTGTGGCTGGTGAACACCGGCTGGACGGGCGGTGCGTTCGGCACGGGCACGCGGATGAAGCTCTCCTATACCCGGTCCATGGTGCGGGCGGTGCTCAGTGGAGAGCTGGACGACGTGAAGACCCATCCCGACCCCGTGTTCGGACTGCACATCCCGCAGAGCGTGCCGGGCGTGCCCGATGAAGTGCTGGATCCCCGCTCCACCTGGTCCGATCCGGCCGCGTACGACACGGCCGCGGCGAAGCTCGCGGGCATGTTCCGCGACAATTTCGGCAAGTTCGCCGAAGGCGTGAGCGAAGCCGTACGCAACGCCGGCCCCCGATGATATGCAGGGTGAGGGAGTGGCCATGCCGCACCTTCACCCTGTGACGCATCCGCGTCCATGAAGGCGATAACGATCCGCGATCCGCTCTGGGACACGATCCAGGTGGATGCGGTGGCCCGCCGCATCATCGACAGCCCGACGTTTCAGCGGCTGCGGCACATCAAGCAGCTCGGCCACGCACACCTCGTTTACCCGGGCGCAACGCACACGCGTTTCGATCACGCCGTCGGCGTGCATCACCTCGCGCAGCGCGCACTCGGGGTGCTGACCGAGCGCGGCTCGCTCGAGTCGATCGACCCGACGGACTGCAGGGTCATTCCCCTCGCCGCCCTGCTGCACGACGTCGGTCACTACCCCTTCTCCCACGCGCTCGAAGAGCTGGAACAGGGCAGCATCCCCGGGCACCACGAAGAGCTCGTCGGACGATTCCTCTCGCAGCCCGACGTGCGCGACGTGCTCGAGAGTGTCGCCGGCGACGCGCCCGCGCGCGTGGAGGAGCTGATCCGGGGCGCGTCGTCCAATCCGCTGCAGGGCCTCGTCAGCGGCAGCCTGGACCTCGACAAGATCGAGTACCTGAAGCGCGACGCGCATTTCTGCGGCGTGCCGTATGGCGACGTTGACGTGGACCGGCTGCTGCACTCACTGACCGTACTGCCGGACCCGCAAACGGGCAGACTGGAAACCGGCGTGCACGAGAAGGGTGTCGCCGCCCTCGAGTCACTGCTCTTCGCGAAGTACCAGATGTTCAGGAACGTTTACTGGCATCATGCCGTCCGTGCCGCGACGGTGCTGTACAAGCGGGCCGTGTCGGACGCTCTCAGGCATCGGCTGGTGCGCGGTGAGGAGCTGGTCGGCGCGACGGACGAAGGGCTGATGCATCTGCTCGAATGGCGCGCGCGCGACCGCGCCGTTTCCGGTGCGGCCGATGTCGCGGCCGGCGTCCGCGCCCTGCGCGAGCGGCAGCTGCCGAAGCGCGCCGCGGAAGTGGCGGCAGCCGAGCTGGATGAAGCGCGGGTCGGCGACTGGCTCGCGGGAGACTCGCCACTGAAGCGGCGGGTCGAGGACCGCGTTGCCGCCGAGCTCGGCCTGCATACGGGCGCCGTGTTCATCGATTATCCGGAGAAGTCGATGATGTTCGGGCTGCACCTGCTCGTGCGGCGCCGGTCGGGGGAGGTGCTGCGGCTCGGTCCCGAGGGTCGCGCGGGACTGATCGGACTGCCGGAGGTGTCGGCGGAACTGTATCGGAGCGCGCGCGTGCTGCGTGTGTTCACGCTCGGCGGCCGACGCTCGGTGCCCGAGCGCTCGCTGATCGAGCTCGCACAGCAGGACAGCGAGAGCCTGCGCGCATTGCTGGAGAAGGGCGGGCCGCTCCTGGCGTAGCCCGCCGTCTCCAGCGCCGCCGCAGCTACTCGATCGTGATGTCCATCGTGATCGGCTCCGCAGGACGGTCGCCCGAATCCGTGCGGACCTTGCCGATCTTCTCCACCACATCCATCCCGCTCACGACCTTGCCGAACACGGCATGCTTGTTGTCGAGCCACGGCGTTGCGGCGAGCGTGATGAAGAACTGCGACCCGCCCGTGTTCGGGCCTGCATTCGCCATCGAGAGCACGCCCGCGCCGTCGTGACGCAGCTCGGGGTGGAACTCATCTCTGATCTTGTAGCCCGGACCGCCCGTGCCGGTGCCCTGGGGACAGCCGCCCTGGATCATGAAGCCGTCGATCACGCGGTGGAACGTGAGGCCGTCGTAGTAGCCCTTCTCCACGAGGTCGATGAAGTTCTTCGTGGTGACCGGCGCACGATCCTCGAACAGCTCGATGCTGAAGTCTCCCTGGGTGGTGCTGAACTTCGCCGTACGGTTCGCCATGGGTCCTCTCGTCAGAAGTCGATGGTCAGGCCCGCCTGGAACCGCTGGTCGGTCCGCTCGACGCCTTCGGCGGGGGTGGAATCATAGCCGTACGCATGCGTGAGCGTCAGGGCCAGATGCTTCGAGATCCTGGAGCTGACCTTTGATGCGACTTCCAGGTTGTGGTCCGCGAAATCGTCGAAGACAGGCGTGAACGTCGTCGTGTTCTCGATCTTCACGTTCTCACCGAGTCCGCGGTTGCCCTTGAACTCCATGCTCCACGCGCCATCGGTGCGCGGACTCATCTCCGCCGCCGGTATGAAGTTCTCGCGGCTGTACTGCGCCGCCACTCGGACGGACGCCTCGCCCGCGCTCTCGCGATAGAACGTGTACTTCACGCCCGACCCCGTGCGCGCACGCAGGTCGAGCTTCCGGAACGGGTCGCGCTCGGCGGCGGCGAACACGAACGGAGACACGCGGGCTGCCGGGCCGACGTCAAAATCCAGCTTGCTCTGCAGGTTGCGCGCGACGACCGTCCCCTGACTCTCGCCATACCGGAACGCGATGCTCCACTCGAGCTTGAACAGCTTCGTCTGCAGATGCTTCAGGCGGATGCCCGTCGTCAGCGATGTCAGGTCACTGTTGCCGCTGGAGCTCGCAAAACCGAGGTCCACCGCGGCCGCCCAGCGGTCCGGTACCTCCTCCGCCTGCGCCGGCTCCGGATTGACCGGGACAACACCGGGAAGTGTCCTCTGCAGGAGTGGCTCCGCACGGATCGAGGCCGGCGGCTGTTGCGCGATGATCGGCGGACGGGCGAGCGCGGGCGCACCCGGATGCGTGAGAGCGTAGAGCAGGATCAGCAGGTAGGTCGCACCAGGCATCGATCGAAGCGTGAGAATTGTCGATTGTGAGCCCGGAAGATCACCGGATACAGCTGCGATGGCAACCGGCTGCCGCGGCGCCGTCAGCGTCTGACGGATCAGCGGCTGCAGCCCTCACGTTGAACGGTGTACGCGAGACCTGCGATGATCCAGCGGCCGTCCTCCTTGATGAAGTGAAAGGCATCGGTCCCGCAGTGGCTGAAGTCGGACCCTCTCACGAACTCGTAATAGGTCCAGACGCTCGCCAGCCGGCCATCGACGCGGACTTCGGGGCGTATCGGTTTTTCATCCAGTCGCTCCGCCGATGCCGCCACCTGCGCGATGAAGGCATCGAGGGTGGTGGTGCGCACGGTAGCGCGGCCGCTCTCCTCCGCCGGGATGAACATGCGAAGCTGCGGATGCGCGAGGGAGCGGATGGCCGCGGTGTCACGCGTCCGCATCGCATCGAACAGGCGGTTCATCGCGGCGAGGACCTCGGCTTCGTCGCGCACCGTCTGTGGCGTGATCCTCCTGCCGGATGTCACGGTACGGCGCGCCAGGTCGAACGTCTCGCCATCCGAGAGGAAGTAGTACGGCAGGTCGCCGCGGTCCGCGGTGTTGTAGAACGCTACACGGCCCGGGCCCGCGACTTCTGCGATATCGCCCGTTACGATGAGAGCGGTGCCTTCGTCGATGCCGATCCCGAGCAGGTCGGGGTAGCGGGCGACGACGCCGAGCATGTCGTCCTGTCGCCCGCGCGCCGTGAGATGCTGATCGATTGCAGCGTTGCGCAGCAGACCGAAGCCCGCCTCATTTCCGGGCGCCATCATGATCGCGTTCGACTCGACGGCGCCCCGCACCATGTAGCTGGCCTGGATGGAGGCGCCGGCCGACGTGCCACCGACGATGCCGCCACGGTTCAGCAGCGCGCGGATCTCGCGCACGGTGCGAGTATCGAGATACGCATCGGCGAGACGCCATTGCCGTCCCCCGGACAGCCAGATACCGGTGGCCCGGCGCAGCGGTGCGGTGAACGAATCGCTGTCGGCCGTCGCGCGTGAACGCGTGTGCAGCACCGTCACATCGGCCACACCGGCCTCCCGGAACATCCTGAGCCCGGCCCAGGTCTCCGGAAAGGAGTCCTCGGTAGCTGCGGTAGGGATGATGACCAGGCGGGCGTCGCGGCCGCCGGCCGCGGCGACGAACCGTGCGATGACCGCGCTGTCGAGCGCGCCGCCCCCCGCAATGAACAATGTGCCCCGTTCGGGACCGACAGCGGCCGCAGGTGGCGCCGGAGCGGGAGCCTGCGCCACCGCACACGATGTGAGCAGCATGCAGCAGACGAGCAGTGTGCTGCGCATCAGCGGATCCCCACCGTGCCGCGCACGGACTCGATCAGCTTCGCCGGATCGTAACCGACACCGTCCTTGAAGACGTGTGTCACGTTGCGAATGTCGCCCGGAGTATCCGCCGGGTTGCCGCGTACCACGACGATGTCCGCGATCTTGCCGGCTGCGATCGAGCCCAGATCATCGGCCACGCCGAGCACCATCGCGCCGTTCAGAGTCATGATCCGGAGCGCCTCGACGGGCGTGAACCCGGCTTCGACGAGAAGCTCCAGGTTGCGCTGGTCACCGAAACCGGGGAGCGCGCCGCCGTTCCCCGTGGGATCCACACCAGCTGCGAGCAGTCCGCCGCGCCTCACGAACTCGCGCTCGTACTGCATGGCCTTTGCGAGTACTTCCGGCGATGATGCCGCGTCAGGATTGTCGATGTAGCGCTGCCGTGTGGCGAGGTACTCCTCGCGCGTCTCGGGCGACATCGCATCGAGCATGCGCTGCTCGAGCGGGGGCCGGTTGGGGATGCTGAGCTCGTAGACCGCCAGCGTCGATGTCATCGCGACGTTGTGGCGCACCATGTCATCCAGCGTAGCGTGCACGGCGTCGCTCGTGATGTCCAGATCGCGCAGCGATTGATACGCCGAGCGCGGACAGCGGTCCGGCTCCTTGCTCGGGTCGTATTCACTGTTCGCGAACAGACCGTGCTCGAGATTGTCGATGCCGAGCGACACGGCCTCGCGATAACCCACGGAGCACAGGTGTCCCGTCAGCTTGACACCGCGGCTGTGCGCCTCGTCGATCGCGGCCTTCATCGCCTCGCGGCTGATGAGGGTGTAGAACTTGAACCACGTCGCGCCCTCGTCCGCCCAGTAGGCCACGACACGGCGTGCATCCTCCGGCGACGCCACCTGGTGCATCCCCCCGCCCGCGCCCTCGCCGGAGATATACGGCCCGGTGACGTGCATGCGCGGACCGGGGATCTGCCCCTCGTCGATCGACTTGCGCATGTTCAGCTCACTGTACGGCGACATGCTGCCGGTCGTGCGGATGGTCGTCACGCCCGAGCCCAGATAGAGGCGTGGCGAGCTGTAGTTGAGCTGCACGCTGCGGCCGAACGACGTCGTATAGAACGTGTGGTTGTGCATGCCGACGATGCCCGGAAACACCGTGTGGCCCGGCAGGTCGAGCACGCGCGCCCCCGCCGGAGCCGTCGTGCCAGCCGTCGGCCCTACCGCGGCGATGCGGCCGTTCTCAATGACGACCGTCTGGTTCTCGCGCGGTGCCGCACCGGTGCCGTCGATCACGCGCACGTTCGTGAGCGCCACGACAGACTCGCTGACCGCCACCATCTCGCGCACACCGGGCGCCAGCTGGTCGAACCGCTGAGCGGCAGCAGGCGCCGGCAGCGCGAGCGCGCCGGCAAGAATGAGGATGCTGGAAGGACGCATGGTCGGGCTCCTGATGTCGGGGGACCGGGAAGGGATACGACGGCGCGGCCGCAACGGCAAGACGTCAGGGGTCCACGTCGAATACCATCTGCATACCGGCCTCCAGGTGCTCAGCGATGTGGCAGTGAAGCATCCAGCGCCCCGGATTGGACAGCTCCAGCAGCAGCTCCACGCTCATGCCCACCGGCACGAGGACGGTATCCTTCCACACGTGGTTGCGGGTGGGCACGCCGTTGACGGACAGCACGAGAAACCGCTGGCCGTGGATGTGGATGGGATGCTGCATCGCGTGCAGGGAATGCCGTTCGTTGCGGAGCCTGACCCGGACCGCGTCACCGACGCGGTATCGCCGGCGGATCTCGCGGTTCTCCGCACCGGTCCCGACATCCCGCAGCACCCAGCGCACCTCGCGGGTCGTCGGCAGCCAGTCCATCATCGGCATGGTGCCGGCCCACTCGACAGGATTGAAATACAGAGAATCGAGGCGCATGAGCTGTGTCAGCGCGAACGGTAGCCCGCGGTCCTCCAGCATGAGCCGGAGGTCGAGATCGGGCGGGTCGTCGAACCGGGGCCGGTACGGGTCGATCCCGGCGGTGATGTCGTCATGGTGTCGCAGCACGGCGAACGCGGCGGCCAGATCGGGCCGCGCCGGCTCGTCCGCGACATCAATCACGCCGAGCGTATCGACCATGGGGAGAAACGCGCCGAGCATGTGGTCGATGGCCTGCACGCGATTCGTGAGAACGGACGTCCCCGCTCGCTCGAACCGCACATCCACCACATAGCGCTCGGCCGGCGAGAGCACCACGCTCTCGACCCATTCCTCCCGCTCGAAGCGACTCAGGTCCGAGGCCACCACCTTCATCCGCGCACCATCGAACGAGACGTTGAACGTCCGCGTGTTCGACGCGTTCGTCAGATGGAATCGAACGACCTCGCCGGTGCGTGCACGCGTGGTCCAGCGCGGCTCGCCGTTCACGAGCAGCACGTTGCCGAACCGTCCCATCACCGCGAAGCTGGCGGCTTCCTCACCGTACGGCACCAGACCGCCGTCGCCGAGCAGGATATCATCCAGCATCAGCACCTCGTCGCGGTGGCTCGGCCCGTAGTAGCCGGGGGCGTCAGGCGCCACGAGGAGATTGCCGTACAGGCCGAGGTCCTGCTGGATGTCCTCACGATGATGCGGGTGGTACCAGTATATGCCCGCATCGGGGAAATGGATCGTGTAGCGGAACGAGCCGCCGGGCGGCACCGGATCCTGCGTGACGTGCGGTACGCCATCGAATCGGTTGTCCAGCCGAATGCCATGCCAGTGGACCGCCGTCTCGTGCATGGTGGCGTTGTGGAAGTCCACGGTGATGGTCGCCGCCTGCGCGACGTGGATCAGCGGGCCCGGGTACTGGCCGTTGAAGCCGTACATCAGGATGTCACGGCCCTTGAGCGAGCGGCGCACGAGGCCGGCCGTCAGATCGATGGTATCGCCATCGGCAATGCGCATCAGCTCGCGCGGCCGTGCGAACGGGACGGCGGAGGTATCCCGGGTGGATGGCAGGAACGGCGATGCGGTCGGCGCGAGGTGCTCCACGCCCATGGCGGACATGGGCACGCGCGGATCGTGCGGCGGCATGGTCCAGCCGCTGCGGTCACTGCGGTGATCCTCGTGTCCGGCGGCTGCCGGCGGTGGTGTCGTCGCTATGAAGTGCGGATCGCGCATCCGCGTGCTGGGCGACAATCCCCGCAGCACGACCGGTCCGGTGCGGGTCGTGACCGTGTCGGCCGGCTCGGCAGTGATCAGCACATAGAACTTGTTCTGTGCGACCTCGCCGGCCGCGACTCGCCCGTTGGTCACGGTACCCAGCCGGGTGAGCGGTGCCAGGTTCGGCGGTGCCGCCCACGCGACATACGTGGTGAACGGGCCCAGCACGGCAGGGTCCGGCAGCCCGTTGATGAACAGCGTGGTCTGGAAGCGATGATGACCTTCGCGCGTCACGGCCGCGCCGAACGGCGTATGCGCGGGCGCGAGCTGCACCACACCCGTTGCCGTGCCGAACAGATCGGGACGCGGGACGAGCTCAATGCAGTAGAGGTCCGTGCTCGGAGCGCCGCCCGGCGTGAAATCGGACGGATCGGACGGGCAGAAATCCTTCTGGACTGTCAGCGGCGCCCGGGGCGACGTGGCGGCCGGGGTCTCACGCGATGCGGAGTGCGCAGTATCACGAGCGGCGGGCGCGCAGCCCGCCATACAGGCGAGCAGGCACACCAGCCGCGTCGTCACGGGATCACGCCTCCCGGTCCACGACATACACGTTGCGCTGTGCCGTCGGCACCACCACGACGTGCAGGATGTTCACATGGTCCGGCAGGCTCGCGACATAGAACACCGTGTCGGCCACGTCGTCGCCGGACAGAGGCCGGAACCCCCTGTACACCTGATCCGCACGCTGCTGATCGCCGGCGAAGCGGACGACTGAGAATTCGGTCTCGACGAAGCCGGGATCGACGCTGGACACGCGGATCGGCGTCCCCTGAACGTCGAGATTCATGCCCTCGGTAAGCGCGCGTACCGCGTGCTTCGTGGCAGCGTACACGTTGCCGCGCGGATACGTCATGTGTCCCGCAGTGCTGCCGATGTTGATGATGTGGCCGCGACCGAGCCGTATCATCGACGGCAGGAGCGCACGCGTGACATTGAGGAGTCCCTTGACGTTCGTGTCGATCATGCGGTCCCAGTCGTCGTGATCTCCTTCATGCACGAAGTCGAAACCCGCGGCAAGCCCCGCATTGTTGATCAGCACGTGCGGAACGGCATCACCCTCGACGAGCTCGGCGGCGGCCGCGGCGACGGCGTCGCGGTCACGCACATCCACGGCCTGGAGACGGCAGCTGTGGCCCGTCTCCTTTTCGATCTCGCCCGCGAGCTCCCGCAGCCGCTCGAGGCGGCGGGCCCACAGAATGAGCTCGGCGCCCTCGCGCGCGAAGCGTCGTGCGCACGCGGCCCCGATGCCGGAGCTCGCGCCCGTGATCAGTACCCGCTTCCCCGCAATCGTCATCATCGTCGTGTCCTGTGACTGGTGTCATGCAATCATAAACGGCGCGCCGGCTGTTGCGCGAGGGCGGCGGCCTGCGCATCGTTCACGCCTTCCACCAGCCGAGAGAGAGAACGATGACGCAGATCCGTGCGTTCCGCGTGCGCACCGCGGCCGCTGCCGCCGTGGCGCTGCTGATGCCGGCGCCAATGCATGCGCAGGCCGGCGCCCCCACTGGCCAGGCCGTGTTCGATTCCGCCTACTTCGCCTGGCAGGCGGGCAGGTACGCGGACGCGCTGACACGGCTGGACCGCCTGCTGAGCGGACCGGACGCGCACCGCTGGCTGGAGTCCGCGGCCGTCCTTACCGGTGAGTTGTACGACACGCAGGAAATCACGACGGATGGGCGTTCCGTCGCGTGGTCGCCGGACGGGCGCCATGTCAGCTGGGAAACCGGCACGGGCGGCGAGCGCCGTGCTCATGTGGCGCGGATCGAGAACGGTCGTGTGGCCGGCGTCGTCGAGCTGGACGGCCATTCGCCGGCCTTCGACGCCCTCGGGCGCGTCTACTACATCACGGTGCCGGACTCGCCGGAGCTCGCCGAGGCCCGCGGCGCGGTGGCCTCGGCGGTGGAGCGCCGGAACACACAGGAGTCGTTCCGCGCGCGTTCGCGCCTGGCGGAGCTGGAAGCCGCGGCTGCACAGCTGATGCTGCGGAACGCTGACGGTGGCGCAGCATCGCGTGTCGATCTCGGCGGCATCATCCCTCAGGCAGTGGTCTCGCAGCCGGGCGCGCCGGCACTCCATGTGCTCGGTGCGCCCCCGGGTGCCGGCGACACCAATCACCTCTATCGCATCGGGCACGGGACGACGCAGCAGCTGACGACCGCCGACGGCCCGAAGCGCGACGTCGTGTTCCTCACGGGTAATCGTCTCCTCTACGGGATCGACCGGCAGAGCTTCGCCATCCAGGACCTGGCCACGTCGAGGGTAACCACGCATCAGGGTGGCCAGGTCTCGGTGTCGGCCGACAGGAGCACGATCGCGTTCGTCCGGCAGGATGGAGGCGATAACGTGATCACCGTGGTGCGCGCGGACGGAACGGCGCATGACGTGGTGCGCAGGCGTGAGCCGGTGGCGAACCCGGCGCTGTCTCGCGATGGAACCCGGGTCGTCTACCAGGCGATGCCGCGCGAGGACTGGGAGCTGTACGTCACCGGGCCGGACAGCACGTCCGAGGTGCGGCTCACGCGGGAGATCCAGCACGACCTGATGCCGCGCTTCATCGACGAGCACCGCGTGTTCGCGGTCATGGGCGAGGCGCGTCACCGGCGCTCGTATCTGTACGATGTGCGCACCGGCGAGCGCACGCGCCTGTTCCACAACAACACCGTCCGCACCGTCGCGCCGGAGTACGAATGGGTGCTGTCGCCGGACGGAGGAATGGTGCTGATCGTCGCGGAGCGCGATGGCGACACGGTCTCTCCCGAGCGCGGCGTGTATCTGATGAATCTCCAGCAGCGCGTGGACCTGGCCGGCGTGCAGGCGCGCGTGCGCGAGCAGCTCGCATCGGAACAGTCACTGCTCGCCGTCGGTCAGAGGCTGTTCGCCCTGATCGAGGACGACGTGCGCGCGGCCGTGAGCGAAGTGTCCACCGACCGCATCTACCAGTACGAGCTCGATCTCTTCCGCTTCGACTCCAAGCACATCCTGCAGCCGGGTAACGCCAGGGCCATCGAGTACCTCGCGGCGAAGCTGCGCGAGTTCGGCTATGAACCGGAGCTCCAGTGGTTCGAGGCGCGAGGTGTCCGCACCGCCAACGTCATTGCGAGCCTGACGGGTACGGTGCAGCCGGACGTGCTCTACACGGTGAGCAGTCACTTCGACTCGGTCGAGCGCGGGCCCGGCTCGGACGATGACACCAGCGGCACCGCGGCGCTGCTGGAGGCGGCACGCGTGCTCGCCGGCAGGCCGCAGCCGGCGACGATACACTTCGCGTTCTTCACCGGTGAGGAGGCGGGCCTGCTGGGGAGTCGGGAATACGTGCGCCGTGCCGTCGAGAATGGTGACCAGCTGGTCGGTGCACTGAACAACGACATGATCGGCTTTGCGAACGATCAGCGCCTCGACAACACCATCCGCTACTCGAACCCGGGCATCCGCGACATTCAGCACGGCGCGGCCATGCTTTTCACGAATCTGATCACGTACGACGCGAAGTACTACAAGAGCACGGACGCCCATGCGTATTACGATGCGTACGGCGACATCGTCGGTGGCATAGGCAGCTATCCGATCCTGGGTAACCCGCATTACCACCAGACGCACGACCAGCTCGAGACGATCAACCATCAGCTCGTCGCCGAGGTGTCGAAGACTACGGTCGCAACGCTCATGAAACTGGCCAGCTCGCCGTCACGCGTGAAGAACGTCACGGTGACGCGCAACGGGCGCGGCGCTCACGTGGAATGGGATGCGCTGCCGGAGACGGACGTCGCTGCCTACGTGGTGGAATGGGGGCGACCGGGCCAACCGCCGCGCGATGCAGTGCGCGTCATCGATACGGCCGCCACCGTGCCGGATCTGGCGGAAGGCGAGGAGGTGCGGGTGATGGGCGTCAACGCGCTCGGCGCCGCCAGCTGGGACTACGCCCGGGCCAGGTGAGGTCCGGCGTCACGCGGTCGCCATGGTGCCGTGCCGGCCGCAGATGACGCGTTCAGGCTCGCGCCATTATGATCGTCTGCGTGGGATAGGCGAACTCGATACCGGCCGCCTCGAACGCGCGGTGGATATCGAAGTTGATCGACTGCTGCACGTCCATGTACGTATTGTATTCCGGTACCAGCACGAAGTAGACGACCTCGAAGTTCAGTGAGAAGTCGCCATACTCCTTGAAGTGCGCCCGGTCGAAGCGCGTATTCTCCTGCCCCTCGACGGCGTCCCGGATCATCCGTGGTATCTGCTCGAGCTTTGACCGGGGCGTGTCGTACGTGACGCCCAGGCCGAACACGATCCGCCGCTCGTACATCCGCTTGAAGTTGCGGACCCGGGCGCCGAGCAGGTCGCTGTTGGCGAACACGAGCTGCTCTCCCGACAGGCTCTTCACCCGTGTCGTCTTGAGGCCGACATATTCGACGGTGCCGGCCAGGTCATCGACGATGATGAAGTCGCCAATGACGAACGGCCGGTCCAGGACGATGGAGAGGGAAGCGAACAGATCGCCCAGCACGTTCTGGAGTGCCAGGGCCACCGCTATGCCGCCTATGCCGAGACCGGCGATCAACGCGGTCACATCGAAGCCGAGGTTGTCCAGGCCCATCAGCACGAGAATGCTGTAGAACGCGAGCCGGACAACGAACCCCAGCGCATTGATGGTGGTCGCGGTGGCCGCATCCTCCTCCACGCGCTGGGCCATCTGCCGCTTGACGAGCGTGTTGATCACCACCGTCCCCCACACGGCCGTCTGTGCCACGACCACGATCACGCCGACGAAGCGCAACGCCGTGCCCAGGCTGTCGGACAGGTACAGCACCCGTGATGCGGCGTACAGCGAGATGAAGAGCAGGAAATACGTCTTTGTGCGGCGCAGCGTGTCGGCGATCAGGTCATCCGCGTAATTGTCTGTGCGGGTGGACAGCGCGGTGATCTGGCGGATGAGCAGCCTGCGCAGCACGTCCGTGCCGGCATATACAATGAGGGCGACGCCTGCGGCGATCAGCCACGAACGAACACTGTTGTCGAGATATGTCCAGTCCAGGAATGGCACCGCGCTTCTCCATTTGCGCGTGAACGAATTGAAGGGGCCAACCTAGGGGGAGCGTGCAACGCATGCAAAGCGTGCACGCACGTCAGCGGAGCAATCCTGCGGCTACGGGATCGGTGCGTTCATAGAGGCCGCCGAGCCAGACTGTCAGCAAGGCCACTTCCGCGCCCGCGGCGAGCAGTGCGGCTGCAGCGCCCGGGAGCACGGCCGCCTCACCCATCACCATGGTGAGCGGAGCGCCCACGAGTCCGCCCGCGATGAGAGGCGGCACCGCGGCGATGGCCAGCAGCAGCATGGTGCCGAACATCACGATCATGTTCTGACCGACCACCTCCATGCCGGCGGCGTCCTGCTCCCCGATCCGTATCCAGGACGGATACAGCAGTGCGAGAGCATTCTGTATGATCAATGCGAGCGCATTGATCACCGGCAGCACAACGAGTGCGGCGAGCACCAGCAGTACCGCCGTGACGGGCCCCGGGGCGCCACCGGCAGCGAGCATGCCGATGCCGGCAATCAGGAGCAGGAGCTGCGGGGCGGTGAGTGATACAGTGGCGGCCGCGATCTCCGCAGCGACGAGATCACGGCTTCGAACCGGGTACGTGCGCAGCTGTTCGATGTGCTTCAGGTCCATACGCAGATCGTTGCGCACGGCGAACGGGCCGAATACGGACAGGGCGGCCGCCAGGGCGAGCAGTACGAATGCGACGAATCGCATCCCGTCCACTGCGACATCGCCCGTGCTCACAGCCAGGATGAGCACAATGGAAACTGCCATGACGACGAGGCGCGTCGGTCTCGCCGATCTCTGTGTGTACAGAATGTTCTTCCAGAAGATCGCGTATGCATTGCGTCCGCCGTATGAGAGCGGAAGCCAGGGGGACGCAATTTTCTTCGAGCGGTCGCGCTGTGCGAACTTCAGCCGCGAGAAGCCGCCCGCTCGCACAGCCGTCCTCATCGTCTCCCTGCGCTGTCCCTCTTCCGCGGCCGCCTCCTCGAACGCCGCATCGGTGCGCACGACCCACCAGTAGTGGACCAGCAGAAGCGCACAAGCGCCGGCGAACGGCACCGGCCACGCTCTGGCCGATGGGGCCAGGGCGGGCGCGAGCAGCAGCCGGAAAGGCGCCAGGACGATGCGGGGTCCGGGCTCCTCCAGCATCGCGGCGAGCCGGCGGAGGGCTTCGATCAATGATCCGCTCGTGCGGATGTCCGGGACGGCGGAGAGCAGCGACCCGATGAGGGTGAGCAGCGCGACCCCGAACAGGATCAGCGGCACGATGTTGCGTCGCAGCCCCTGCCGCCCGTGCTCGTCCGCGGCTGCGTGCACGAGCGATGCGGCGATCTGGTGCAGGTGCAGCGTGGCGAGGAGGACCCCGACGGAGAGCAGACGCAGTAGCCACGGCAACCCCGTGCCGCGGACGACGAGCGTCGCGATCACCGCGGAGAACAGGATGGCAGGCTGGGCCTGCAAGACCTTGAAGCGGATCAGCTGAGCGCGTTTCAGCGGTGCGGGCAGCAGCAGGTGTGTTTCGGCGGGTGTCAGGGCGAGTCCGTGACGGTGACCGCCCCACAGCCACCACCAGGACGCGAACAGCGCGATCATGAGCGGAGCGATGGAGCGTCCCATGCGCACCCAGGTGGCGCCCATGTCCTCATCGACCGCCCAGCCGCCGAAGATGAAGAAGAAGTACAGCGCACCCAGGAGTGCGGCGATCGCGTAGCGCGGTGAGCGGAGCCGCCGCACCTGCCGCACGAGCCTGTTGCGAATTGTGCAGCCGATAAAGTATGCGAAGTGCCCGGTCACGCCCGTTCGGTGAGCGCGAGGAATACATCCTCGAGGCCGCGGCCGGCGAGACCCGGCCGCTCCGCGATGATGTCGTTCAGCGTTCCCATCGCCACCATCTCACCCGACTGGATGACGAGGATGCGCGAGCACAGCTCCTCGACGAGACTCAGCAGGTGGGAGCTCAGGATCACTGCAGCGCCCTGTGCCGCGCGCTCGCGGATCGTGCGCTTCATGCGCCGGATCGCGCCCGGATCGAGGCCCGTGAGTGGCTCGTCGAGCAGGAGTGCGCGCGGCTCGTGCAGCAGGCCGCACCCGATCGCGAGCTTCTGCTTCATGCCGCGCGACAGCTCGTCGGGCAGCGCATCGGCACGATCGGTGAGCTCCAGCTCCTCGAGCAGCGATGCGCCGCGGGCATCGGTATCCTCGACGCCGTAGATGCGGCCGGTGAAGCGGAGATGCTCGCGCACGGTCAGGTGCGGGAAGAGCTGCGGCTCATCGGGTACGAACGCGAGTGCCGCTTTCGCGTTCAGCGGATCCTCGCGAAGGTCGTGACCCGCGATACGGATGGAGCCGGACGTGGGACGCAGGATGCCGACGAGGCAGCGGAGCGTCGTCGTCTTGCCGGCGCCGTTCGGCCCCACCAGCCCGACCACCTCGCCCGGCGCGACCGAAAACGTCAGGTTGCGCACCGCTGTGAAGTCGCCGTAGCTCCGGCTCAGTGAGTCGACCTCGATCATCCCGGGCCGGGCGACAGGAGCACGACGGTGATGTTGTCGATGCCGCCGCGGGCATTGGCGGCATCGATCAGGTCGCGCGCGCGCTGCTCGAGCGGCAGCGGGCGGGCGAGCAGCATGGCGATATCCTCATCGCCGAGCATGGTCGTGAGACCGTCGGAGCAGAGCAGGAAGACATCGCGCGGTGCGGCATCGACGACGAGCGTGTCCGCCGGGCCGACGGCGGCGGTGCCGAGGACGCGGCTCAGCACGCTGGCCAGCGGGTGGTGGCGCGCATCGGCCGGCGTTAACATACCGGCGTCCACCTGCTGCTGTACCCAGGTGTGGTCACAGGTGAGCTGGGACAGCTCGCCATCGCGCAGGCGGTAGGCGCGGGAATCGCCGATATGCGCGATGACGCAGTGGCTGCCGGCCGCGAGCGGGGCCAGCGCCGTCAGCGTGGTCCCCATCCCGGCGCACTCCCGATGCGCGGCCGCGTGCTCGAGGATCGCGCGATTGGCGTCATTGAACACGTCGAGGAGGCGGCGCGCGAGTGTGGCCGGCCGGATACGCGGCGATGGCGCGCGCTCGAACGCGGCGTCGAGGACTTCGATCGCCACGCGGCTCGCGACGTTGCCGGCGGCGTGACCGCCCATGCCGTCCGCGACCGCAAAAATGCGGGAGCCCGGCCGCACGAGGAACGCATCCTCGTTGCGGGCGCGGCGCCGTCCGCGATCGGTGATGCCGGCGCTGCTCCAGCTCATGAGTGCAGCTTCGGGCACCGGCACGACCATTGCCACTCCAGAGATACCATCATGAGATTCAATGCCCTGCCCGTGTTCATCCTGCTTGCCGCAGCGTGCGGTCCGACGAGTCCGCCGGACAGCTCACCGCAGGCGACCATCGAGGTCATGGCCGAGATCCGGCCGGGCACACCGCTCGACGAGCTGCTCGCGCGCCTCGACCGGCACCTCGTCAATGCCATGGCCGGCGAGCTCAACGGCGACGCCGGCGATGAGTTCCTGCGCGCGGAGGCCATGACCGACCGGCTGCTCGAGGCCCGCATGCCTTTCGAATGGATCCCGGCGGAAAGCTACAGCCTCGAATCGAAGCTGCGGCAGATTCAGTCGAGTGCCGACCGCATACTCGCTCAGCTCCGTACCGCGGCGCCGCGCCAGCAGATGCTCCAGGACCTGCGCGCGCTCCGCACGGACGTCGCCCGGCTGCGCCAGACGGTTGCGGCCGGCGGCGCGCCCGCGCCCGTCCCGGTCGAGCGCCTGCTGAGCGGCGACACCGCCATTATCAACGCCTCGCCAATCAACCCGAGCGGCGCTCCCGATGTCCAGCGACCCACCAGCCCGACGCCGCTCGGTACGCCCGTCCGCAACGACGGAACGCCGTAACAGCCCCGCAGCCGCCCATAGGCTGCACTTTCCCGGCGTCCCGCGCCAGTATCAGCTACGCGGCCGCCCGTTCTTCGGGGCAGGGCGGGGCGCAAGAGACATTCCCGCAGGCGATCAGGACGGCAGGGGACTTGACCGGAACCAACTGCTGCGTTACGGGGTTCTACCGCGCACGTTCCAGGGTCGGTCTGCCGCGAGGGTGCGGGGGCAGAATCCTTGCAGGATGGTCGTCGTCGATGGGACGTCGAGAGGCTCCGGAGCAGCATTGGGGAAGGCGATACGCTACATGGCGGAAATAACAGAGGCACGGAAGCGGCGGAAGCGCCGCGGCGCGGGCCTGTCGGAAGGTTTTGCGGGCTCGACCGAAGAGCGGTCGGCGCTCGACCAGTACCTGCGCGAAGTGAGCCAGCACGAGCTGCTCAACGCGCAGCAGGAGGTCGAGCTGGGCCGGCGTGCGCAGAAGGGCGATGAGGACGCGGTCCAGAAACTGGTCCGCGCCAACCTGCGCTTCGTGATCAGCGTGGCGAAGAAGTACCAGAACCGGGGCGTGTCGCTCATCGACCTGATCCAGGAGGGCAACGTCGGCCTGGTGACGGCCGCGCGGAAGTTCGACCCGGAGCAGGGCGTGAAGTTCATCTCGTACGCGGTGTGGTGGATCCGCCAGGCGATCCTGGCCGCCCTGGCGAATCAGGGCCGGGCCGTGCGTGTTCCGCTGAATCGCGCGAGTGATCTTGCCCGGATCTTCCGCGAGCGTGAGCGCCTGAAGCAGGAGCTGCGTCGCGATCCCACGCTGGAAGAGGTGGCCGAGGCGGCATCGCTCACGCCGGAAGTGGTCACATCGCTGTCCACGCTGAACTCGGCGGAGATCCGGCTGGATGCGCCGATCGGCGACAGCGATGACAGCCAGCTGGTGGAGCGCTTCATGTGGGACGAGGCGCACGAGCCGGAGCAGGCGGTCGAGGAGCGGTTGCTCGCCGAGCACATCGACAAGGCGCTCGAGACGCTGACGCCGCGCGATGCCAAGGTCGTCAGGCTCTACTTCGGCCTCGAGGGCGGCCGTGAGCACACGCTCGAAGAGATCGGCAACATGCTCGGCGTAACGCGCGAGCGCGTCCGTCAGCTGCGCGACCGCGCATTGCGCCGGCTGCGGGAGGGCGAGCTGGGCACGGCGCTGGAGAGCTTCGCCGCCTAGCGCCGGCGACGACCGCAACGGCATGGCCTCCGCCACCGTACTTTCCGCCAGCGGCGGCGTCTACGACGTCGAGCTGGAGGATGGAACGGTGGCGGAGGCTTCTTTGCGCGGGCGCCTGAAGCTCCAGCAGCGCACCGGCGACCGCATCGTGGCTGGCGACATCGTCCGCATCGATGTGCAATCGGACGAATCCCTGACAATCGAGTCGGTCGAGCCGCGCACGAGCGAGCTGGCGCGACGCGCGCCCGGCCACGGCCGCAAGGCCAAGGTGATCGTCGCCAACGTGGACCGTGTGGTGGTGGTATTCGCCGCGCGCGAGCCGGATCCGAACCGCAGGATGCTGGACCGGTTCCTCGTGCTCGCCGAGGCGAACCAGCTCGCATCACTGATCGTGCTGAACAAGATCGATCAGGCCGATGAGGCCGCTGCGGCCGCGTTCCTGGAGCCGTATGAGAAAGCCGGCTACGAGACGCTGCGCACCAGCGCGAAAAACGGCACCGGCGTCGCGGAGCTGCGCGACCGGCTGTGTGGCGCACGCAGCGTCATCACCGGGCCGTCCGGTGTCGGGAAGTCCAGTCTCCTGAATGAAGTGCAGCCCGGACTGGGACTGCGTATCGGCGATGTCAGCGTCGCCGTCAACAAGGGCCAGCACACCACGGTGAGCGCGCGACTCATCCCGCTCGAATGCGGCGGCTACGTCGCCGATACGCCCGGTCTGCGCGAGCTGGGGCTCTGGGCCATCGAGCCCGAGGAGATCCCCGACTGCTTTCCGGAGTTTGCGGATCTCATCGGTACCTGCCGCTTCGCGCGATCATGCAGTCACACGCACGAGCCTGGATGCGCAGTGCGGGAGGCCGTCGAGCAGGGAGTGGTCGATGCAGGTCGTTTCGACAGCTACCGCACCCTGCGGGAGGAAGCCGAAGCGGCGCCTCGATACTGAGCCCCGCCGGACGGGATCGGTCCCGTTCCCGTTCGGGATTCGTGGAAAGAGGCGCGCGCTGTTGTTCGACTGTTACAGCCCCGTCCCGGCGCGGATCCCGAGATGGAAAACCCTTCCCGGTGTCGGGAATCCGCGAATCTCCTGATACTCGCGATCGAACAGGTTCCGGATCCCCGCGCTGAGATCGAGGCTCGGCCCGCTGCTGCGTGCGAGCGCGTAGGTGACCCCCGCATCCAGCACCGTATACGCCTCCAGCGACGTCCGCACACCGCTCCACTGCTCCGGATCACTGAAGTCCAGATCATCACGCTCGCCGACATGCCGCGCGTCGAACAGCGCCGTCAGTGCCGGTGTCATTCGCACGGAGGCGCTGAGTGATGCCTGGTGCTCCGGCCGGCGCAGCATTCGCCGGTCCTCCTGGAACGCGAGATCCTCGCCGAACCCGTCGTCCGTCACCCGCGTCGCCGTGTGCGTGTAGCTGGCGCTGACGTTCAGTGCGCCCAGTACCGCAGCCGCGCTGGCCTCCACCCCGCGTGCCCGTGCCGCGCCGACGTTGAAGTAGTTGGGGTCGTCCGGGGACGGCGTGTTGAAGGTGTACTGGATGAGATTGCGAAACCGCTGCTCGAACCAGGTCGCCCCGAGCGTGAGTCGGCCGTCCAGCACAACGTACTCGACCCCGGCATCATGGCTGTTCGCCTGCTCCGGCTCGAGGTCGGGGTTCCCGCGACTGTACGCCGTGGCGAAGTTCTCGTAGAACGTGGGCTCCTTGAACGCGGTGCCGAGCGACGCGTGCACGCGCAGCGTGGTCGCAATGCGCCAGCTCAGCGCAGCCCGTCCGGTGCGGAAGGTGCCGAATTTCTCGTTGTCATCGATGCGCGCGCCGAGCGTCAGCGAGAGCGCATCGACGGGTGCGCCATGGAGCTGCGCGAACCAGCCGGTGTTGGTCCGTGTCTCGAGCGTCTCGTCGGTGGCGGTGCCGAAGTCGCTCACGCTCTCGAATGCCGTCCCGGCTTCCTGCCACTCTCGCTCGGCACCGAGTGTGAGCACGTGCGTTGCGAGCACATCGATGTTGACGCGTGCATCGAGCGCGCGCCGCTGCTGGTCGGTCGTGCTCCAGTAACGGTCTGTCGCCGCGCCGTCGGGCGGATTCTCTGTGCGTGAATCCGTGTCGTGCAGCGTGCCGAGAACGCGCAGCTCGATGGGCGCGAGGAGGCGATATCCTGCGTCTGCGCCGAACGAGCGCGAGCCGCCCGTCGAGAACTGGTTGTGATCGACGACGGCGCCGCTGCCGCTGGTGGGGTAGTGGTACTCGTTGTCCGCGACGCGCGTCGTCAATGCGATGTCGCCGCGCGTTCCTCCGAGTTTGACACGCCCCGCGAAATGGGTTCGATCGTAGTCGCTGTTGAACGCGAACAGGCCGGTCGATGCGGTGTGCGCGGCCGATATCCCGTACTGGAGAACGGCGTCGCCGCCCGCGCGCAGCGGTGTGCCCCCGGTGAGTGAGGCATCGAAGCCGCGCGTATCGAACGAGCCGTCGGCAGCGTGCTTGTCGCCCCGCGAGGCCGTGACGCCAGCCTCGATCCGGTGAGCACCACCGGCCCGGGTGAAGATCTGGATGACACCGGAGACCGCATCGGATCCGTACAGCACACTGGCCGGTCCGCGCACGATCTCTACCCGCTCGATGTCCTCGGTGCTCATGTGTGCCCAGTCGAACGAGCCGCCCGGCTCGTTGACCTGCACGCCGTCGATCAGGACCTGCACGTAGTCGCTTTCACCGCCGCGTATGAAGAGCGAAGTGAGCGCACCCGGGCCGGCGCTCTGTGCGATGGCGATTCCCGGTACCGCCCGCAACGCGTCGGCGAGCGACCGGGTGCCGCTGCTCCTCATGGCGCTGCCGCGGAGTACCGTGATACTGCCCGGCGCATCCGCGATGCGTTTCTGCAGCCGGGTCGCAGTGACCACGAGCTCGCTCAGCCTCACGGTATCGGGCTTCTGCGGCACGGCCTGCGCCGCAGCCCCGGACGGTATCGTCAGGAGCGCCACAGCGCTCAACAGCAGGCACGTCTTCACATCGTCCTCCAGGCAAGAATGTAGAGCGTCATGGCAGTTCGGTCCGTGCCGTGTCCGGCACATGTGATCGGGTGTCAGCGCGCTGCGGCACCACCTGCGGCGCATCATCCTCGCGACGGATGGCAACCGGCCAGTGGTAGACACGCTCGACGATGTCGCGGGTGAGCACAGCCGCGGGCAGGCCCGCAGCGGCGACCCGTCCCCGATCCAGAAGCACGAGCCGGTCGGCGTAGCGTGCGGCGACGTTGAGGTTGTGAGTCACGATGACGATCGTGACGCCACCGGTGCGCAGCTCCGCGAGCAGCTCGAACAGCGCCATCTCGTGCGCGATATCCAGCGATGCAGTCGGCTCGTCCAGCAGGAGCGTGCGCGGCTCCTGCGCGAGTGCGCGCGCTACTCGCGCACGCTGGCGCTCGCCGCCGGACAGCGCCTGCACCGGTCGCGCGGCCAGGCCGGTGAGACCGCAGCGATCGAGTGCGCGCGCGACCGCCGCGCGGTCCGACGGGCCTTCGCTGCGCCATGCGCCGAGGTGCGGGTAACGGCCCATCGCGACCAGCTCGCGCACCGTGAGCGGGAAGGCCATCTCCTCCGACTGGGTGACCACGCCTATCGCCCGTGCCATGTCCTGGCGCGGCCATTCAGCGAGCGGCCTTCCCATCAGCTCGATGGTCCCGGCATCGGGTCGCAGGGCGCCGAGCAGCAGCCGCAGGAGCGTGGACTTGCCGGAGCCGTTCGGGCCGAGGAGCGCGACCAGCTCGCCCTGTGCGACATCGAGATCGACCGCGGCGACGGCGTCCGCATCGCCGCGCGGATACCGGAATGTCACGCCATGCGCGCGGACTACACCGGTTGCGTCCTCCGCGACTGACGCGTTCGCACCCGCGGCTGCGCGGGCCGCGTTCCACGCATTCACAGCGCGGGGCTCCGGCGCAGCAGCAGGACGAAGATCGGCACACCCACGAGCGCGGTCACCACGCCGACCGGGAGCTCGGCCGGCGCAGCAATGCTGCGTGCAGCGGTGTCCGCGAGCAGCAGGAACGTGCCGCCGCCCAGTGCCGAGGCGGGCAGCAGCAGGCGGTGGTCGCTGCCCCACGCGAGCCGCACAGCGTGAGGCACGATGAGTCCGATGAAGCCGATGACGCCGCACGCTGACACCGCCGCCGCGACCAGCAGCGACGCCGTGAAGTATGCGACCAGCTTCACGCGCTGCACGCGCGTGCCGAGGAACAGCGCGGTCTCTTCCCCGATCGCGAGCAGGTTCAGCGGTCGGGCCAGTGCGAGCAGCACGACGATGGCCGGCACGACATAGAGCGTGAGCAGGACGGCAGTGCGCCAGCTCGCGCCCGACAGGCTGCCCATCATCCAGAAGACCGCGGACCGGAAGCTCTCGACATCGGCCAGCATCAGCAGCAGCAGGATGACGGCGTTGAAGAACGCACCGACCACCACCCCGGCGAGCAGCAGCACGCGCGTGTCGAGTGCGCGACCCACGCGCAGCGCAATGCGCAGCACGAGCAGCATGGCGCCGATTGCGCCCGCGAGCGCCGCGATCTGGACCACGCCCGGGATCACCGCCAGCCCGAGTACGACCGCACCCACGGCGCCCACGGCCGCGCCGCCGGCGACGCCGAGCACGTATGGCTCCGCCAGCGCGTTGCGGAGCACTGCCTGAAACACCGCGCCCGCGAGTGCGAGTCCGCCGCCGGCCACCAGAGCGAGCGCGACGCGCGGCAGTCGCAGCTCGAGCACGATGGCGCGCGTCATCGCATCGCCGGATCCGGTGAGCGCTGCGACCACATCGCCGATCGGCAGACCGGCAGCGCCCACCGACAATGCGAAGACGGATGCGGTGATGGCGATGAGAAGGAGCAGCAGAAGTCGCAACGCAGTGCGGGGGCGCGCGCGCGGCGCGTCCACTGCTGCGCCCTGGTCATCATTCCGCAGTCCGTCGGGCAGTGTCACGCCGGTCCGTGAGCTGCTCATTGCGCGCCCCCAGCGTGAATCCGGTCGGCGAGACCGCGCGCCGCTGCGGCCACCGTCGCGCCCGCGCGGTTGTAAAGGTCGGGATCGACCGCGTGCACGCGCGCGTTCCGCACTGCATCCAGCTCGCGCCATCCGGGTGCACCGGCGAGGCCGGCGAGCGGGTCGTCGAGCGCATGGTCGCTCGGACGTATGATCACGTCCGGCTGCCGGCGCACGATCTCCTCGAGCGACACCTGCGGCCACAGCTGCTGCATGTCGGCGAACACGTTCTCGCCGCCGGCGATCGTGATGAGGTCATCCACGAACGTGCCGGGACCGGCGATCATGGGCGGGTCGGCGGAGAGCAGGTAGAGCACGCGGGGTACCGGTCGACCGGCGACATCCGCTCGCACCGCAGCGAGTGAGTCATCGATCGCACCGATGAGCGAGTCTGCACGAGCGGCCGCACCGAGCAGCACTCCGAGCCGCTCGATCATCGAACGGATCTCGGCGACCGACTCGACACGCGACGCGTACACGGTAATGCCGATGTCACCCAGCCGCTGCACCACGTCGCGGGACTGAGCGTCCGGCCACGCGATGACCAGGTCCGGCCGCCGTGCCGCGAGCCACTCCACGCTCGGTGTGAGTGCGTTGCCGATGGATGGGAGGTGCGCGAGGCGCGGGTCCATGTCCCAGCGCGTACGGGCCACCAGCACCGAGGGGCCGGCGAGGATCGTGACGATCTCGGTCTGGGCGGGGATCATGGAGATGACGCGGCGAGCGGCGCTGTCGAGCGCCACCGTCCGGCCCGCATCGTCGATGACGGCGATGGCGGACGCAGGGCGCCGCGAGCCGTCGCTCTCGCTGCCGCATCCCATGGAGGGAAGGGCGCAGAGAGCGACCAGCACCAGGCATCGAGCCGTCGCGCACGACCGTCGCGCGGCCCCTCGCCGCGCGTTCGGATTCCCGTCCATAACCACGAAAAAACCCGCCTCTTCCGGCAGGAAGGACGGGTGCGCACGACACTGGCAGATGCCGGCATCGCAGTCCCGGACCCCTCCCTGCGAAGGGTCACGTAAATCGGGACACGAACGGAGCCGGTCTCCTGGCTCGAGGCGGAGCCACCCACCTTCCCAGGCCATCAGGCCCAGTGGTTCTTCGGGTGGTCCACACCGACCACATGGCAGTGATCGGGCCTCTTACAGTGGCGGGGCCGCGCCGGTCTTGCACCGGTCTTCCGTTAGGCCCCGTTCGTGGTCTGAATTGTCGCGGTAAGGTTAACCCGGCTGGGTCGTTCCGACAAGCGATGCCCGTGAACGTGAGCGGCGCCCGTGCGCGGCCCGGCTCACATCACGTTTCGCTATTCGACATGGGCAGCGACTCAGCCGGCCGTATCCGCGGGCGCTGCGGAATCCGCTGCGGCCGGGGTCGGCACGCTGCGCGATCCCTCCTCGCAGCGGTCGCGGAAGATGCGGCGCCAGTTGCCATCCTGGCCGAGGCCGACGGCCTCGAACCATGTGTCGGACGTGCCGTATACCTGGAGCAGGAGCTCGGGCGTGCCGTCGCGGCTCCAGTCCAGGTAGTCCACGACGCGCGGCGCCGCCTTGCCTGTTTCCGGGTAGCTGCGGAACGCGACGTAGGTCGTGTCGTAGCCCGTCTGCGACGTGGTGGGCGCGAAAATGTAGAAGAGCGAGTACCCGGTATTGTCGAGACCCGGCCCAAGCGTGTCGCCGACGAGCAGGGTGGCGGCGTAGGCGTTGGTGGCGGTAGCACCGGTGGGGAACGCGGTGACCTGCTCGAGCGCCGCCGCCCAGTTACCGGGTAGCTCGGCACCGCGCGCACGCACGGCGCGCTCGGCGAGGATGGGCGCGATGCGCGCACGGACACCGGGAGGCACTTCCGGACGGTCGGCGCGCGGCGGAACGGTCGGCGCGTCCGCGCGGGCGAGTGCGAGGAACTCGACGGCGGTTACATTGCTCGACAGCTCGAGCGTGCCCGTGGCCGTCGGCAGCAGCGGGCAGGTCGGAGTATCGGGCACTCCTGCGTTGTCCACGACGAACGTACCGGCGCGGCGGCCGCCGCTGAACAGCGTGAACTCACCGCCCTGGCGCATGAACTCGGCGACGAACCGGCCGGCGTACGTGGCGGCATCCCCCGTCGCGCGGATCGGAGCGAGCGAGTCACCGCTGATCTGCCCGACCGGGGTCATGAAGCCGCCCTCGGCCGTCCGCGCGACGTAGTACAGCACCGGTTCGGTCGGCAGCGGCTCCACCCCGGCCTCTACCGTGCCCTCCGGCGCTTCTTCCGCCTTCGGCGGCGGGTGCACCACGGCGATGTCGGCTCCGCCCCAACTCACGTTGTCGCAGCCTGCGAGAAGAATTACAATCAGGCCGGCTGCGGCGTGAGCGATCCGGATCACTGGCTTCATGGCTCCACCTTGTTCACCCCTCGAATGACCCCGGACAAAGTACGGGCGCGCGTTCTCCGCTGGCAATCGCCGGACCAGCCGCCGTCGGACGCGGTTTTACTTTTGAAATTTGCCTCGTATCGTCATGCCGGTCGCCGCCCGGCGTATGAAAAGAGCCTCGGATGTCGGACTTGCCATGGGTAGAGCGGCCAAAGTGAAGAAGTGAAACCGGGTCCGACAGAGTTCCGATACGTACTCGGCCACTGGAGCACGGGCGTTGCGATCGTCGCCACCGTGACCCGCTCAGGCAGGCCCTGCGGGCTGACCGCGAACGCCATTGCCGCCGTGTCGCTGACACCACCTCTCGTTCTGGCATGCGTGGAGCGCGGCGCCGACACGCACGAGGCGCTGCGGGCCGCGGGTGTGTTCTCGATCAACATTCTCGCGCGCGGCAGTGAGGCCATGGCCCGCCGGTTCGCCGGTGACGATGCCGGCGGGAAATTCGAGGGTGTGTCGTTCCATACCGGTCCGAGCGGTGCGCCCGTCCTCGATGATGCCCTGGCCTGGGTGGACTGCCGCGTTCATGCGGATTATGACGGCGGCGATCACACGATCTTCGTGGGCGAGGTGCTCGACGCGGGGGCGCGTGACGGAGAGCCACTGCTCTATCATCGCGGCCGCTACGGCCGGCTGGCGGAATGACGGCTGCGCGAGCACGCGGCCGCACGCTCGCGGCGCTGGTCGCAGGAGTCACTCTCGGAGCCGCGGCGAGCGCGGGGACTGCGCTGCTGCTTTATACCGGCCAGGGCTTCCTGCGTGCGGCCGGACTGCTCGTATCCTCCACGCTGATGGCCATCGCAGCCGGCCTGTGGGCCGGCGCGCCCGAGCCGGGCTCCGCCAGAACAGTCCGGATGCGCGTACGCTGGATGGGATTCATTGTCGCACTCATCGCGGGCGGCATGCTCACCGCGCTGTGGGGCGCGCGACCGCCGCTGCGCGAGTTGGCGTGGGGCGGTGCGCTTTCGGTGCTCCTCGCACTCGCGTTGCCGGGTTACGCCGGCGGTGCGCTGCTGGCCGGCCTGCACGCACGGGACCGCAGCGTCGGCGCGGTCGCGGCGGCCGCCGTGGCGGGCAGCGCGTTCGGCATCCTGCTCGCCGCGACCGTTCTCATTCCCAACCTGGAACCCTACGGCGTCTACTACGGCGGCGCCGTCCTGCTGGCGCTGGTCTCGATCCTCGATCGCGGGGGAGCGGGCGGAACCGGAGACGTGCACATGACCAATCGCGTAGTCATCGTGACGGGCGCCGCCGATCGTGGCCAGCTCGGTTACGTAATCGCCCGCAGATTCCTCGACGCCGGTGCGCGCGTCGTGATCAGCGCACGATCGGATGCGCTGGACGAGACGGCGGGAACGCTGTCACCCCACGGCGACGTGCTGGCAGTGCGTGCCGATCTCACGAGCGACGCGGATGTCGCACGCCTGATCGACGCGACGCGCGAGCGTTTCGGCCGGCTCGATGCGCTGATCAATGTCGCCGGCGGTCTGTCCGTCACCGCGACTGTCGAGGACACGACGCCGGAGGAGTGGCAGCGTGAGATCGAGCGGAACGCAGGCACGGCGCTGCGGCTGTCGCGCGCCGCGCTGCCGCTTCTGCGTGAGAGCCGCGGCTCTATCGTCAACTTCGCCGCGCCCGCCGCAACGCGCGCAGTGGCCAGGCTGGCAGCGTACAGTGCCGCGAAAGCGGCAGTCGTCGCGCTCACCCGCGCACTGGCCATCGAAGAGAAGTCGAATGGTGTGCGTGTGAACGCCATCGCACCCGGCCTGATGGATACCGATCAGAACCGCAGCGAGATGGGAGAGGATGTGACGTATGTCGGTCGCGATGATGTCGCGAGCGTCGCGCTGTTCCTCGCGGGGCCCGCCTCGCGCGGCATCACCGGAGAGACGGTTCAGGTGCTCGGCGAGACGATCCGCTGATCCGGTGTCCGAGCCTGGCGCGCCAGCAGCACCGCGGCACAGACGACCAGCCCCATTCCGATCATCTGCAGTGCCTCCAGCCTCTCGCCGAGCAGCAGGGCGGCCAGCAGCGCCGCTATGCCCGGCTCGATCGACGCCAGCATCGCAGCAGTGCTGGCGCGCAGGTGCTTCAGGGCGGTGATGTAGAGCGCGTACGGCAGCAGCGTCGGCACGATGCCGAGTCCGATCAGCAGCACGGCCTGGTCGGGTGTGCGCAGGAACGGCGTCACCGGTGAGGCGAGAACTCCGAGCGACACCGCCGCGAACGCGAAGGACCAGAACACGGACGCGACGGAGCCGTAACGCTCGCTCGCGACCTTGCTGAACAGCGTGTAGAGCGCATAGCCGAGTCCGGATCCCAGACCGAAGAGCAGGGCCGCGACGGGCAGCGCGGCTGTGCCGCGCAGAACGGATTGAGCGGCACCCGTGACGAGCACCACGCCGGTGAGGGCCAGGCCGAGCGAGATCATGCGGACCCGATCGAACCGCTCGCGCCACATGACCAGAGACATCAACACTACGAACGCCGGCGCCGTATAGAGGAGCGCGACCGCGATCGATACCGTGGTGCGCTGGAGCGCGGCGAGGAAGAGCAGGCCGAAGACCGCGAAGCCGGCTATGCCGTACGCGGCGAAGAAGGGAATCGACCGCAGCGGCACGCGCACGCCGCGCAGCCCGCGTGCGAGCGAGATGAGCAGCACTGCGGCAAAGGCGACGCCGGCACGTGCGCTCGCGACCTCGAGCGGCTCGAGTCCCGCCTGGTAGAGGTACTTCGCGAAGATGCCGAATGTGGCCCAGAGAGACGCGGCGCCCAGTACGAGCGCCGCGCCGACTACTGGCCGAGTTCGGAGAGGTAGCGCTTGTTGGCCAGCTCGATCCACTTGTCGCTCAGCAGCAGATGTCGCTGCGCATCCGTCGCCTGGCCTTGCGCATCATAGACGAGCGCCAGGCCCCGGTGCGTGTAGCCGTAGTAAGCGGGAATGCCTTCCGTCGCGATGTCCACCCAGTGGCCCCACTCGTCCGGGATCCCGCCGCGGTGCAGGAACACGTCGCTCACCAGCGTCTCGGTGCGCGGCATGTCGATGTACGGACCGATGATGCCGGTCAGGCCGCTCGGCGGCACCGCGTAGATGCCGCGCGCCGAGTCCGGCTGGACGGGCCCGTCGTTCAGCTTGAGCGCGACGCCCTGCCGGACCAGGTACGGGCGCAGGTTCAGCTCCTCGTACGCCTGCGTCGTCATCGCGAAGTAGATCGGCCGGTCGCCGAGCGACGCCTGGATGATATAGGCGAGGAAGATGTCCGCCGGCACCATCACCGTGTTCGCCGGCAGTAGCGCCTCGATGCCGCCGGCCCGGTAGACCTGCGCCTCGCGCGTGAGGTAGGGCGGTGTGTTCGCGACCTCGCGGATCTCCTCGTTCGTCAGCGGCAGGATCGACTGCGTCGGCACGCCGCCGGTCGGGCGGCCGGCCACACTGACGCCGGCCGTGTCGCCGCCGGTCTGAACACCGCGGTAGAATTCCGGGCCTCGGTCCTGCTCGTACGGACGCTGACAGATGATTCGCGTCGGGTCCTGGCCCGCCGATACGCCGGGCGGACACGGCTGCGTCAGGTCGCGGATCTGCTGCGCATACCACGGCGTGTTCAGGTAGCTCATCACGATGACCTGCACGTCACGGCGCAGGCCCTCGACCTCCTGCAGGTACCAGAGCGGGAACGTGTCGTTGTCGCCGTTCGTGAACAGCACACCGTAAGGGTCCACGCTCATGAGCAGGTTGTACGCCCAGTCGCGCGCGCTGTAGTCGTAGTTGCGGTTGGCCCAGCTCCAGTTCGCGAATAGCGGGATCAGCGCGAGCACGAGGATCGGCGCTGTCCGCATCGACGGCCTGACCGACAGCGCCGGCAACCGCTCGAGCACGGCGCGGTGCGCGGCCTC
>DATHVW010000031.1:0-38533 GCA_035461085.1 Longimicrobiales bacterium | reverse complement strand
CTCCGTCAGGTCGGCCGAGAGGTCGCTGGCCTCGGCTGGTAGTCCCCGAGCTCCGGGACCCGTCGCACGCAGGACCGCGCGTATGCGGCGGAAGGGAAGTGAATCCGGCACCGCACGTGGTGCTGACCGAACGAATGATTCAATCCCGCCAGCGAATGGAAGCCCCCAGGAAGCCACGTTGCGGCTCCTGGGGGCTTCTCTTTTGCCGCCCGTCGCGCTGGCGATGACGCGCATCCACACGTAGACTCCCGCATGGCTGAACCCGCGCTGCCGCGTCCCTCGAAAATCGTCTGTGTCGGCCGCAACTACGTCGCCCACGCCCGCGAGCTGGGCAACGACGTTCCCGAGCGTCCGTTGCTGTTCCTGAAGCCACCTTCGTCGGTGATCCGGGATGGCGACCGCATCGTGCTGCCGCGGGACTCACAGCGCGTCGAGCACGAGGCGGAGATCGGCATCGTGATCGGCCGCACGGCGCGGCACGTGTCGGCAGCCGAGGCGTTGAGCTGCGTCGCCGGGTATCTGCCTGTGAACGATGTCACCGCGCGCGATCTCCAGAAGCTGGATGTGCAGTTCACGAGAGCGAAGGGGTTCGACACGTTCTGTCCGATCGGGACGCCCGCAGCGCACGATGACTGGCGCGGCCTGGAGGTGATCGGGAGGGTGAACGGCGCGGTGCGCCAGCACGGCCGGGCGGCGGACATGATCTTCGGCATACCGGACATCCTCGCGTACGTCAGCCGCATCATGACCCTGGAGCCCGGCGATATCATCGCGACGGGCACTCCGGAGGGCGTTGGTCCGCTCGCACCGGGCGACACGGTCGAGATCGAGATTCCGGGCATTGGCAGAATCAGCAACCCCGTAGAGGCCGCAGACGATGAGCACGATTGAGCCACGCATGATCCAGCTGGCAGGACGATTCTCGAATTTCCCGGCGTATCCTCTCGCGGATGTGCCGCAGATCAAGCGCGACCTGATCGCACGGGGTGTGGACGTGATCGACCTGGGTGCGGGCGACGCGGACCTGGCGCCGCCGCCCGCCGCGGTTGCTGCATTGCGGGATGCCGCGGCGCAGCCACAGATGAGCCGCTATCCCTTCCAGCTGGGACTGCCGGCATTCCGCGAGGCGGTCAGCGCATGGATGCAGAAGCGGTTCGACGTGAAGCTCGACCCGTATCGCGAGATCCTGCCGCTCATTGGGTCGAAGGAGGGTATCGCGCACATCGCGTTCGCCTACGCCGGACCGGGCGACGTGACGGTGTTTCCCGATCCGGGCTATCTGCCCTATCTCGGCGGCACGCTGCTGGCCGGCGGGGAGCCGCACCCGGTGCCGCTGCGGCCGGAGAACGAATTCCTGATTCCGTTCGATGACATCGCAGACGACATCGCACGTCGCACGCGCATCGTGTATCTCAACTATCCGAATAATCCCACGGCCGCGATTGCACCGCTGGGATATCTGGAGCAGGCGGTGGACTTCTGCCGGCGCCACGGAGCGATTCTCGTCTATGACAATGCGTACAGCGAGATCGCGTTCGACGGCTACCGGCCACCGAGCATCTTCGAGGTCGATGGCGCCATCGATGTTGCGGTCGAATTCCATTCGTTCTCGAAGACGTACAACATGACGGGGTGGCGGATCGGCTGGGCGGCGGGCGGCGCGGGTCCGATTGCGGCGCTCGCGCGAGTGAAGTCCTTCGTCGATACCGGCCAGTTCCTGCCCATCCAGGCGGCCGCCGCGGCAGCGCTCGAGACATACGATGAATGGGTGCCGGCGAACGTCGCACAGTTCCGCGGCCGGCGTGACGCCCTCGTGACTGCGCTGAACGAGGCTGGCATCGAAGCGACCGCACCCGCGGCGACGATGTACCTGTGGGTGCCCGTACCGGGGGGCGAATCCGAGCCGTTCGCCCGGCGCGCACTCATGGAGCAGGGTGTAGTGATCATGCCCGGTGCGGCGCTCGGGGCGGGGGGCGAGGGCTTCTTCCGTGCGGCGCTGACACAGCCGGCGGAGCGGCTGCGCGAGGCCGCGCAGCGCCTGGCGACGCTGCCATGACGGAACCGGCCCTCTGAGGCGGGTTATCAGGGTCATGCATGAGGCCCGGGGGCGACACCAGACGGCGGCGGTGCGTCGCGACCGCCGCAATGACGGTGTCGTCCTGGGTCCGGCGATCCTGGTTTCTGCGCTCGTCCATCTCGCAGTCCTCTTCGGTCTCTCCTTCCGTGCCCAGGTCGAGCCGCGCATGCCGTCCGCACCGGTGTCGCGGATTGTCCATGTCACGCCTGCCATGCAGGCCTACGACATCGTCGAAGTGGCAGGGGACGCTGCGCCAATCGAAGTGCAGGTGATGGAGCGGGCTCCGCTGCGGACGGCGCCGGTCCGGCCGACGGCGCCTGTTGCGCCCGAGGCGGCCACTGTCGAGACGCAGATCGGTCGCGCGCCGGAGCGGGAGGATCCGCGCTCGGTTCGCGACCGCCTTCGCTACCACTTCAACACGCCGCAGCTCTGGCGTGCTCCGAGCGAGGAGATCGTGGCGGAACCGACACCGCAGGAGATCGCGCACCGGCGCATTGCAGCGCAGCTGGGCGAGTACAACGACTCGGTGGCGGCGGAAGCGGCAGCCGCGGAGCGGGCGATGGACTGGACGGTGAAGGATGCGGATGGTGGTCGCTGGGGCGTGTCGCCGGGAGCCATTCACCTCGGCAGCATCACGATCCCCATCGGCGATTCACATTTTGCCGTGGCGCCCGGCCGCAGGGAGGAATTTGCAGGTCGCGTGCGCACCTGGAATGAGCTGCAGGATCAGGCCGTCCGGGAAGAGGCGAAGAGTGAGTTCAAGGACCGGGTGAAGGCCATCGAGGAGCGGATGAACCGGGAGCGTGCCGCACGGGTCGGGACGACGCCACCCCCGCCGGCGCCACGCGACACCACGCGATCGGGCGGTTAGACGCGTCCGCGCGGTCGGCGGCATTTCAGTGACCGCCAGACCGGTATTCGATCAGTCGGCGCCGGACGAACCCGTGCCGGGCATCGCCTCCGGCGGTGCGGGCCTGCCGATGAGAAAACCCTGCACATAGTCACACCCTGCCCGCCGCAGCCAGTCCATCTGGCCCTGCTCCTCCACTCCCTCTGCAACGACCTTCGCGCCGATACGGTGCGCCAGCGAGATCATGATCTCGATGAGCTGCTCCTCGCGCGGATCGCTGCCCACCCCCTGGATGAAGCAGCGATCGAGCTTCAGCAGGTCCACGGGGAACAGCTTCAGGTACGCGAGCGACGAGTGGCCGACGCCGAAGTCGTCGAGTGCGATCATCACCCCGAGGCGGTGGAGTGCCTCCAGCACGCCGGCAGTGCGCGTCGGGTCACGCATCGCTGCGCTCTCGGTGACCTCGATCACCAGTCGTGACGGCTCCAGGCCGTGCGCCTCCAGTGTGCGCTCCACGTACTCCGGCAGCTCCGCGTCCTGCAGCGAACGCGCGGACAGGTTCACGGACACCCAGCCCCCCCAGCCGGTCTCCAGCCATTTCACCGCCTGCCGTGCGGCGGTGGCGATCGCCCACCGGTCGAGCGACAGGATGCGCCCGGTACGTTCCGCGATCGGGATGAACTGCGACGGCTGAAGCAGTCCGCGCTCCATGTGAGGCCAGCGTGCGAGGGCCTCGACGCCCACGACCTCGTTGCGCGTGAGGGCTTCCGCGCCGACGATCTCGCCATTCGTGCCGATGATCGGCTGGTAGTGCAGCACGAACTGGTCATGTTCCCAGGCCCAGTGCAGGTCCTCTTCGAGCAGGATGCGGTCATGGCTCGCAGCGCTCACGCTGCGCTCGAAGAACTCGAATGACGTGTCAGCCTGTTCCGCGCGTCTCAGCGCTACCTCGGCGGCCCCCACCAGGTCATCGAACGAGCTCGCATCCTGCGGATAGAGCGCCACGCCGATTCTGCACGACACGTCGATCGCGCGATCGCGCAATGTGAACGTCTGCGAGATGGACTGTTGCAGCCGGTGGACCACGCGCGCGATCGACTGCTCGTCGGTCGCATCACTCAGCAGCACGAGAAACTCATCTCCGCCCATCCGTGCGAGCGTGTCGCTCTCGCGCAGCCCCTGCTTCAATCGCTCCGCCACCGTTCGCAGCAGGTCATCGCCGACCACGCGGCCGTGCTGCGCGTTCACGCCGCGCAGGTCCGCCACGTCGATGTGCAGCAGGGCGGCGCTGCTGCCATGGCGGCGCACGAGCGCCAGGATCTGGCGCGCACGCTCGCGCAGCAGCCGGTGATTGGCGAGGCCCGTGAGCGCGTCGTAGTAGGCGAGGTCTTCGACCTCCTTCTCGACGCGGCGGCGGCTCGTGATGTCCCGCGCGATCGCGATGTAGCGGGCCGGGGTGGTGTCATCGCCCTCCAGCCGCGTGATCGTCAGGTCGACCGTGCAGAGCGCGCCGTCCATGCGACGGTTCAGCAGCTCGCCCGTGTATGACCCGCCCGACGCGAGCGTCTGCCACATGGCACTGAAGAACTCCGGGCGGTGGCGCCCGGAGGACAGCAGTGAGACCGGCCGGCCGAGAACCTCCGCCGAGCGGTATCCGAACATCGACTCGAACGCGCCGTTCACGTATTCGAGACGTCCGTCCAGATCCGTGATGTACGCTGCGTCGGTGCCCGCGTCGAGCGCACGCGCGAGCAGTCGCGCGTGGTTGTGGATCTCCGCCTGGTCGGTGACCTCGCGCAGTTCCACCAGCACGGCGGCCTGGCCGTTCAGGTCCACGCGCCCCGGCGTGGACAGATGGAGCCAGCGCCGCGCCGCATATGGCCCGCGCGTCGGCACCACGCACGGCGGCGGCGGCTCCGACAACCACGCGCGCGCCGTCCAGTCGTCCACGGCGGTCCGGTGGTCGGGCTGGATGAGATCCGCGAACGAAAGCGCGAGGTCTGCCGCGCGGTCACACGCCTCGCCGAGAACCTCCCGCGCGTTGGGTGTGATCGAAACGACTATCCCGTCGCGGCCGAGAAAGCAGAAGACCGTGCTGCCCAGCGTCCGCGCCGCGTGCATCTCGGCCGACATGTCCGGACGTGCGCGCGTGCGCAGCCGCGGGCGCACCAGCATGACGAGCATGGCCGCGGCGACCGTCGCAAGGGTTCCGTCGGACGTCAGTACGGACGCAAGTCCGCCGGGGAACGAGATGAACGCGCTGATGGCAGCCGCCCTCTTCGCCTGAATGAAACGCCGGGTTGTCGGGGAGTGCACAAAATCTAGGGGCGTCACGCGTACGCACGCAAGGTGGACGAGCGCGCATGGTCTGCGATTTGCACCCGGAAAACAGTGTCCGATACCAGCATAAATGATTCGAGCGGGAGGATATATGATCCGTCGTCAGCAGGACGCGGTGCCCATGTGGATTCTGGCCGGAGGTGCCGTCGCCGGTGTGACAGCCGCGCTGTCCTGGGCGGTGCTGCGAACAGTCCGGCACCGGCGGGACCGCCTGCCGCTCACCACGGACCTGGATTATCTGGAGGATGCCGCCGTCGATGTGCTCCGACGGGATTCGCTCACCGGCAGCGCCGCGATCGACGTGGCGGCCACCGGTCCCGGCATGATCGAGCTGACGGGCGTCGTGGCCACGCACGAGATCGCGCAGCGGGCCGCCCGGCTGCTGCACGCGCTCCCCGGTGTGCGTACCGTGGTCAACCGCCTGGACACTGGAGCGCTGGAGCAGCAGCTCGCCGCGAACCGCGGACGTCGTGCGCGCGGGGAGCCCGCAACGCGGGAGCGGCAGTGGTATGGCGTGCGGGTCGGCATGGGGCGCCGGCGTCAGTCGCCGGATACGGATCCGGGTCGCGATGACGATGCCGCGAAGATCCGGACGCGCAGCCTGGAGGTGAGCGCGGCGGACATCAGCGAGGGTCTGAATGCCGTCGAGGACGGCGATGGCGCCCGGCCGGACGCGTAACGCCCGGTAAAACCACGCGCTCGCGCGGTTGACGCGCCCCTTCGGGGCGCGCTAACCTAGTCGGATATACCTTTGCGCGAGTGAGTGAATGGCGGAGCCGCTTTCGTCTCAGTACGACCCTGCACAAATCGAAGCCGCGCTCTACCGTGAGTGGGAAGAGCGCGGCTATTTCCATGCACGGGCGGAGCGCGTCCTGAAACAGGCTGCCGATCCGTACGTCATCGTCATTCCCCCGCCGAACGTCACCGCAGTGCTCCACATGGGGCACGGTCTCAACAACACGATCCAGGACGTGCTGATCCGATGGCGCAGAATGCAGGGCCGCGAGGCCCTGTATCTGCCCGGTACCGACCACGCCGGGATCGCAACCCAGAACGTCGTCGAGAGACAGCTCGCGGCGGAGGGGAAGACGCGCTACGACGTGGGTCGCGAGGCGTTCGTGGAGCGCGTCTGGGACTTTGTGGATCGCACGGGTTCCACCATTCTCGAGCAGTTGCGTGCAATCGGCTGTTCCTGCGACTGGACGCGCACGCGATTCACGCTGGAGCCGGACCTGTCGCGTGCCGTGCGCGAGGCGTTCGTGCGCCTGTTCGAGAAGGGACTGATCTACCGGGGCAAGTACATCATCAACTGGTGTCCGCGCTGCCTCACCGCGCTCTCGGACGAGGAGGCGGAGCCGGCGGAGACGCAGGGTCGCCTTTATCACATCCGCTACCCGGTGCTCGGTGACGGCCCGGCGGGAGCCGCGCGACTGCCGGATGGGCGGCCGTACATCGTGGTGGCTACGACGCGCCCGGAAACGATGCTCGGCGATACTGCCGTGGCGGTGCATCCCGGTGATGAGCGCTACCGCGGACTGGTCGGCGGCCGCGTGCAGCTGCCGCTCGTGGAGCGCGAGCTGCCGGTCGTGGCCGATGACTACGTCGATCCGGAGTTCGGCACGGGTGTCGTCAAGATCACGCCGGCGCACGACCCCAACGATTTCGAGCTGGCGAAGCGTCATGACATAGCGCCGCTGGATGTGATGACGCCGGACGCGCGCATGAGTGAGGAAGTGCCGGAGCCGTTCCGTGGCCTGGAGCGTTTCGAGGCGCGCCGCCGTGTCGTGGCCGCATTGCAGGACCTCGGCCTGATCGAGCGCATCGAGGATCATACGCATTCCGTGCCGCACTGCTACCGCTGCGACACGGTGGTGGAGCCGCGGCTGTCGGAGCAGTGGTTCGTACGCATGAAGCCGCTCGCGGAGCCCGCCCTCGCGGCGGCCCGCTCCGGCCGGGTCCGGTTCACGCCCGACCGATGGACGAAGGTGTACGAGCACTGGCTCGACAACATCCGGGACTGGACGATATCGCGGCAGCTCTGGTGGGGTCATCGGATCCCGGTCTGGTACTGCAGGGCGGACGGCTGCGGCAACGTCATGGCGCCGCGCACCGACCCGACGGAGTGCTCGAAGTGCGGCAGCGGCGACATCGAGCAGGATCCGGACGTGCTCGACACGTGGTTCTCCTCCTGGCTCTGGCCGCTGTCTACGCTCGGCTGGCCCGACGACACGGATGACCTGCGCGCGTTCTACCCGACGCAGACGCTCGTCACCGCCCCGGAGATCCTGTTCTTCTGGGTCGCGCGCATGATCATGGCCGGATACGAGTTCAAGGGTGACGCGCCGTTCAGCGATGTCTATCTCACGGGTACCGTGCGTGACACGCAGGGCCGCAAAATGTCGAAATCACTCGGTAACGGCATCGACCCGCTCGAGGTCGTTGAACTGTACGGTGCGGACGCACTCCGCTACACCGTCATCTCGAGCGTCGGGTTCGGCACCGACGTATACATGGATCCGGACAATCTCGACGCGACGTTCAGTGCGGGCCGCAACTTCTCCAACAAGATCTGGAACGCGGGCCGTTTCGCGCTGATGAACATCGGCGATGATCCGGTGGCCGCGGTGGATGATGTGCGTGGCGATCTGGAGGCGGCCGACCGGTGGATCCTCTCGCGGCTGTCCGCCGCGACGACGGACGTGACGCGACAGCTCGACGCGTTCCGGTTCCACGAGGCGGCGGAGAGCGCGTATCACTTCTTCTGGGGCGAGCTCGCGGACTGGTACCTGGAGCTGATCAAGCCGCGCATGCAGCCGGACGCCTCGGCGACGAGCCGCGCGGCGGCGAAGGCGACACTCGTGCACGTGCTGGATGGTGCGCTGCGGCTGCTGCATCCGATCATGCCGTACATCACGGAATCGCTGTGGCTGCGGTTGCCGGTCCCGACGGGCACGGAGCGGGAGGAGTCGCTCGTGACGGGTCGCTGGCCGGAGCCCGGGGTGCGGGATGAGAATGCGGAAGCGCAGATGGATGCGCTGATGGAGCTCATCGGCGCGGTGCGCACGCTGCGTTCCGAATACAACGTCCCCGCCGGATCCCACGTGCGCGTGCAGCTGAGCAATCCGGGGCCGTCGCTGCGTGATGCGCTGGCTGCGGAGGAGCGCGCGCTGCGGAGGATGGCGCGTGTGGGTGATGTCACGGTGAACGGGAGCGCGGAAGGCATGGGCGCGCACGCCGTGCTGCGCAGCGGCGCCGACCTGTTCCTGCCGCTGGCGGATGTGATCGATGTGGAGCAGGAGCGGCGCCGTCTGGGCCGGGAGCTGGAGCGGATCGAGGGGCAGCTGCGCGCCACGGAAGCGCGGTTGTCGAGCGAGCAGTTCGCGGCGCGGGCGCCGGCGGAGATCGTCGCGCGCGAGCGGGAGAAGGCGGACAGCCTGCGCGACCAGCGCGACCGGCTGGGCGCCAAGCTGCGCGGCCTCGGATGAGCATGCGTGGCGCGGCGCTGCTGTGTGCGCTCGCCGCTGGTGGCGGCCTCGCGTGCGCCCGTCCATTCGCACCGCCGGGCGGCGAGCGGGACGTGGTCGCGCCGCGCCTGCTCGAGACTGTGCCCGCCCCGCTCGCCGTTGTCGCGCCGGGCACCGCACCGGCCGTGCTCCGATTCAATGAGCGGCTCAGCGAGCGCGGCTTCTCGGAGGCGCTCGTCAGCGTTTCCCCACTCGACAGCACGCTGCGCGTCGAGCGTTCAGGGTCGGAGGTGCGTGTCAGCATCGATGGCGGCTGGCGCCCGAACCGCGTCTATCGCGTGGTGCTGCTCCCTGGTGTGAGCGACCTCTTCGGCAACGCGCGGCGCGAGCCGGTAGAGCTGGTCTTCTCCACCGGCGCGCCGGTCGGCAGCACGGCACTCGCGGGCATGGTCATGGACCGGCTGACGGGTGTCGGCGCGCCGCAGGGAGTCGTGGATGCCGTGCACCGGACGGAGGGCGCGCGCTACACGGCGATCGCCGACAGCTCCGGCTTCTACTCGCTGCGCTACCTGCCCGTCGGGGAATACGATGTGCGGGCTTATCAGGATCTGAACCGCAACCGCAGGCGCGACGCGATGGAGCCGGTGGACAGCGGTCACACCGCGCTGTTCACGCAGCCGACCGACACCGTCGCGCTCGTCTTCGATGTGCTCGTGCCGGATACGACGGCACCGCGCATCATGAGTGCCAGGGCACTGGACTCGCTGCACGTGCGTGTCGAGACGGACGACTATTTCGATCCGGCAGCCGGACTCGACGCCGTGCGCGCCGCGGTCAGTATGCTTCCGGACAGCATTCCGCGGGCTGTGAGTGTGCGGGTCATGCCCGAAGCGGTATTCGTTGCCGAGCGGGATGCGGCACGTCTTGCCGCCGACAGCGCCGCGGCCGCGGCAGACACCGCCGCCGCGGGGCGTGATACGCTCGCGGCGCCGCCTCGCGCCGCCCCCGTGCGGCCCGGCGCGCCCCGCGGCGGCGCGGTCGATTCGACGCTGCCCACGCGCGCACTGGTCGTGCGACTCGATCGCCCGCTCGCGCCTGGCAGCTACACGATCTCCATCGCCGGGGTCACCAACCTGCACGGTCTCACGGGCGGCGGCGCGACACAGTTCGACCTGAGCCCGCCCGCGCCGCCCCCGCCTCCGGACGCGAACCCGCCCGCCGGTCGATCCTGAGCATGACAGACGCACGCCGCAGCATTCCATCCGTGGACCGGCTGCTGTCCGGCGATGCGTTCGCGGCGCTGCATCAGCAGTGGTCGCGGCCGCTGCTGGTGAGCATGCTTCAGGACGAGCTGGCCGCGCTCCGCGCCCGCATGCAGCACGGTGCGGCGGTCGAGGTGGACGAGGCTGCGCTCGCGGAGCGCGTGAGCCGCTCGCTGGAGTCACTCGCCGCAGGCTCGCTCGTGCCGGTGATCAACGCCACAGGAGTGGTCCTGCACACCAACCTCGGCCGGGCGCCCCTCGCCGACGCCGCACTCGCGGCGATGACCGCCGTCGCGCGCGGATACTCCACCCTCGAGTACGATGCCGACAGCGGCGCACGCGGCAGCCGTTACACCCACTGCCGCGCTCTCCTGCGCCGCCTGACGGGGGCGGAGGATGCGCTGGTCGTGAACAACAACGCGGCCGCGCTCGTACTCGCGCTCAACACCCACGCCCGCGGCCTGGACGCCATTGTCAGCCGTGGCGAGCTGGTCGAGATCGGCGGGGCGTTCCGGATACCGGAGATCATGGCGCGGAGCGGCACCCACCTGCGCGAGGTCGGCGCAACGAACCGCACGCACATCGAGGATTACAGGGCAGCGCTGGGCGAGGCCACGGGCGCGGTGCTCAAGGTGCATCCATCGAACTTCGAGATGTCCGGCTACACTGCGGAGACAGGCGCGGCCGAGCTGGCGGCGCTGGCTGCGGACGCGCGCGTCGCGTTCATACACGACATCGGCTCGGGGCTGCTGATGGAGCCCGCGGATCTGGGGCTGCCCGCCGGCGAGCCTACACCGCAGGCTTCCATCCGCGCGGGCGCCGGTATCATCACGATGTCCGGCGACAAGCTGCTGGGCGGGCCGCAGTGCGGAATCGTGCTCGGGTCCGCCGACCTGCTCGAGCGCATGCGGCGTAACCCGCTGTGTCGCGCGCTGCGCGTGGACAAGCTCACACTCGCCGCCCTCGCCGCCACGCTCAGACTGTACCTCGAGCCGGCTCGCGCACGTCGCGAGATCCCGGTCCTCCGCATGCTCACGATACCGCAGGCGGACATCGAGCGGCGCGCCGTCGCGCTCGCCGCACAGTGTGACACGCCAGTGCTCCGGATGCGGGTCGCCAGCGGCCTGTCGGCCGTGGGCGGCGGTGCAGCCGCGGGCGCAGCGCTGCCGACGTCATTGCTGCTCGTCCAGTGCGAGGGGATGGCTGTGCATGAGCTGGAAGCCCGTCTGCGCACCCGCACCCCTCACGTGATCACACGGATCAGCGACGATGCCGTCGCGCTCGACCTGCGGACGGTCCCGCCGGACGATGATCCGCTGGTGCGGGACGCGCTCGTGCAGGCGGTGACGGCATGAAACGGGCAGCGTTTCTCGACCGGGACGGAACGATCATCGAGGAGGTGCAGTACCTGGCGGACCCGGACGGTGTCGTGCTGGTGCCGGGCGCTGCGGAGGGCCTGCGCGACATCAGGCGTGCCGGATTCGAGCTCGTCGTGGTCACCAATCAGTCGGGAATCGCGAGAGGGTATTACTCCGAGAACGAGTTTCGTGCGGTGCAGGACCGCGTCGATCTGCTCCTCGCGGCGGAAGGCGTGCAGCTCGACGCCGTGCTGCATTGCCCGCACCACCCCGATTTCACCGGACCGTGTGACTGTCGCAAGCCGGAACTGGGCCTGTACGAGCGGGCGCGGACAGCGCTGGGGCTCGACCTGGCCGGCTCCATTTACGTGGGTGACCGCCTGAGCGATGTGATGCCCGCACTGTCCACCGGCGGTACCGGCTACCTCGTGCGGACGGGTTACGGCCGGGAACAGGCGCAGGCGGTTCCGCCCGGAATCGAGGTGGTCGATGACCTCCGCGCACTGGGTCGTCTCGTCACAGGGCGTTGACACTCCTGACGGTGGGGATTTACGTTCGAACGCGGATGGACCAGACGTGAAACCCGCCGATCTCCGTGGGGTACTCCATGGACGAGATCACGGGGCGACCCTTCAGGAGGATGCAATGACCATTACGGTCACTCCGACCGCGATTGCGGAAGTACAGAAGTTCATTGAGGAGCAGGGCGCGACGCAGGACGCAGGTCTGCGCGTGGCGGTTCTGCCTGGCGGCTGTTCCGGATTCCAGTACGGCCTCAACATCGAGGACGAGGCCCAGGACGATGACGAGATCCTGGAGTCCAACGGCATCAAGCTGTTCGTCGATCCGTTCAGCGGACAGTATCTCGATGGCGTCGAGATCGACTATGTCACGACCATGATGGGCTCGGGCTTCACGTTCAAGAATCCGAACGCATCGGGCGGCTGCGGCTGCGGTAGTTCCTTCACGGCCTGACCCGCGGCAAGCGAGACATTTTTCGGGCCCGCGGTGTATGAAGCCGCGGGCCCGTCGCATATCAGAGACACACGAGGAGCACTGCAATGAGCGCTGGCACTGCACCACTCACGAGTCCGCTGCATTACGCGAAGCTGACGCGCGAGCAGCTCACCGAGCGCATCCTGCTGCGCAAGCAGGAGCTGAATGCGGTCATCCTCGGACACAACTACCAGCGCGGCGACATCCAGGATGTCAGCGATTACGTTGGCGATTCCCTCGGCCTGTCGCAGGAGGCGGCCTCGACGGCCGCCGATGTCATCGTGTTCTGCGGCGTGCATTTCATGGCGGAGACGGCGAAGATCCTGTCACCTTCGAAGACGGTCCTCATGCCGGACCTCAAGGCCGGCTGCCCCATGGCTGATTTCGTCACGGGTGAATCGCTCCGCCTGATGAAGCAGCGCATGCCCGACGCGGCTGTCGTCGCCTACGTCAATTCGACGGCGGAGGTGAAGGCGGAATCCGATATCTGCTGCACCAGCTCCAATGCCGTGCAGGTCGCGGAGTCGATCGATCGCGATCGTCCCATTCTGTTCGTGCCCGATCGCAACCTCGCGAAGTACGTCGCGGAGCGGACCGGCCGCGCGATACGGAGCACGTCATCGCCGGAGCACACGGGCGATCGGGGCGAGATCGTCGCCTGGGACGGATACTGCTACGTGCATGATGACCTGGTGATGGATGAGCTGGACGCCGCGAAGCGGGCGCATCCGAATGCACAGGTCGTGATTCACCCGGAGGCGCGCCAGGACCTGCTGGAACAGGCGGACCACGTGGTGTCCACGTCCGGCATGGCCGCACTCGCGGAGCAGTATGATGAGCTCATCATTGGTACGGAACGGGGCCTCATCGACCGGCTGCACCAGCTGTATCCGCAGAAGACCATCGTGCCCCTCTCGCGCGCGGCGATCTGCGGCAACATGAAGGTGAACACGCTCGCCAAGCTGGCGTGGTGCCTCGACCATGAGCAGTACGAGGTCCTGCTGGACGAGGACGTTCGGACGCGGGCCGAGCGCGCACTGCGCGGCATGCTGGCCATGTCGGGCGGCTGGCGACCGCCGACGGCGGACGAGGAGCAGATCGAGGCGGCGGGGCTGGCCCGGAGCGGCTGCGGCTGCGCCTGAACGTCCGTGCCGGCGCACCCGCGCCGGCGTTTGCCGATGGCGCGGCGGCTGCCTACTTTCCGCGCCATGATCCTCCAGATAAGACCTTTCGTTGCGCCGGGCTTCGGCGAAAACGGCTACATCGTGTGGCGGGACGGGGCTGCGACGGCGGTCGCCATCGATCCCGGCAACAGCGTCGCCCCGATGCTCCAGCTGCTCGCGGACGAGGGGCTGCAGATCGCGGCCGTGCTGCTGACCCACGCCCACCTCGACCATGTCGAAGGCGTCGCTCGCCTGGTCGGCGAGACATCCGCGCCCGTCTATCTGCATCCCGCGGACCGGTTCCTGTACGACCACGTCGCGCAGCAGGCGCAGCAGTTCGGCATGCGCGTGGACCCGCTGCCTGACATCAGCCGTCCGCTCGAGCACGACCAGCAGCTTTCGATCGGCGATGTCACCTACCGTGTGCTGCACGCACCCGGTCACTCGCCGGGACATGTGCTGTTCCACGTGCCGGATGCGGGCTGCGCGTTCGTCGGCGACGTGGTCTTCCAGGGCTCCATCGGCCGCAGCGATCTGCCCGGCGGTGATTTCACCCAGCTGATCGAATCGATACGCGCGCAGGTCCTGAGCATGCCCGACGACACCACTCTCTACCCCGGCCATGGGCCGCCCACGACCGTGGGCCACGAGCGCGCTACCAACCCGTTCCTGATCCCGCATTACGGAGGCGGCCTGGCGTGAGCGTGCGGCTGGCCGTGTTCGCGTCCGGCGGCGGCTCCAATCTGCAGGCCCTGCTGGATCGGTTCGCCGATACGGCGCACGTGCGCATCGCGCTCGTCGTCAGCGACCGCGCCGGATCCGGTGCACTCGCGCGCGCGCAGTCCGCCGGTGTGCCCGCCGTGCACATCGCGGCGGCCGGGCGCAATGAGGCGGATGTCGCCGCAGAGACGATCGCTGCGCTGTCCGCACATCGCATCGATCTGCTGGCCCTCGCGGGATACCTGCGACTCGTTCCACCCGCTGTAGTCGGGAAGTACAGCGGACACATTCTGAACATCCACCCCGCACTCCTGCCGGCGTTCGGCGGGGCCGGGATGTACGGGCGGCACGTGCATGAAGCCGTGCTCGCTGCCGGCTGTCGCGTGACCGGCGCGACCGTGCACTACGTCGATGAACGCTACGACGAAGGGCGCATCATCGCGCAGTGGCCCGTGCCGGTTCTGCCCGGTGATACTCCCGCATTGCTGGCCGCCCGCGTGCTCGAGGTCGAGCATCGCCTGTATCCGGCCGTGATCGACGCTATCGCGCGGGGCGTATCCGGTGAGAGCGACGCGTCCGCCGGCGAGTCGTTTCAACTCGGCGGTGACAAGCCGCCTCCTGATCAGCACATCATCGCAATTGCGCGCATCTGAAGGAGACTCGATGCCACGGGCCCTGCTGAGTGTTTCGGACAAGAACGGAGTAATCGAGCTCGCGCGCGCGCTGCACGAGATGCAATGGGAGCTGCTGTCCACCGGTGGCACGGCCCGGCTGCTGCGCGACGAGGGTCTGCCGGTGCGTGACGTGAGCGACGTCACAGGCCACCCGGAGATGATGGACGGACGTGTGAAGACCCTGCACCCCGCAGTGCACGCGGGCATACTCGCGCGGCGTGACCGAGCGGACGACATGCGCGCGCTCGAGGAGCATGGGTACGGCGCCATCGACATGGTGGTCGTCAACCTCTATCCGTTCCACGAGGCCGTAGCCGCGGGGAGTGATCTCCCCGTCGCCATGGAGAAGGTGGACATCGGCGGACCTACCATGCTACGGGCCGCTGCAAAGAATCACGCGTCCCTGCTCGTCGTCGTTGACCCGCACGATTACTCCCGGGTCATCGATGCTTTGCACTCGGGAGGGGATCGTGCCTCGCTGCAGCGCGAGCTCGCTGGAAAGGTGTTTGCCCACACCGCGACCTACGACGCCGCAATCGCCGCATATTTCGACCGCTTCACCGAGGGCGCCGACGGTGCGGGGGAGTGGCCCACTGCCATGCGGCTGGACCTCACGCGCGTGCAGTCCCTCCGGTACGGCGAGAATCCCGATCAGGCAGCGTCGTTCTATGCCGAGTCGGGAGCCCCGGCCGGTTCGATACCACACCTGAAGCAGCTGCACGGCAAGGAGCTCTCGTTCAACAACCTCCTCGATGTCGAGGCGGCCGTCACGGCGGCGTCCGCATTCACGGACGCGAGCGCCGCATGCGTCATCGTGAAACACACCACGCCGTGCGGCGTCGCAGTCGCCGATTCCCAGGTGGACGCGTACACACGTGCGCTGGCCGGTGATCCCGTGTCGGCCTTCGGCGGCATTGTCGCCGTGAACGGCACGGTGGAGGAAGCACTCGCCGCAGAGCTGGCGGGCACGTTCCTCGAGATCGTCGTCGCCCCCGGTTTCACCGAGGAGGCGTTGGCGGTGCTGACCCGGAAGAAGAACCTGCGTCTGATCGAGCTGCCGGTCGCTCCGGCCGGTGCGGGAGAGCTCGACTTCAAGCGGGTCCGCGGCGGGTTCCTGGTGCAGCAGCGCATGAGCATGCGCTTCGACGAGGCCGGCTGGAGCGTGGCTACGAAGCGCCAGCCCACCGATGCCGAGATGCACGACCTGCGCTTTGCGTGGCGCGTCGCCGCGTCCGTGAAGTCAAACGCGATCGTGATCGCGGCCGGAGGCCGAACGCTCGGTATCGGTGCGGGCCAGATGAGTCGCGTCGATGCATCCCGTCTGGCCGTCATGAAGGCGCGCGACCAGAACGCCGATACACACGGGAGCGCTCTGGCGTCCGACGCGTTCTTTCCGTTCCGCGACGGCATTGATGCAGCCGCGGAGGCCGGCGTTGCGTGCATAATTCAGCCTGGTGGAAGCGTTCGAGATGACGAGGTGGTCGCCGCTGCGGACGAGCACGGTATCGCGATGGTGTTCACGGGGCGGCGGGTGTTCCGGCACTGAACGGTAATTCAAGCCGGGTCTGGCGGCCGACATTTTGTGCCTTCGGGCACGGGCGGGCGCGCGGGCGCGTGCGCGGGTTTGTTTCGGCGTCGGGCAGGCTACCGGGCGGGCGCGGGCGGGCGCACGGGCGTGGGCTGCTGTGCCGTGTGCGGCGTGAAACACTGTGGTGGGATCAACGGAGGGGGTGGGATTCGAACCCACGGGGGCTTGCGCCCTCACTGGTTTTCAAGACCAGCTCCTTAAACCGCTCGGACACCCCTCCCGGTGGTGAAAGATAAAGCCCGACGCGCCGGCCGTAAACGTGTCGGCGCAGCGAGGTGTCCGACGGCGGTCCGCATCAGTGCGCTTCGCGCTCCCAGCGATCGAGGTGGTCCACGAGATCATCGATCGCGATGGTGCGACGGCCGCCGTGTCCTTCCTCTTCGAATACCACCGCCGACCAGCCCTTCATGCCGACGGGTCTGAGCATGCGTCCATCGACGCGGAGGCGTCGGCCGGATATGGCGCGGATGAGGACGCGCTCGTAGCGCGACCGGTTCATCTGCGCCGGCGGGAACAGCTCGTCCCACGCGCACAGCCGGCCGACATCCTCATACTCTTCCGGACGGTCGTCCAGCTCGAGCAGGGAAGGGCTGCGGCCACGGATGACGGAGCCGATCAGGCGGAACGTGAATGGATCGGAGATCCGGCGGATCGAACGCCAGAAATGACGGACCGTCCTGCCCGAGATCGTGCGCAGACTGAGCCGGCCGTGTCGACGCGTGTCCCAGATCGGCTCGTCGATGTCAGACATGAAGGGGTTGTGCGGATAGCAGCTGAACCGCGCGAGCCAGCCCTTGCGCGACGTGTGCGGCACGGGCCTGAAGCCCCGGATGACAGGCAGGTCGCGCGCGTCCAGCTCATCGAGAGTGAAGCGGTCCCATGTCATCGCGTCACGCACGATGCCGACAATGAGAGTCGCCGTGGCGATCATCAGAGCGGGGCTCGGCGTGAAGTCGACCGTTATCTCGATGCGATCCTTGCGCGGGCGGACGCCGACACCCGTCGAGCGCCGGTTCGTGGCAAGCAGCATCACGGGCGCCGGCAGCAGGTAGGTGAGCATATGCGCGAGCGCCTCGATGCTCCGCCCGTTCGCACGTCCTCCCGGTGTCTCGTCGAAGGACACGTTGTAATGCGCACTGAAACCGGTCAGCGTACTGTCCGTGCCATGCCGCAGATCCCACTCGTCCATCTCGGCGCGAATGAAGTTGATCGACTCCCACAGCGACCGCCCGGCACGCGCGGCGCAGCCGCGCTCGATCTCGATCACCGGCGTCGCGACTTCGATGACCCCCGTATCGAAATACACGGCACCGCCCGTCGGCAGGTGATACGACGTGCCCTGCCGGTGCATCAGGTTGCCGCGGATGAATTCGCGGGGTGAGCCGAAGACGTCTTCGGGCCGCTTCTGCTCGCCATCGACAACGAGGGCGAACTCGGCTTCCATGCCCATCGCGGCGAGGCGCGGCCGCTGCGTTGCGGAGGAGGTGTCCAGCTTCTTCGTGTGCTGCATATATGGCTGAGCCTAAGTATCCGCTCTGTCGTCCTGCATGAATGGATCGAACACGGTATACCCGAGATCGATGTGCAGGTGATCGTCCGCCTCCCCGTCCTCCATGCCGTACGGCCGGATCCAGACGCCCGGCAGTACACGCCGCGCCATGGCCGCGTACTTGTCGATCTCGGAGCGGCTGTCCAGGTATGTGTCGCCGACGCGGTATATGTTCGCGGCCGTGCCCCAGCAGTGCCTCGAGGCGTGCCGACTCAACGCGTGGCCGGGCGAGCGATATCCGCCGTTCGCCGCGATATGCACGTAGGACCCGGCCTCGAGCCGGAACAGCTCGAGCGCGGTCGCAAGCATCAGGAGAGCGCACGGAACGTACCGTGGAAACCCGCGCAGCTTCCCGGTCTCGCGCACGTCCACACCGATCAGCTCCCACAGCATGAAATGCGGTGTGAGCTCCGTTTCCATCGCCTGCTGCCAGCTGTCGATGCGCAGAAATGCGCCGGGCAGCGTGTGCGGCCGGCCGTGCTGGTCGTAGAGGGTGCTGCCGGGATCGAGGATACGACGCACGTCATCGGGCAGCTCGTCGGCCGTGACGAGCGGGAGCGGGAGCGACGTCATTCTGCACCCTCGCACATGTACTCGTAGATCGCGCGGGAAATGCGGGCGATCGTCGCCTGTCTGCCATCGCCGCCGTTCTCCCACTCGGTGAGGACGACCAGCACGTAGGGCCTGCGGCCCTCGATGTAGACGATGCCGCCGTCGTGCGCCACGGTGGACATCTCGCCGGTCTTGTTCGCGACGCGGGCCTCCTCGGGCAGGCCTGCGGGGATACCGCTGCGGAAACGCTGCTTGTGGAGGATCTCGAGCATCTGGTCGGAGGCGCTCTCGGAGATGGCGCGTCGCTCCTCGATCAGACGGAGTGCCGCGGCAAGGCCATCGGCGGTGATGCGGTTGTTGATGCCGGCTTCCCACGCCGACTCATCCTCCACGCCGCGACGCAGGTCGATGCCGTGGAGGTTCAGCCGCTGGAGGGTCTCACGAATGTTGTCGACGCCGACGATGTCGAGCAGCAGGTTTGTCGCCAGGTTGCTGCTCGTGACGATCATGTGCTCCGCCAGCTCACGCACCATGAGCATCTTGCCGAGCGCGGCGTGGACTTCGGAGTTCGCGTCGCGGCTCGATTGCACACGGAACGGTCGCTCGTCCACGCTGCTGATAAAGCGATTGCGCACGTGCACGCGCGAGTAGGGCTCCAGCCGCCCCTGCTCGATGGCGTCGAATACGCCGAGCAGCACGGGCACCTTGATGGTGCTGGCGGCATGAAACCAGCGATCGCTGTTCAGGCACCAGGCGGTCCGGTGCTCGAAGTCATAGGCGGTGATCGCGAGCGCGCTGACACCCGCGTCCGCACCGATCTGGCGAATGAGATCCCGCAACACTGCTTCCTGCATATTATCCGTTCGGGTGTTCCGTGCGGGAGCGTGGCAAATTTGCGGCCATCGCCGTAGCGCGCCGGCCCGCTGCCGGTGTCGCGCCGGCTCTACCCGGAGGAATCGAGGATGCGGCGTTTCACTGCTGTGACTGCGGCCGTCCTGGCATGCTCCGACGACGGCACCGGTCCGCGGACGCCCCCGACTGACGAATTGCGCGCCATCGAGATTGCGGACGGGCTGGACTCGCCGGTCCAGCTCACGGCGCCGCAGGGTGATACGCGCGTGTTCGTGGTCGAGCAGCCTGGTGTCATCCGGATCATCAGGGGCGGTGGCCTGCTGCCGGCACCGTTCCTGGACATCTCCGCGCGCGTGTCATCCGGCGGGGAGCGCGGGCTGTTCAGCCTGGCGTTCGACCCGGACTACGACGATACCGGATACTTCTGGGTGAATTTCACGGACACGAATGGCGACACGCGGGTGGAGCGCTTCCGTGTCTCGTCGGACCCCGATGTCGCGGACGCGTCCTCCGCCATGCTGGTACTGGCTGTGGACCAGCCGTACGCCAACCACAATGGCGGTCAGATCGCGTTTGGCCCCGACGGCATGCTCTATGTCGGGATGGGCGACGGCGGCGGCTCCGGCGATCCCGACGGCCACGCACAGAACCGCGGGACACTGCTCGGCGCGATTCTGCGCATCGACGTCCGCATTGCACCCTACGTGATCCCGCCCGACAACCCTTTCGCGGGCTCTACCACCGCGCGTCCCGAGATCTGGGCCTACGGGCTCCGCAACCCATGGCGCTTTTCGTTCGATGCCGTCGACGGCCGTATCCATATCGCCGATGTGGGGCAGAACCAGTGGGAAGAGATCAACGCCCGAGCGGCTGGCGACGCACCGGTGAACTATGGCTGGCCCGTCATGGAGGGAGCACACTGTTACGGTTCGAGCGACTGCGACCGCACGGGCCTCGCCCTGCCCGTGCACGAATACTCCCACGCAGACGGCTGTTCCGTGACCGGCGGATACGTATATCGCGGCGCTGCCATGCCGGGCCTCGCCGGCACGTATTTCTACTCCGACTTCTGCACGGGCTTCCTGCGCAGCTACCGCCTCAGCGGCGGCATTGCGACGGACCATCGGGAGTGGGACGTCGGGGATCTGGGCCAGGTGTTGTCGTTCGGCGAGGATGCCGCCGGCGAGCTCTACGTGCTCAGCCGCAACGGCAGCGTTTACCGGCTGGAGCCGGACCCGGGAACGCCCTGAAAAGCAGTCACGGTCCGCACGGGCGGCCGTAACCGGACGGGCTGGCGGTCAGCGGGCGGGTGCGGCGGGATTCTGCTCGAGCAGCGCGAGGATGTCGGCCGCAGAGCGCGGGGCGGAGAACAGGAATCCCTGGGCGAACTCGGGGCCGAGCTGCCGGAGGAACTCGAGCTGCTCGCGGGTCTCGACACCGTGCGCGACGGAGGCCAGGCCCAGTGTGTGGCTGAGCGCGACGATCGTCTCGACGAGACGTGCGCTGTTGCCGCTGAACCCGATCTGGCGCACGAACGAGCGGTCGATCTTCAGCGTATCGACGGGGAACGTGTGCAGATGGCCGAGTGAGGACGTACCCGTGCCGAAGTCGTCGATGCAGAGGCGCACACCGCGCTGCCGCAGAGCTGCGATGGCGGCGGTGAACCTCCTGTCATCATCGCCGAGGACGCTCTCGGTGATCTCGAGCTTGAGAGCGGACGCCGGTATGCCGGCCCGCGCCAGGATGGCGTCGATGCGCTCGATCAGCTCCGGCTGCTGGAACTGAGTGGCCGAGAGGTTCACGCTCATCGTGAGGTCGGTCTGGTCGGGGAAGCGGCGCAGCCACTCCGCCATCTGCGTCGTCGCGCGCTCGAGCACCCACCAGCCGATGTGAACGATGAGGCCGCTGTCCTCCGCGAACGGCAGGAAGTCGTCCGGCGCGAGCGGTCCGCGGCGGGGATGATCCCAGCGGATCAGCGCCTCGAACCCGGTGATACGCCCGTCGGCCAGGCTGATGATCGGCTGGTACTCGAGCCTGAACTCGTCGCGCTCGAGGGCGTTGCGCAGGTCCGCTTCCGTCTGTTCCGTGGTCAGCACGAGCTGGTGCATCTGGCGGTCGAAGATCTCATAGCGCGAGCGCTCGTCCAGCTTGGCCCGGTACATGGCGGTGTCGGCATCCCGCAGGATCTCCTCCGGCCGCTCGTAGCCGGTCGAGCTGAGTGCGATGCCGATGCTCGCGTCCATGTACACTTCCTGGCCCGCCAGGCGGAACGGCACGCTCAGCTCTGTCAGGATGCGCTCGGCCACTCGCGTCGCGTCGCGTACGTCGCTCACCTCTGCCAGCAGAACCGCGAACTCGTCGCCGCCGAGCCGCGCGACCGTGTCACCCGCGCGCACGCAGCCCTCGAGCCGGCGCGCGATCGACACGAGCAGGTCGTCGCCGACCATATGGCCGTAGTTGTCGTTGACCGTCTTGAAGCGGTCGAGGTCGAGAAACGCCACACCGAACACGTACTCGGGATGGCGGTCCACCTGCCGCAGCAGCCGCTCGAGGCGATCGACGAGCAATGCGCGGTTCGGCAGGCCGGTCAGCGGATCGTGGAACGCATTGTGGAGGTGCTGCTCCTCGAGACGCTTGCGTTCCGTGATGTCGTGAACGATACCCACCACACCGATCACCTCGCCGTCCGGCGACACGTGCGGACTGTAGACCGCAGTGACCCAGCCGGACCGGCGCGTGTCGGGAATGACGAACGGCGTGTCCTGCGAATAGACGGTCTCGCCCGCGAGCGCACGCCGCAGCAGCGCCTCTACTCCCTGTTCCCGGAGATGAGGGAACTCGTCCACCGCATGCGTGCCGATGACACGCTCCGCGCTCAGGCCGGTGATCTCCTCCATGAACCGGTTCCAGACCTGGTAGCGCAGCTCACGGTCGTAGACGATGATACCCTGGCGAACGCTGCTGATGATGGCGCGGGTGAAGTGTTCCGACTCCATCAGTCGCCGTTCGGCCCGCTTGCGATCCGTGATGTCGCGGATGATGCCCTGATAACCGATGACGTTGCCGTCGGGAGCGCGCCTGGCGATGGAGCTGAGGAGGCAGTCCAGGCGTTCGCCGGCGCGGGTGCGCAGCGTGACCTCGTAGTCGCGCACCGAGCCGTGCTCCTCGACTACCTGCGAGAACGCGTTGCGCGCGTCGGGATCGAGGTAGAGGTCCCGCGCATTGACGTTCATCAGCTCGTCACGCGAGTAGCCGAACAGCTCCAGCGCGGCGGTGTTCGCATCGATGAATCTGCCGTCGATGCGTGTCACGTAGATGGCGTCGCGTGATTCCTCGAACAGCGTGCGATAACGCTCCTCGCTCTCACGCAGTCCGTCAACGAGGAACTGGAACTGCTGCTGCGCCGTTTCCGCCTCGGCCCGTGCCCGCACCGCGCTCTCGTAGAGCAGGGCGTTGTCGATGGCGACGGAAGCGCGCGCCACGAACTCGCCTGCCGTCGCGAACTCGTCGGCCGCATACCCGCGCCGCCGGCCGGAGAGAAGTGAGACCACTCCGAGGATCTGGCCGCGTGAGCGGAGCGGAAGGACCAGATATGCACGGATCTCCATCGCGCGGATCAGACCGGTCTCCGCGGCCTCGTCCGGCCAGGGGAGCGGGCCGTCCGGCGTGATGACGCCGATCTGCGCCCGGCCCGTATCGAGGGCCGCCTGCTGTGGTGAGCCGGGCACGGGCGCCGTTCCGTCGAGGGTTCCTGCAATCCGTTCCGTGCCGCCGTGCGCGTCACTCAATGCGGCCGTGCGGTACGGCCGCCTGTCGGCCAGATCGATGATGCAGAGGTCGGCCATCTCAGGCACCGCGAGGTGCGCCACATGGGCGGCGGTGTCTGCGCTGTCGAGGCTGGTGCCGAGCGCCATGCTCGCACGGGCGAGAAAGGCCATGCGGCCTTCCTGCGCGCGCGCCACATCGAGTGCCAGCCGCGCGGCCGCCGTGGCCGCCTCGCGACTCGGCGCGACGGGCGCGTCGCCGTGGGGCAGCGGCCCGGCGTCTTGCCCTGGACCCGCGCCGGGATGCGCCGATATCAGCTCGTCAGCGTCCATGCGATCTGCAGAGTGAGGTGGGACGCGGCCCCTCAGCCGCCGCGGCGGCCGAGGACGGCCCGGAGCCGAACCTCGCGGCCTTCACGCAGTACGATGATCTCCACCTCGTCGCCCGGCTTGTGGGCACCCAGCGCGTCGGTGAATCCCTGAAGGTCCGCAATGTCGTGACTGCCGATCCGTATCAGGATATCGCCCTTCTGCATCCCCGCCGCGGCACCCGGCGACTCTGCCGTGACGCCCCCGAGCAGGACGCCGCGCTCCACGGGTGTGAAGTCGGGTACGGTGCCCAGCCAGGCCCCCGAGCCCCGGGACGGCGCGGCCGCTGGCCGCCCGGCGCCGCGCTGGAGTGTCAACGCCACGTCCGGCGAAGAAATCTGCCGGGTGAGCGCCGTCACCAGCCTGGCGACGCGTTCGATGCCATCGGCGTCCACGAGGTCCCAGTCGTCGCTCGGCTTGTGATAGTCGGCGTGCGTATTCGTGAAGAAGTGCAGCACCGGGATGTCACGCAGGTAGAAGGACGTGTGGTCGCTCGGCCCGACGCCGTCCGGCTGCAGCGCCACAGCGATGCCCGCCCGACCGGCCTCGCGCTCGACAATGCCCGTCCATTCGGCGGCCGTGCCCACGCCGTAGATGATCAGCGGCTCGTCCTCCAGACGCCCGACCATGTCCATGTTCAGCATGGCGCGCGCGCGGTCCAGGTTCACCGTCGGGTCCCGCGCGAAGAAGGCCGAGCCCAGCAGTCCGGATTCCTCGCCGGTGAATGCGATGAACAGGACCGAGCGCGCGGGACGCGGACCCTCGCTCAGCAGCGTTGCCACGCGCAGCAGCGCGGCCACACCGGATGCGTTGTCGTCCGCGCCATTGTGGATGGCGCTCTCCCCGGGTGCGAGCGATCCACCCGTCCCGAGGCCGAGGTGATCGTAATGCGCTCCGATCACGATCAGCTCGTCACGCACCGCCGGGTCGGCGCCTTCCAGCAGCGCAACCACATTGCGGCCCGTCGGGCCATCGGCAGGACCGGCTGCGTGCGGGTTGCCGCCTGCCGCAGGCACGGGCACATCCTGGAAATAACTGCCACCGGCACCGGCACCACGGTAGCCGAGGGCTTCCAGGCGCGCGGCAATAAAGTCGCCGGCACAGCGCTCGCCCGCGGATCCGGCCAGACGCCCCTCGAGGGCGTCGTCGGCGAGATAGCGGACGGTGGCGAGCGGCTCGGCAAGTGAGCGCGTCAGCGACGCGGCGTCAGGGCAGGTCTGGGCATTCAGCGCGGCTGCACTGAGCGGCAGCCCTGCAATGGCGAGGAATGCCCTGCGGCGGGCGAATTCAAGCATAGGGTCCTGTCCATCAGTGGGGTGAGACGTCGCCTCGACAGCGTACGTCTCCGGGACTATTCTAATCGCATGAGACCATATATGACAGTGGGCGCCGCGGCGATCCTCGCCGCCTGCAGCCCCAATCCGCAGATCGTCCCCGGCCCGGGACAGTACGCCCAGCCCGGTGTTCCCGTTGCCGTCGAGCCCCTGGACGGCGAGGTCAGGCTCGCGAACATCCGCATGCTCACCAACGGCGGCGAGAACGCCGAGGCCTATTTCTCCTCGGACGCGTCCCAGCTCATCTTCCAGGCGACACGCCCCGGGATCAGCAGCTGCGACCAGATCTACACGATGAATGCCGACGGCACCGATGTGCAGCTGGTGTCGACCGGCGAGGGCGCCACGACGTGCGCGTACTTCTTCCCGTCCGGCGACCGGATCCTGTACAGCTCCACCCACGAGCACTCCCCGGATTGTCCGCCCCGGCCCGACTACAGCCAGGGCTACGTCTGGCCGCTGCACCCGTTCGACATCTACACCGCGCGACCGGACGGCTCGGACCTGCGGAAGATCGGGAGCACGCCGCATTACGACGCCGAGGCGACCATTTCGCCGGATGGCTCGCGCATCGTGTTCACGTCCACGCGCGATGGCGACCTGGAGATCTACACGATGAACGCGGACGGCTCGGATGTGCGCCGGCTGACGAACGAGCCCGGCTACGACGGCGGCGCGTTCTTCTCGCCCGACGGTTCGAAGATCGTCTACCGCGCCCGGCATCCGGAAACCGCCGAGGAGCTGGCGGACTATCGACGGCTGCTCGGGCAGAACCTCATCCGGCCGTCGCGACTGGACATCTACATCATGGACGCGGACGGCTCGAACCGCGTGCGAGTGACCGACAACGGTGCGGCGAACTTCGCGCCCTACCTGCATCCTGACGGGCGGCGGATCATCTTCAGCTCGAACATGGATGATCCGGAGCAGCGGAATTTCGAGCTGTACATGATCAACGTGGACGGTACGGGACTGGAGCGGATCACGTTTTCACCGGACTTCGATGGGTTCCCGATGTTCAGTGCGGACGGCCGCAAGCTCGTGTTCGCGTCGAACCGCAACCAGGCGCAGGCGGGGGAGACGAACGTGTTCATCGCGGAGTGGCAGGAGCCGGCCGCACGCGACTGAGCACATGTAGTGGAAATCCCTTCTTCCTGTAGCCGTTTCGGCCGTGGTGTATCGGCGGTCGCCTGACAGACAAAGTGCGATGCCGTGTCGAGATTCTCAGCCGTCAGCACGTGTTGTTGTGAGATCGTCCGTGCCGGCCAAGCCGGCGGCAGACCTACCGGGGAACGGGAGCGTTCATGAAGATCGCGGTGCCGAAGGAGGCAGGACAGGGAGAGCGACGGGTCGCGCTGGTCCCTGAGAGCGCTGCACGGCTCATCAAGGGCGGCAGCGCCGTAGCCATTGAACAGGGTGCGGGCGAGGCGGCGGGCTTCGAGGACGCCGCGTACGAAGCGGCGGGCGCCACCGTAGCCGCCGATCGTCGTGCGCTCCTGTCCGACGCCGACCTGGTGGTGACGGTGCGCCAGCTGCCGGACGGCGACCTCGGGATGCTGAGGAAGGGCGCCGCGCAGATCGGCATGCTGCGTCCGCTCACGTCGCCAGCTCACGTGGCGGCGCTCGCGGACGCCGGCGTCCGGGCTCTCGCCATGGAACTGGTGCCGCGCATCACGCGTGCGCAGAAGATGGATTCCCTGTCATCCCAGGCGACGGCCGCAGGCTACAAGGCGGTCCTGCTCGCTGCGGCCGGTCACGGCAAATTCTTCCCCATGCTCATGACGGCGGCCGGTACGGTGCCGCCGGCCCGCGTGCTGGTGCTGGGAGCGGGTGTGGCGGGTCTGCAGGCGATCGCCACGGCGCGCCGGCTCGGCGCGGTCGTGCAGGGGTTCGATATCCGGCCGGCAGTGAAGGACCAGGTCGAGAGCCTGGGCGCGCAGTGGGTCGGGATGGAGCTGGCGGAGGCGGAAGGCAGCGGCGGCTACGCGGCGGAGGTGTCGGAGGAGACGCAGCGCCGGGAGCACGAGCATCTCGCGAAGCTGATTGCGGACGCGGACGTCGTCATCACCACGGCCCAGATACCGGGCCGGCCGGCGCCGGTGCTCATCACGACCGACATGGTCGACGGGATGAAAGCGGGATCCGTCATTGTGGATCTTGCCGCGGAGAGCGGCGGCAACTGCGAGCTGACGCGGCCGGACGAAGAAGTTCGTCACGGCCGCGCTCTGATTCTGGGGCCGACCGATCTGGCGGGAGGCACGCAGATCCATGCGAGCCAGATGTACTCGCGCAACGTCGAAGCACTCGTTCAGCATGTCACGAAGGATGGCGCGCTGAACATCGACCGCGAGGATGAAATCGTCCGCGAGTGTCTCATCACCGATGCAGGTCAGATCGTGCACCCGCGCGTGAGCGCGACCGTTCAACAGGAGCGCTGATCAAATGGCAGAGGGACTGCTGCTTTCGCTTTACATTTTCGTGCTGGCGATCTTCGTCGGCTTCGAGGTCATCACGAAGGTGCCGCAGATGCTGCACACGCCGCTGATGTCCGGCTCCAATGCCATCTCCGGCATCACGCTCGTCGGCGCAGTGGTCGTCGCCGGTCGCGTGGAGTCGCCGATGAGCACGGCACTCGCCGTGATCGCCGTCGCGTTCGCCACGATCAACGTCATCGGCGGATTCCTCGTCACCGACCGCATGCTGCAGATGTTCCGCCGCCGCGGGGAGGACGCGAAATGAGCGAAGTCGCCAACGGCGGCGCGCTGGCGTTCGCCCCGCTGCTCATCGAGATCTCGTACCTGGTTGCTGCGATTCTCTTCATTGTCGGGCTGAAGCGTCTGAGCTCACCGGCAACGGCGCGCTCGGGCAACATCCTGGGTGCTACCGGCATGCTGGTGGCCGTCGCGGCCACGCTGCTGCACTGGGACATCGTCAGCTGGCTGTGGATCGCCGTCGGCATCCTCATCGGCGGCGTGGTCGGTGTCGTCATGGCGCGCGGCGTCAAGATGACGGGCATGCCGCAGATGGTCGCACTGCTCAACGGCTTCGGCGGCGGCGCGTCGGCGCTCGTGGCCGGTGACGAGTACCTCCGGTTCGCGGCAGGATCGATTGATGCGCCCGCCAACGTGCAGGCGACGATCATGCTGAGCGTGCTGATCGGCGCGCTGACGTTCTCCGGCAGCCTCGTCGCGTTCGGCAAGCTCCAGGAGCTGATTACGGGTCGCGCGGTGACGTACCCGGGCCAGAAGGTGGTCAACGGGCTCATCTTCGGCGGCACATTCGCGCTCGCGGCGTATCTGGTGGCCGCCGACGCCAACCTGCCGCTCTATCTCGTGCTCGCCGGCGCATCTCTCCTGATCGGCGTGCTCTTCGTGCTGCCGATCGGCGGCGCGGACATGCCCGTGGTCATCTCACTGCTCAACTCGTTCTCCGGCATTGCCGCGTCGATGACCGGCTTCGTGCTCGGCAACAACGTGCTGATCATCAGCGGCGCGCTGGTCGGCGCTTCGGGGATCATCCTCACGAAGATCATGTGCGACGCGATGAATCGCTCGCTCACGAACGTGCTGTTCGGAGCGTTCGGCGCGAACGTGACGGCGGGCGCCGCGGCGGGGGATGCGGAGGGCCGTTCCGTGCGCGACATCTCGGGTGAGGACGCCGCCATCCTGCTGGGTTATGCGCGCTCGGTGGTGTTCGTGCCCGGCTACGGGATGGCCGTGTCGCAGGCGCAGCACCAGGTACGTGAGCTGGCCGACCTGCTGCAGTCACGCGGCGTGGACGTCAAGTACGCGATCCATCCGGTGGCCGGCCGCATGCCCGGTCACATGAACGTGCTGCTGGCCGAGGCGAACGTGCCCTACGACCAGCTGATCGAGATGGAGCAGATCAATCCGGAGTTCGACCGCACGGACGTGGCGGTCGTCATCGGCGCCAACGATGTCGTCAATCCGGCCGCGCGGCATGACACCGCGAGCCCCATCTACGGCATGCCGATCCTGGACGTAGACAAGGCGAAGACCGTGATCGTCATGAAGCGCAGCATGAATCCGGGATTCGCGGGTATCGAGAACGAGCTGTTCTTCGCCGACAACACGCGAATGCTGTTCGGCGATGCGAAGAAGTCGCTCACGACGCTGGTGCAGGAGGTAAAGGCGGGTGTATAGCCACCGGAGCGAGGGCCGGGCTCGAGTTGAGTCCGGTGCCGTTTCGGGCTATCTTCAAGCCTAACTTATGCTTCGACCTCAGATGGACTCCGTGGCATCCGCTCCGGCGGTGATCCGGCTCGCTGGCGTGGCCCGCCGTTTCGGGCAGCGCTGGATCCTGCGCGGGGTCGATCTGACGGTGGAAGCCGGCGAGGTCGTGGCCATGACGGGCCGCAACGGCAGTGGCAAGACGACGCTGCTGCGCATCATCGGGACGGTCCTCAGGCCGACCCGCGGGACGGCCGCCGTGCTGGGTCACGATACGGTGCGGGGCGGCGCCGAGATCCGGGGCCGGGTCGGCCTGCTGGGCCACAACAGCGGGCTATATGACGACCTGACGGCGGCCGAGAACCTCATATTCGCCATGCGCATGGGTGGACGTTCCGCAGATACCCTGGCGATCGGTCAGGCCCTGGAGCACGTCGGCCTCGGTCACGTCGCGGGCGAGCGGGCGCGCGGCTTCTCCGCCGGGATGCGCCGGCGGCTCGGCCTCGCCCGGCTGCTGCTGCGGCCGCCCGAGGTGCTGCTTCTCGATGAGCCCTATGCCAGCTTCGATGAGGACGGCATAGACATCGTCAACGCCTTCATCGCGCAGGTCGCCCGCAGTGGCGGTGTCGTCCTCATGACGACGCACGACCTGGCCCGCTCCGCGGAGATCATGTCCCGGCACGTGCATGTCGCCGATGGGCTGCTGTCCGACATGCCTGTCGCGGGCAGGGACGCCGTTCACCCGCTCAGCCCGCCCCGCATTGGCGTGATGCCATGAGCGCCGAAACGATGCGCGTCGGCGCGATCGTCTGGAAGGACCTGACCGCGGAACGGCGGACCAAGGCAAACTTCAACTCGGTCGCGTTCCTCGCCGCCCTGATCCTGCTCCTGTTCGGGTTCGCGCTGGGGCCGGATACTGAAGCACTGCGCAACGTCGCCGGCGGTGTGCTGTGGCTCACTGTGCTGTTCAGCGGTGTACTGTCGTTCAACCGCTCCTACGAGCAGGAGCTGGAGAACGGATCGCTGGAGATGCTGCTGCTCTATCCGGGCGACCGCCGCTCCATCTTCCTCGGCAAGCTGATCGCGAACCTGACGTTCGTGCTGCTCGTCGAGGCGGTGCTGATTCCGCTGGCGGCTGTTCTCTATGACATTCCCATCTGGAGTGTCATGGCGCCGCTGGCGCTGGTGCTGTTCCTCGGGACGGTCGGGTTCGTCACGCTGGGGACGTTCTACGCCGCGATGGCGAGCCGGCTGCGTGCACGCGAGGTGCTGCTGCCGCTGCTGCTGTTCCCGATGCTGATCCCGCTGCTCATCTCGGCCGTGCAGGCGACCGGAGCGATCCTTTCCGGCGACCTGCTGGGCCTGAGCGGGGATTGGCTGAAGGTGCTGGTGGTGTTCGATATCGTGTTCTTCGTCGGTGCACTGTTCGCCTTCGAGCATGTGATTGAGGATTGATGTGAGTACGAGACATCCGGAATCCCCGGCCGTACCGGAGCGCCCGCGCTGGCTGCTGCCGTTCGGCATCTTTGCCGTGCTGTTCCTGATCGCCTCACAGGCCATGGCGCTCCTGATGTCGGCGCCGGACCGCGACATGGGCAATCTGCAGAAGATCCTGTACGTCCACGTGCCGTCCGCCTGGATGTCGATGATTGCGCCCGCAGTCGTGTTCGTCGCCAGTGTGCTCTACCTGTGGAAGCGCCAGGCGAAGCACGACATGGTGGCGGCTGCCGCCGCGCAGGTCGGCATCGTGTTCATCGGCCTGACGCTCATCCAGGGATCGATCTGGGCGCGGCCGACCTGGGGGATCTGGTGGACCTGGGATCCGCGTCTGACGACGACGGCCATCCTGTTCCTGATTTACGCCGGCTACCTGGCGCTGCGTGCGTTCGCCGAGGACGAGGACCAGCGTGCCCGCTGGAGCGCCGCGGTCGGCATTCTCGGATTCCTGAACGTGCCGATCGTCTACATGTCGGTGCGCTGGTGGCGCACGATCCATCAGGTGCAGTCCACGCCGGACACAATGGACGCGACGTACAAGCTCGGGCTCCGGCTCAACGCTTTCGCGTTCCTGTTCATCTTCATTTTCCTGGTGGGGATGCGATACTACATCGCACGCCTCGAGCGGGCGCGCGCGGCCGTGCTCGAGGAGCGCGCCCTGACCGGAGGTACGGTTCATGTCTGAGTGGTTCTACATCTGGCTCGCGCTCGGCATCACGTGGAGCGTGCTCGGAGGATACATGCTGCTGCTGAACCGACGTCGCGTCGCGGCGGAACGGGCGGTGCGGGAGATCGGATCCGGAGGAGGTGACCGATGATGGGTGGAAAGAAGAAGGTGGGCTTCGCGCTCGCCCTGATCATTGTGCTGTCGAGCTTTGGCTACCTCGTTTACGGCGGCATTGGCGAGAACATCGTGTACTTCGTGACGCCGGGCGAGCTGCTTGCGAAGGGCACGCAGGCCTATGACAAGCCGATCCGTCTGGGCGGCCAGGTCATGCCGGGCACGATGCAGTGGGATGCGGACGCACTCGATCTGCGCTTCACGCTGCAGGACGAGGATGGCCAGATCCGCGTGCATTCGCAGAAGGCGCCGCCCGCCATGTTCCGTGAGGGCATGGGCGTGATCGTGGAAGGCAAGCTGAATCGTGAAGGCATTTTCGAGTCGTCCAGCGTGATGGTGAAGCACTCGAACGAGTACCGTCCGCCGGAGGATGGCACGCATCCGAAGCCGGAAGACATGTACAAGAGCCTGATCCGCGAATCGTGATGGATTACAGCACGCGTCGCACGCGTGATGAGGGAGTCGTGCAGTGATCAGAATGATTGGGTTGTCAGCCTGCATCGCCGCGCTGGCCGTGGCGTCGTACGGCGTGGTGGCCGCGACTGTCGGTGTCAGGCGACGCGAGGCCGCGCTCGTGCGGAGCGCACGTGCGGCCGCGTATACGAATTTCGTGCTGATGACCATCGCCAACGCGGCCATGATCTATGGCCTGGTCACGCACGATTTCAGCATTGACTACGTGGCCCAGGTGGGCAGCCGCGCCACACCGCTTTTCTTCACGATCATCTCGCTGTGGAGCTCGCTCGAGGGATCGATCCTGTTCTGGGGTTGGGTGCTGGCGTTCTATACCGCGCTCGCCGTGTGGCTCACCGGTCCGAAGCTGGGCTCGCTCGGCGCCTACGCGAACGCCACGATGCTCGGCGTCGGCGTCTTCTTCTACATCCTGCTGGCGGGCCCGGCCAATCCGTGGGGCCTGATCTCGCCGGCACCGATGGACGGGCCGGGTCCGAATCCGCTGCTGCAGAATCACTGGCTCATGGGCGTGCACCCGCCGCTGCTCTATCTCGGCTACGTCGGCATGACGGTGCCGTTCGCGTTCGGCATGGGTGCACTGCTGTCTGGCCGTCTGGATGACACGTGGCTGCGCGTGACGCATCGCTGGACCGTCGCCGCGTGGGGTTTCCTGTCGCTCGCGATCGTCGCAGGCATGTGGTGGTCCTACGAGGTGCTCGGCTGGGGCGGCTGGTGGGCCTGGGACCCCGTGGAGAACGCGTCGTTCATGCCGTGGCTCACCGCCACCGCGTTCATGCATTCGGCGATGGTTCAGGAGCGCCGTAATCTGCTGCGCGTCTGGAACATGTCGCTCATCGTGGCGACGTTCCTGCTCACGATTCTCGGCACGTTCCTCACCCGCAGCGGCATCATCTCGTCAGTGCATGCGTTCAGTGAAGGCCCGATCGGGATGTACTTCCTGGCCTTCATCGCCGTTGTGCTGCTGTTCTCGCTGGTTCTGCTGGCGGGGCGCTCGACGGAGCTGCGCAGCAGCGGGCACCTGGACACGATGGTGTCGCGGGAGACCGTGTTCATGGTCAACAACCTGCTGCTGACTGCGTTCACGTTCACGGTCCTGCTCGGGACGATGTTCCCGCTCGTGGCAGAGGCGCTGCGCGGCGAGAAGGTGAGTGTGGGCGCGCCGTTCTTCAATCAGATGACGATCCCGATCTGCGTCATGCTGCTGTTCCTGGTCGGGGTCGGTCCGATGCTGCCTTGGCGTGTGGCCGATCTCACCGAGTTCAAGCGCAAGACGCGCCTGCCGGCGATCGCGCTCGTGCTCACGCTGGTGATCGCGTTTGCACTCGGCCTGCGCAACGTGTGGGGACTGATCGCCTTCTCGTTCGCAGCGTGGTCTGCCACTGCCAATCTGCAGGAGTTCGCGCAGGGCGCTGCCGCACGGCGCCGGGCGGGTGGCGGCGGTGCCGTCTCGTCGCTGTTCGGACTGATCAACGCGAATCCCCGCCGCTATGGCGGCTACGTGGCGCATCTCGGGCTGATCATGTCTGCGGTCGGCATGACGGGGTCATCGGTGCTGCAGTCCGATATCGTCGCGACGGTACGGCCGGGAGAGGCCATCGAGCTGGCCGGTTACAACGTGCGCTTCGATGAGCTGTGGGCGAACGAGGAGCCGCACCGGTTCGTGGTCGGCGCCAACCTGACCGTGCTGATCGACGGCCGCGAGGCGGGCGCCATGGACCCGCGCCTGAACTATTACCGGAGCCGGGGCGAGGAGGCGATCACGACGCCTTCGGTGCGCAGCCGTGCGCACCAGGACCTGTATGTGAACCTGCTCGCGTTCGAGAGGGACGGGTCGAGCGCCACCCTGCATGTCATCGTGGAGCCGCTCGTCGTCTGGATCTGGATCGGCAGCTTCGTCGTCGCGTTCGGTGCGCTGATCAGCATGGTCGGCGGCCGGCGCCGCACGCCGCCCGTCGTACGTCCACGTCGCGTGCTCGTCGAGCAGGAGGCCTGATGAACTGGAACAGAGCTGCCATCGGTGCGGGCATCGCGCTGCCCATCATCGCGCTGCTCGCCTACGGCATGACCGTGGACCCGAACGAGCTGCCCTCCACTCTGCCCGGCCGGCCCGCACCCGAGTTTGCGCTGCCCCGGATGGACTCGCAGCCGCCGGACACCGTGCGCCTGAGCGACCTCCGCGGCGACGTGGTCGTCGTGAACTTCTGGGCGTCCTGGTGTCTCGAGTGCCGGGTGGAGCACTCCGACCTGTCCCTCGTCGCGAGCACGTATGCAGCGAAGGGCGTGAAGTTCTACGGCGTCCTGTACAGCGACACGGAGTCGAACGGGCGATCCTGGATCCGGGAGATGGGCGGGCAGGCGTATCCGGCGCTGATCGACGACCGGTCGCGCACCGCCATCAGCTATGGCCTGTACGGTGTGCCCGAGACGTTCATCATCGATCAGCAGGGCAGGGTAGTGCACAAGCAGATCGGTCCGATTACCGCGCAGAAACTCGCGAGCATCATAGACCCGCTCCTCGCCGCCGAGCCTGCCGCCACCATGGACGCGGCCGATCCCGCCGGCACCGCGCCGGATGAGACAGGGGCAGAATCATGATGCGCCCGGTGCGGGCGGCGCTGCTGCTCGTGGTCCTGGCCGTGCCTGCGGCCGCGCAGGCCCCGGCGCCTCCTCAGGGGACGGTGCCGCGCGCGGAACAGGAGGCGGCACCCGCACAGGGAGCCGTGATCCGCGAGACGGAGCTCGACCGCCAGGTGAAGGAAGTCTCGTCGCAGCTGCGCTGCGTCGTGTGTCAGGGCCTTTCCATCCAGGATTCGCCATCGACGCTCGCGCAGGAGATGCGCTCTCTCGTGCGCGAGCAGCTGGCGGCCGGCCAGTCGCCGGAGCAGGTCAAGGCGTACTTCGTCGAACGCTACGGCGAGTGGGTGCTGCTGCGGCCAAAGGCCAGCGGCGTCAACCTGCTCGTCTACCTGCTGCCCATGGCCATGCTGCTCGGGGGCGCCGCGTTCGTGTTCCTGAAGGCACGCAGCTGGACGCGCACGGGGGTGGACGCCGAGGCGGAGGCCACACGGCCCTGACGCCCGGAGGCGTTTCCGCCGCCGTTCCGCAAACGAGATGCTCCGCAGCCTGGATCAGGCCGCGGAGCTTCCTTTTTCCCGTCTGCGGGTCGCCTAGAAGAGCCCGGTTATGGTGCCGTCCTTGCCCACCCTCATGGCCTCGGCCGCCGGCCGCTTCGGCAGGCCCGGCATGGTCATGATGTCGCCGGTGTGCGCGACGACGAAGCCTGCCCCGGCCGACGGTGTCACCTCGCGGACCGTGACCGTGAAGTTCTCGGGCGCGCCGCGGAGTGACGGGTCGTCGGAGAAGGAGTACTGCGTCTTGGCCATGCAGATCGGCACGTCACGCATGCCGATGTCCTCGAGCCGTTTCATGTCCTTCAGCGCCGCCGGCGTGAAGCTCACGCCACCAGCGCGGTAGATCTCCTTCGCGATCGTTTCGATCTTGCTGGCGAGCGGCTGCCCGACCGGGTAGAGCGGCTTGAAGTCCGCCTTGCCGTCCTCGAGCACGGTCAGCACGGTTTCGGCCAGATCGCGGCCGCCCTCGCCGCCCTTCGCATGGATGTCGGTCAGCGCCACCGGCACGCCGAGGCTGGCGCACGCCGCACGAAGCGCCTCGATCTCTCCTTCGGTGTCCGACGCGAAGCGGTTGATGGAGACCACGGGCGGCACGCCGAACTTGCGGACGTTCTCGATATGTCGCTGCAGGTTCGCGAAGCCGCGTTCCACCGCGTCGATGTTCTCTCCGCCGAGATCGGCCAGCGCTACGCCCCCGTGCATCTTGAGTGCGCGTATGGTTGCGACGATCACCGCAACCTCGGGCTTGAGCCCGCCCGCGCGGCACTTGATGTTGAAGAACTTCTCCGCACCGAGATCTGCGCCGAATCCCGCTTCCGTCACGGTGATGTCACCGAGCGAGAGTGCGGTGCGCGTGGCTATGAGAGAATTGCAGCCGTGCGCGATGTTGCCGAACGGGCCGCCATGGATCAGTGCGGGTACGCCACCGAGCGTCTGCACGAGGTTGGGCTCCAGCGCGTCCTTCAGGAGCAGCGTCATTGCACCCGCGGCGGTGATGTCGGCCGCACGCACGGGCTGTCCTTCTCGGCTGTAGCCGAGGATGATGCGGCCGAGGCGCTGCTCGAGATCGACGCGGTCGGTGGCGAGCGCGAAGATCGCCATCACCTCCGACGCCGCCGTGATGAGGAAGCCGTCCTCACGCGGCACGCCGCTGCCGGTGCCGCCCAGTCCGATCACGATGCGACGGAGTGCGCGGTCGTTCATGTCGATCGTGCGCTTCCAGGTGATACGTCGCGGATCGATGCCGAGCGCATTGCCCTGCTGGAGGTGGTTGTCCAGCATGGCGGCCAGCAGCGAATGCGCGCTCGTGATCGCGTGGAAGTCGCCCGTGAAGTGCAGGTTGATGTCCTCCATCGGCAGAACCTGCGAATAGCCGCCGCCGGTCGCTCCACCCTTCATCCCGAACACGGGTCCGAGGCTCGGCTCACGCAGCGCGAGCACCACCTTCTTGCCGAGCAGGTGCAGCGCGTCCGCGAGTCCGACCGAGACCGTCGACTTCCCCTCGCCCGCCGGTGTCGGATTGATTCCGGTGACCAGCACGAGCCGGCCCGCGTGCTCGGCGCGCGCGATGATCGGCTCTGCATGCACCTTTGCCTTGTATCGGCCGTACGGCTCGATGTCCTCCTCTTCCAGCCCGATGGTACGGGCGATCTCGGCGATCGGGCGCAGCTTCGCGCTCTGGGCGATCTCGATGTCAGTGAGCATGCGCGTCCCTTCATGCAGTGAATGGCGACGATGACGTCGCGGCCTTCGGCCCCGGCGGCGCCGTATAATACGCGTGGCGCGGCTCGTATCAAGCGGGGGTTCCCCGCGCCCTTGTCCGTGACCGTGCCGGTCCGGTAAAGTCAGCACATGAGTGACAAAAGCGACATCCGGGTGCGCTTCGCGCCATCGCCGACCGGCTACCTGCACGTGGGCGGTGCGCGTACCGCGCTCTTCAACTGGCTCCTCGCGCGCCATCACAATGGCGTGTTCGTGCTCCGCATCGAGGACACGGACCGCGAGCGCTCGAGTGATGCCATGACCGCGGCGATTCTCGAGGGCATGGAGTGGCTCGGACTGGACTGGGACGAGGGACCGTTCCATCAGGCGGACGGTTTCGAGCGCCATCGCTCCGACGCGCTGCGGCTCCTCACGGGCGGCGCGGCATATCGCTGCTTCTGCACGACGGACGAGCTGGAGTCGCGCCGGGCGGCCCAGGGCGCCGGGGCAGATGCCTTCCGGTACGACCGCCACTGCGAGTCCGTTGCGCCTGCCGACTCCGAGCGCCGTGCCGCCGCCGGTGAGCCGCACACCGTGCGGTTCCGTGTCCCGGCCGGCACCACCGCGTGGGAGGATGCGGTTCACGGCACGATTGCGTTCGACAACGCGGACATCGAGGACTTCATCATCCTGCGGACGGACGGCACGCCGATCTACAACATGGCGGTGGTCAGCGATGACATCGCGATGCGGATCACTCACGTCGTGCGCGGTGACGATCACATCTCGAACACGCCGAAGCAGATCATGCTCTACCGTGCGCTCGGCGCGCCGGAGCCGGTGTTCGCGCATGTGCCCATGATCCTCGGCCCGGACGGCAAACGGCTGTCCAAGCGTCATGGCGCCACGGCGGTCGGAGAGTATCACAACCAGGGCATCCTCCCGGACGCGCTTTTCAATTTCCTCGCGCTGCTCGGCTGGTCGCCGGGTACGGACGAGGAGATATTCCCGCGCGCGGAGCTGATCCGCCGGTTCTCGCTGGACGGCATCAACCGCAAGAGCGCGATCTTCGACACGCAGAAGCTCGAGTGGATGAACGGGCGCTACCTGGCGGAGATGCCGGGCAGGGATCTGGGCGCGGTGCTCGGCGCGGCGCTCGAGGTCGAGCCGAACGCGCACACGGACGGCTGGTGGACGGAGCTGGCCGAGCTCCTGAAGGTCCGTTCCAGGACGGTGCTGGAGATGATCGAACAGGCCCGGCCATACGCGTTCGACGATCTGGAATACGATCCGGCAGCCGTCGCAAAGCACTGGAAGGACGGACCCGCCGTCGCCAACCGGCTGGAGAAGCTGCGCGCGGACTTCTCTGCGCTGCCGGAGTGGACGGAACCGGGGCTGGAGGCGTGCCTGCGGAGCCGGGCCGAAGCGGAAGGCGTGGGTGCCGGCAAGCTCATCCATCCGCTGCGGGTGGCGCTGACCGGTGCAGCCGCGTCGCCCGGGATCTTCGAGGTTGCGCGCCTGCTCGGACGGGAGCGCGTTCTGGGACGAATGGAGCGGGCGGTGGTCGCGCTTGCGGCCGGCGCGTCGCAGGCGGGCGGCTGATCGCTTGACACGCCGCCCTTCGCGGGAATAGCATTGGACCATACGCGCTGCCCCTTGGTGTAACTGGCAACACGCCTGACTCTGGATCAGGAGAGTCCTGGTTCGAGCCCAGGAGGGGCAATACCTCCTCAGTCGAAGGCGGGCGCAGGCTGTCGATCGTGTGGTCGGGCGGTCCGTGTCTCCAC
>DATHVW010000030.1:0-5722 GCA_035461085.1 Longimicrobiales bacterium | reverse complement strand
CCGAGATCCTCTACCATACCGACGATCTGAAGATCTATCTGGCGGCCGGCACTCAGCTCGAGATCACCGTCTCGAGTTCGGCATTCACGCCGTGGGTGGAGGTGTTCTCGCCGGCGGGAAGGTACATCGGGGCGTGCGTGGCTCCGGGATCGGCGACCTGCACGTTCCTGATCTCCTCGTCCGGTTATTACCTGCTCGCGCCAAGCTCATTCGAGGAGCGCGCGACGGGGACGTACTACATCAGCGTGAGATAGCCCGCCGGCCGGATTCGACCGGCTGGTCATCGACTTCCTGACGGGCTCCCACGCGCCCCCGGACGGGAGCCCGCCACCCGAGCCAGCGGTCAGAACTCCAGCCTCGACCCCAGCTGGAGCTGCCGCGTCGCGAATGTGCCGCTCGGCTGGCCGAAATCGGGCCGCGGCTCGCCGGTCGGGCTCGTCTGCACGCCGAAGAAACCCGAGTAGTTCTGCGTGTTCAGGATGTTGAAGCCCTCAGCGGTGACCGCCAGCCGCACACCCCGCCCGACGCGAAGATTCTTTGTCAGTCTCAGGTCTACTACCCGGTACCAGTTCCTCCAGGAGTTCGATGGCACGCCGAACCGGCGCCCGTCGATCCAGACGTCGGCAAAGAAGTTGTTTCTGTTCAGGTCCTCGCCTGCCAGCCTCTCGTAGGGACGCGGACTCGCCACCGTCGTTATGACGGAAACGGCCAGCCCGGCCGGCAGCGTACCAATCCCCGAGAGCACGAAGCGGTGACGCTCGTCGCCGCTGATCCGCTGCAGTACGTAGAACTGGTCGACGACGGCAGCGGGCACGAACAGATTCATGACGTCCCAGTCCGCGCGAGAGGAGGCCAGGGTGTAGGCGAAGTTCACCAGCAGCCGTGGACCCGGTGCGTATGAGATGCGGTTCAGTAGCCCGCGGTGGCGGCCGCGGGCGAGATCGGTCGTGACAATGATGTCGCCGTAGTCGGCGGAGAGCACCCGGCGTGCGGGAGCTTGCGAGCGGTCCAGCCAGTTCAGGTTTACGCTGGCGAAGAGTTTCCGGATACGGTGATCGATGTAGTCGGTGGTGAGCGTGAGGGTCGGCGTGATCTGCATTCCGAACCCGATCGACCACTGGCGGTTCTCTGGTACGTCCATGCGCTCGGGCAGCAGCCTGAGCGACGGCGGCACCGCGGTGCCGCCGCCGGCGAGTACCTGACGTCGCAACTCCTCCGGATCCGTGGTTCCGGGATTGGCCACGACGTAGGTGCGCCACGTCGCCGCCCGCCGTTCGGCGAAAGCCACAAAGCTGGGGCTGCGGTCGTATATGATCCCCATGCCTCCGCGCAGAAATGCGCTGCCATCGCCGAGCACATCCCACGAGAAGGAGACCCGGGGCGAGAAGTTGTTCAGGTCATTGCGGCGGTCGCCGCGATTCAGCAGTCCCTGCAGCTCCGGTAGTGCGGCGAGCGCGGTGTCGCCTACCCAGGGGACCACGAAGTCATTGTTCTGGGTGTCGATCTCTGCGTCGTAGCGAATGCCGAGGTTCAGCACCAGGGGCGTGGTTGGTCGCCACTCGTCGTTCACGTAGAAGCTGGTGATCCAGCCGGACAGGGCGGCGCGTGCGTCCTGGTTTCCCTCCGGGTGGAGGAACCCGACCGAGATCGCGGCTTCGTACGGCTCCGTGTCGAGATCCCGGAACCGGAATACCCCGTGCTGATTCATGCCTACGATGGACGAGGCGCGGACCCGCGCCAGCTCGACGCCGGCCTTGAGCAGATGACTGCCCGGACCGCTGCCGGTGCTGTACGTCGCTCGATCCACGAGCCGGAGATGCGTCTCGTCGATGTCGAACACGGGGCTGGCCCGCCCGATCGTCACAGTCGGGTAGCGGAGCTCCGCACCCGGCGTCAGGGACCGCTGGCGCTGAGCCCAGCTGACGAGCTGCAGGCTGAGCTCGTTCGCCAGCGATGCGGTGGGCAGCCAGCGATGCCGCAGGTTCAGCGTGTGCACTCCGTGCTCCTGCACGACCGCCGCATCGTGGGTCTCGATTCCACCGAAAGCGGTCTTCGCACTCTGGTCCCGTACCGACCAGATCGCATCGAGCACGTTCTCATGGTTCGGCGCGTACGTGAGCCGCAGGAGCCCGGTGTGGTTGCGGTTGGGTGCGGGGAACACGCCGGCATATTGGTCCCAACGGCCCGGGTCGCCGGCCGGGCGGCCGGGCACCACCGCGATGAAGTGGTCCGTGCTGGAGAGCTCGTAGCTGCCGGCGTAGAAGAGCCGGTCGCGGACGACCGGCCCGCGCAGGTTGAAGCCTGCCTGGCGCCGCTGAAAATCGGGCTTCTCGAAGTTCGGGATCCCGCGCTGAAAGTCGTTGACCGAGGTCAGGTCCTTGTCCTGGAAGAAACCGAACACCGAGCCGTGCCGCTGATTGGTGCCGCGATGGCTCACGGCGCTGATGATGTACGATGCACCCCGTGCGTACTCGGGGTCATACGGATTGACGAGGACCCGGAACTCCTGAAGTCCTTCGGCGGGAAGCAGCGAGCCGGATTGCGGCAGCCCCACCAGGTTGCCGTCGAAGAGATTCTTCATCTCCACGCCATCGATGTACAGATTGATGGCGCGCTGGTCCCGCAGTGCGCCCGCTGCAGGAATGGACCGCCCGGACACCGGCTGGAAGGAGCGGATGCCCGGTGCCACGGCGGCCAGCTCCATGACGTTCCGCGTGTTGAGCGGCAGCTGCCGGATCTCCGCGGCCGTGACCGCGGTGGAAACCGACATGCGGCGGATCTCGGCCGCCTCCGGTCGCAGCGCACGCACGGTGACCGTGTCGAGCCCGACCGGATCAGGCAGCAGCAGGAAATCGAGCTGCGCGCGCTGATCCACCAGCAGCTCGGTGGCCAGGGTGAGCGGGGTGTAGCCGGCGGGCCGCGTGGAGACGGCGTAGGGGCCGGGACTCAGGTCGAGCACGCGGAAGAAACCCAGGTCGTTCGTCCACGTGCTCCGCTGCTCGCCCGTCAGCCGCTGCACCGCAGTCACCTGCGCGCCAGCAACCCCACCACCCGCGTGGCGCACCACGCCCTCGAGCGTGATCATGGCCTGGGCGGTTACCGCTGCCGGGGACGCGAGCGTCGCCGCAACCACCAGGAGAACTCCCGGCACGCTACCCTGGCCCGGGAGCGAGGCGCAATTCATCGGCGGTAGGCCGGGGCCCAGCGCGGGAACCCGTTGAAGGCGACGGTCGACAGCTCGGTGATCCGCCGCACGTCGCTGCCATCCACGTTCATGACGTGGATCTGGCCGTGCCCGAGCACGCGCCGGTGGAAGGCGATCTCACGTCCGTCCGGCGACCAGGCTGGATGTCCGTCCTCTGTGGGATTGAAAGTCAGACGCAGGGGATCACTCCCGTCGGCGTTCATCACATAGATCTCCATCTCGCCATCGCGGTCGCTGCTGAAGGCGATGCGAGTACCGTCCGGCGACCACTCGGGTCGGTGGTCCCGGGCATGGTTGTGCGTAAGCCGGACCACGCGCTTGCCGTTCGGATCCATCAGGTAGATCTCGTCGTTCCCATCGCGGTCGCTCGTGAACGCCAGCCGCCGGCCGTCCGGCGACCACGCTGGAGCGAAGTCGCGCGCGGCATGATTGGTGATGTTGGTAAGACCCGTCCCATCCACCCCGCTCACATAGATGTCGGGCCGGAGCAGGCTCTGGAACGCGAGACGCCGTCCATCGGGCGACCAGGTCGGGCGCTGGAAGCCGACTTCGCTGCCCTGCGTGATGCGCCTCTGATCCGTCCCGTCCGCATTCATCGTGAAGATGTGCACGCTGCCCGTGCGCCGGCTGCTGAACGCGATCCGGGCGCCATCAGGAGACCAGGCTTGGCCGTGATCCAGACTCTCGTGGGTCGTCAAGCGGCGCTGGTCGGAGCCATCGGCGTTCATGACGTAGATTTCGTGGTTGCCGGCATCACCGGTGGGATCGGGACCGTCGCGGTCGCTCACGAAGACGATGCGCGAGGCGGACACCGCGCTCCCGGCAAGCGACGCCGGCATCGAGCTGCTCCCGGGTGCAGCCTCGACCAGCGGTGCCGGCAGCGCAACCAGCTCCCCGGACGCGACCGCCGCCGTCACGCCCCCCGCCTGGAAGGCGGATACCAGCAGCCTGCGCTGGTACAGTCCGTGGCCGTATCGAACCAGGGAGTCCGCGGTGGCGCGATCGCCCGCGGCGTGCAGCGCCGCCGCCAGGCCGAAGACGGCGGCGGCCACGTCGGCATGCTCATCCGAGTACTTCTCCCTGAGCAATGCCAGCGCCCGTGTATAGAGGAGAGCGGCCGAACCGTGATCCCCGTTCTCCAGCACAATGCTCGCGAGTGCGCTCGCACTCTGCGCCCGATCCCCGAGGACGTCCCCGGTGCGGCCCTCGTCGATAGCCAGCGCGGCGCGCGCGGCGCGCTCCGCTTCCGGCAGCCGACGCTGCGCCTGCAGCACCGCCGCCAGCCCTACCTGCGTCCGCGCCACATCGCGGTGGCGCGCACCCCTCGCGCGCCGGCGCAGCGCCAGCGCTTCGACGAAGGCGGCCTCCGCCGCATCGAGCTCACCACGGGCGAGCGATATGGAGCCGAGCAGGTGCAGCGTCGCCGCGATCGCCGTGTCCGATGCCGGACGCAGCTCCCGGCGAACCGCCAGCGCGCTCTCGACGAGTGCGGCCGCGCGGTCGTGGAACGAGAGTCGATGATATGCCTCACCCATATGGAACAGCAGCCCGGCATGGGCGGCGGGGTCGTCGAACAGAGGCTGGTCAATCCCGGCCGCCGCGTGATCCAGGATGTCCCGCGCGGTCACCGCGTTGCCCGCGGCCGCCGGGTCCGCAGACCTGAACATGTTCATCAGGAAGCGGCTCACCTGCTCGGCACGATCACGCTCCAGGGCGATGCGAGCGGATTGCGCCCGGATTCGCGCACTCTGGACGATGGCCACCAATGCGAACCCCAGCACCAGCGCCGCCATGCCGGCGGCCAGACCTACGCCCAGGCGGTGCCGGCGCACGAACTTCCGCGCGTGATAAATGCGCCCGCCCGTCTGCGCCAGCACCGGGCGGCCGGCGAGATGTCGGCGCACGTCGGTCTCGAGCTGCTCGGCGGTAGCGTAGCGGCGGGCCGGATCCTTCTCCATCGCCTTCAGCACAATCGCATCGAGATCGCCCCGCAGCCGCCGCGCCAGCCTTGCCGGCGTGCTGCCGCGGCTCGCCGCGGCCGCTTCCGGCGCAACCGCGGCGTCGTCGCCGGTCGGCGGTGCCGCTCGCACAGCGCGTACCGACGGCCGCTCCGGTTCCTGCTCGAGGACGGCGCGTGCGACGTCGTAGCTGCCCTTCGTGCTCAGGTGATAGGGCTGGCCACCGGTGAGCAGCACGTGCAGCAGCACCCCGAGCGCATAGACATCGGTCGCCGTCGAAACCGCCTCGCCGCGGATCTGTTCCGGGCTGGCGTACAGCGGCGTCAGCATGCGCTCGGCGGTAACGGTGAGGGTGGCGGCCGCGGTACCGGCGTGCCCGTCGAGCAGACGCGCAACGCCGAAGTCCAGCAGCGCGACGCGACCCGCGCCGGTCACCAGGATGTTGAGCGGCTTCAGATCGAGGTGAACGACCAGCGTCCGGTGCGCGTACTGAACGGCGGCGCACACGTCGCAGTACAGCCGCAGGCGGTCCTCGACGGCGAGCTGCCGCTCGTCGCAG
>DATHVW010000029.1:0-21009 GCA_035461085.1 Longimicrobiales bacterium | reverse complement strand
GGTCTGACGCTCGCGGAGAACGTGGCTCTGCCACTGGCCGAGTTCACGACGCTGGAAACGGGCGCCATCGATGAGGTCGTGTCGCTCAAACTTGCACTCGTCGGGCTGCGCGGCTTCGAGGGCTTCTATCCGTCCGCCATCAGTGGCGGCATGCGCAAGCGCGCGGCCCTCGCGCGCGCCATTGCACTCGATCCCGATGTGCTTTTCTTCGACGAGCCGTCATCCGGCCTCGATCCCATCAGTGCGAGCCGCCTCGACGACCTGATCCTCGAGCTGAAGGCGAGCTTCGGTACCACGATCGTCGTGGTGACGCACGACCTTGACAGCATCTTCAGGATCGCGGACCGCGCATTGTTCCTGGACATAACGACAAAGACGATGACCGCGCTCGGCAGTCCCGCAGATCTGCGTGACAATCCGCCGAGCGAACAGGTGCATCGTTTTCTGACTCGCAGCAGTGAAGGCCAGCCATGAGCATACGCGCGAATCCCAGGGCGATCGGACTGTTCCTGATCGGCGGCATCGTCCTGGCCGTCGGCGGCACCGCCGTTCTCGCGTCAACCACGTGGTTCGGACAACGGACCACGTTCATCAGCTTCTTTCAGGAGTCCGTGAACGGTCTCGAGATGGGCGCACCGGTGAAGTTCCAGGGCGTACCGGTCGGGACGGTGACGGGCATCCTCATCCAGATCGACCAGAACGACAAGACGTTCCAGGTCCCGGTTGAGTACGAGATCGACCTGACGCGACTCACCACGCAGCTCGGCACGTACGTGAACCTGAGTGATGCCGCCGTGCTGCGGCAGCACATCGCGGATGGGCTGCGCGCACAGATGCAGATGGAGAGCATCGTCACCGGCCAGCTCTACATCGAGCTGAGCTACAGCCCCGACGCAGCCGCGCCGGAGCTGGAGTCGCACGCGACGGCATGGCCGGAAATCCCCACGACTCCGTCGCTGATGGCAGCGCTCGGCACGGGTGCGGGCAGCCTCGTCGCGGACATGCTGAAGGTCCTCTTCCAGGTCAACCAGATGCTGGCGGAAGTGGACATGCCGGGGATCAACGCCGCCGTCGTATCATCGGCGCAGGCCGTGGAGCGGCTGATGAACTCGCCGGAGATCATGGCTGCGGTCGAGCAGGTACCGATCATGGCCGTGCAGGTGAACCGCACGATGGAGGAGCTCGAGCTGCTGGCGACGAACGCCAGCGGCGCCATCGACCCGTTCCAGCTCCAGGTCGATGCTGCATCGGCCGAGCTCATCGCCACTCTGCAGACGCTGCGGAAGACGCTGGAGGAGACACACGGCCTGCTCTCCACGGACTCCGGCGTCGGCTACGGGCTGCAGGAGGCACTCGCCAGCTTCACCGAAGCGGCGGACGCGCTTCGCATGCTCACGACATCACTCGAGCAGAACTCGGACATGCTGATTCGCGGCAAGAAGCCGCCGGAGAACTGACCATGCGCAGATCAATACTGTCGATCCTCCCCGTCATCCTCGCCACCGGCGCGTGCTTCAGCCTCGGCCGTGACACGCCGCCGCTCCAGCAGTACGTACTGGGCGGTAACTCTGCGGCGGCGACCGGAGCAATGTCGCGGGATCCTGCCGGCGTGACCGTCGGGCTGCGACGGCTTGACCTGACGCCGTACCTCGCATCGTCGTCCATCGTCGTGCGGCGCGGCGTCAACCAGATGGTCGTATCACAGTATCATCGCTGGGGCGAGGACCCCGTTGCGGGGATCAATCGCGCGTTCGCCGGATACCTGGCCGCCGCGCTGCCCGTCCGGGCGGTGGACGTGGCCCCATGGCCGGCGCGTTCGCAGCACGACTTCGTGGTGCAGCTCCACGTATCGCGCTTCGAGGGAGTGGCTCCGGATGATGCCGCCGCAACGCTGGGGGGGGCGCACCTGCTGGCGAGCTGGGAGGTGCATCGCCCGCAGGACGGCGCGGTGCTGGCCCGGGGTGGGACCGACTATCGCGAGAGCGGCTGGCGCGTGGGCGACTACGCCGCGCTCGTCACACTCCTGAACGACGCCCTGGACGCCATGGCCGGCGACATTGTCGCGTGCCTGGCGCGGGTCGGGACACCGTCGCCTGCTGCCTCCGCAGTCAGCGCGCAGCCGCTCGCGTGCGCGGGCTCCGCCGTACCGGCCGCATCAGGTGCGGCCGTGCGCGAGTAAGCCCATCCGTCAGGTCTCCCCGTCCGGGACGGGCAGCGTCAGTGTGAAGACGCTGCCCTCGCCTGACCTGCTCTCCGCCGCGAGGTCGCCGTGCATTGCACGTGCAAGGTCGCGGCTGATCGCCAGCCCCAGGCCCGTACCTTCCGCGGTGCGCGTCAGGTCCGATCGCACCTGCACGAACCGGTCGAAGATCCGGTCGGCGAGATGCGCGATCTCGCGCTCCGTCCACTGCCTCGGCACGAAATCAACAACGCAGAGCGTGGCCAGGGGCGCTGATGACCGGGGCGAGAGGAGCGGGGCGACGAGAGCACCCTCGGTCGCAGAGGCGCTCGAGGCGAATCGCGCGTCGGTGCGCGCATCTTCGACCACCAGCCGCTCGCCCGTGTGAATCGCCACTTCGCAGTACGACCGGCTCAAGTCTACGGATTGGCCCCACCGCTCGCCGCCGGCATGGCTCACCGGCACCTGCTGGTCCGCAGTGATCACGTTCAGTTGCACGACGGGTACGCGCAGCAGGTCCGCGGTGAGGCGTACCACGCGGTCCAGCGCTGGAATAGCGCCCCCATCGAGAGGTCGCGCGCCGCGATCGCAGCGAGGCGGTCAGGATGACTCAGGGGATTGTCGTTCGGATCTGGCACGGTCCCATCTGCTGCGTAGAACGGCTGGAAGCGGAGATAGTCCCGCCGCATTACGCAGGATCGCTGCCGCGGCGGCTCAGAGGCAGTTCCACCCAGGCGGTCGTGCCGGCGCCGACCTCGCTTTCCATGTGAACCCGCCCCTGGTGGGCCTCGATGATTCCGCGGGCGATGGTCAGTCCGAGGCCGGCTCCGCGGCGGTCCCCTGTTCCCGATTGCCAGAAGCGATCGAAGACGTGGGCGAGCTCGTCCGGCGTCATGCCCGGTCCGGTGTCCCGCACGCCGATGCGCAGCCGGTCGCCGGTGCGCTCCGCCGCCACACGCACCATCCCGCCCTTCGGGGTGAACTTGATGGCGTTCCCCACCAGGTTCCCGAGCGCCTGCAGGATCCGGCCCTCATCGACTTCGAGCGTGATCGGCTCATCCGGGCGGGCGACTTCCCACACCAGTCCCTTCTCCCCGGCCGCGGGCGCATGCGCCTCCTCGAGCAGGTCCAGGATGTTGCGGAGCATGGTCTCACCCGTCTCGACCGACAGCCTGCCGGCCTCGATCCGCGTTACGTCCAGCAGGTCCCCGATCAACCGGTTCATCTCGTCCGCGGCCCGCACGATCATCGCCGCAGTGCGTCGCGCGCCTTCCGGAAGCTCATGGAGCTCAGTCATCAGCTCCGCGGCAAGGCGGACGCGGCTCACCGGGTTGCGCAGGTCGTGGGATACCACGCCCATGACTTCGTCGCGGGCGGCGATCGCCTGCTCGGCCTTACGGTACAGGCGCGCGTTTTCGATGGCGAGCGACGCGCTGCGTGCGAGCTCGCGGGCCAGCATGAGATCCTGCCGGTGGTAGTAGCGATCGATTCTCGTGGACCCCAGGGTCAGAAGTCCGAGCTTCTCGTCGCCAACCAGCAGCGGCACGATCATGAGCGAACGACCGGCGAGGCTCCGGATCCGCTCCAGACTCTTCTCACCGCCAGACCAGTCACGCTCCACATTCTCGATCAGCATCGGCTCGGCGGTGTCCAGCACGGTCGCCAGAGGCACCAGGCCATCGTCCGCCGGCAGGAACGAGCCGCCGCGATCGAGCAGCGGCTCCCGGCGCTCATCCACATGTCTGTATGCGACCCGGTCCAGACGCCCACCGGGCTGGACCAGGTCGATCATGGCGAAACACGCAACGCGGGGGACCGCCAGCCGCACCAGCCGCTCGAGGGTCTCCTCGGGGTCCAGAGAAGCCGAGAGAATGCGTCCGGCCCGGGTGAGGAATCGCAGTGCTTCCCGCGAGCTGACGCGCGCATCGGCGGGATCGCTTCCGGACGCATCCGTCACTGCGGCTCCAGCTCGCGGCGATTCCACGCGCCGAGATCCGCTGCGGCGGACGAGGCGGCGCGCAGGAAGTCGAGAACGACCTCGACGTCCTGATCCGCTCCGTCGCCGTCCGGCCAGGGCAGCACGAACTCGCGCAATTCCGGATGGTAATGGCCCGCGGGGACCTGCGCTTCCGCGAACCCGTCCGGCTCGGGATAGGCGTAAGCGTAGAACGCCGGCTTCGGATACGCCTCGCTGCCCGGCCACCAGCCGGCACTGAACACCTCGTGCGAGTACGCGGACCGTGTCACCCAGTCGGCCAGATTCGGGATCCCGCCCGGATGGGGAGGCGCCGGCCGGCCCGAGAAGCGGCTGACGGCAAGGTCGAAGCTGCCCCAGAAGAAGTGGACGGGGCTCGACTTCCCGAGGAACTCGCCCCGGAACCGCCGGAGTATGCGGTCGGCGCCGGAGAGCGCCTGAAAGAACCGGGTCACCTGCGCGGCCTCGTACGAGCGGTGCACGCGGTCCACGTTGAAGGGGATCGGGTCGGGTATCTCGACGGGCCGGCGCCAGAAGTCTACATGGAGTCCGCGCTCATCGAGCTCGGCCACCAGCCTGTCATGGAACTCCGCGACCGGCATCGGCTGGAGCGACATGTGCGCCTCGTCCCCGTCCGATACCACGATCCGGCAGATGTGCTCCACGAAGTCCAGGTCGATCTCGAAGGCCCGGTCCCCATGGGGGAGCGGGCCTGTCGTCAGCCCGCGGGCGGTCACGTGCTGCGCGATATGCCACCAGTGGTTCACCGGCGGGGCCAGCGCGAGCTGGATCTTCCCGACGATCTGGGTCCACATGTGGAGCGTCTCGAGCGTCGGACGCCAGTCGTGGTAGGGTATCCCGTTCATGCCCGGTCGGCGGCGGCGCGGCCGCGGACGTCACGTGCATTCTCCAGGGCGGCATCGACAGTGGACCGCTTCAGCGGCGTGGAATCAGCATAGCACCACGCCCAGTCCTCGCCCGGCTCGAATGACCGGATGATGGGGTGACCGGTCTCGTGATGATGGGCCGTTGCGTGCCGGTTGGGCGACGAGTCGCAGCACCCGACATGACCGCACGTGAGGCACAGCCGGAGGTGAACCCAGCGGTCGCCGCTGGCGAGGCATTCCTCGCAGCCGGCCGGGGTTCGGGGCTCCACCGCCTGGATCTGGTCCAGGTGAGTGCACTTTGTCGCCATGCGTCCAGCCTCCCGTTCGTCCATGTCCGCTGACCGTCCACTCGGAATCAGGCCGCAAGGCATGTTCCGCTCGGCGCCAGACAGTGGAACCCGTTGGGTTCAGCCAACGGCACGATCGGGGGGCTTCCGTGGAGCGATTCCTCGTCAGTCGTGGCGCAGTGCGATCGCCGGGTCCACCGCCGCGGCACGCTGCGCCGGAATCCAGCTCGCGAGTGCTGCGATCGCCAGCAGCGCGAGCGACACGGCGCCGTACGTCACGGGGTCCCGTGCGCTGACACCGAACAGCAGAGACTCGATCAGGCGACTGGCTGCGAACGCGAGCGCCAGCCCGGCGGCGACGCCGATGCCGCCCAGCACCAGACCCTGCCGCACGACCAGGCCGCGCACGGAGGAGCGCTGCGCCCCGAGAGCCATGCGCACGCCCAGCTCTCTCGTGCGCTGCGTCACGATGTAGGAGACGACGCCATAGATGCCGATCAGACCCAGCAGCAGTGCGACCACGGATGCGGAGCCCAGCACTGCCATCGTGAACGATGTCTCCGCCGCGGCTACGCGCATCACATCCTGCATCGTGCGCGGGTTCGACAGCGGGATGCGCGCGTTCAGCGCGGTCAGCTCGCGACGCACGATCGGCAGGAACGCAACGGGATCGCCGTCCACGCGGATCACGACCTCGCGCGTCCTGACGGACTGCGCTCCGTCCGCCGGCCCGACCTGCATGGGCATGTATACCAGCTCTTCGGGATCCTCCTGGAGCCCGCGGACCCTCACGTCCTCCGTGATACCAACGATCTCCCACAGGTCTCCCGGTCCCGCGCCGATCCGCCGGCCGATGGCACTGGCGTCCGGCCACCAGCGGCGCGCGTAGGCGCGGCTCACCACGACACCGCGGAACTGCGCAGCGCCGTCGTTCGACGTCAGCGGACGCCCCTCCTCGATCGATATGCCGAGCGTCTCGAAGTAACCGACATCGGCGTTCGTGAAGAATGCGAGTGGCGGCAGCTCGTCGGGACCGGTCGGATGGTCCTCGATCGTATGCGTGATGAAGTTGACCTGGCCGCCGAGCGGCACGGTCGCGATCGCACCCACCGACTGGACGCCCGGTTGCGCACGAATGCGGTCATACAGCTGGCGGTAGAAGTCCGCGACCGCCGCGGGATCCTCCACTTCGGCGGTCGGCACCGTCAGCTGCACCGCAAGTATGCCCTCCTGGTCGAAGCCCGGATCCACCGCCATGAGTGCGATGAAGCTGCGGAACATGAGCCCGGAGCCGATGAGCAGCACCAGTGCGAGCATGACCTGCGCGATCACGAGGGTGTTGCGCACTCTGTGTCGTTCGCGGCCCGAAGTGGCGCCCCGCACGCCGCCCTCCTTCAGCGCACCCGACAGCTCGCCGCGGCCGTACCGCAGCACCGGGAACATGCCGAACGCCAGCGCTGCCAGCAGCGAAATCGCCGCCGTGAACGCAAGTACGCGCGGGTCGATGCCCACTTCGGACATTCTCGGCAGATCGGCCGGTGCCAGCGCAGTAGTCGTGCGTACTGCAATCGCCGCAACGGCGATACCCAGTGCCCCGCCCGCAACGCCCAGCGCCAGGCTCTCCGCCAGGAACGGCCGCGCGATTGCCGCCCGGCTCGCCCCCAGCGCCTGCCGCACCGCGAGCTCCCTCTGCCGGCTTTCCGCACGCACCAGCAGCAGGTTCGCAACGTTCGCGCACGCGATCAGCAGGACGAACGCGACCATGCCCAGCAGCGTCCACATCACGCGGCCCACGTTGCCAACCACCACGTTCTTCAGTGTATCGACGACGCTGGCAATCCTCACCTCACGCAGGAAGCCAACCGTCTGTGCGTCATCCGGCGCCAGCTCTTCCAGACGACCGATGATACCATCGATGTCCGCGCGCGCTGTCTCGATGCTCACACCGTCGGCCATCCGTGCGATCCCCTCCGCTCCGAACGCTGCCAGCGGCGCGTTCGCAGGATCGACCGTCAGCGGGATCCAGAAGCGGGATTCCTCATCCGGGTATGAGAACCCGCGCGGCATGATGCCGACGATCTGTCGCGATACGCCGTTCATTATCAGCGCCGCGTTCACGACTGACGGATCACCGCCGAAGCGCGACTGCCAGTACGAGTGACTCAACAGGACGACAGGGTCTGCACCCGGCACTCCATCGCTCTCCAGCAGACGCCGGCCCAGCGTGGGATTGGCCTGGAGTACATCGTGGATGGATGGCGTTACCGCAGCTCCGGTGACGCGCTCAGCTTCGTTGTCGCCCGTGATGTTCATCACGGCGTTGCCCTGCATCGCGATCGATGAGATCGAGCGCGCGTGATCGCGGTACAGCAGGTAGAGCCCCGTCGAGATCGGCAGCTCGTCCTCGCCGCCCCGGCCCTCGTGGCGGATCGACAGGATCCGGTCCGAATCCGGATAGGGCAGCGCCCGCAGCAGCACGGAGTCCACGAGTGTGAAGACCGCGGTCGTCGCGCCGATCCCGAGCGCGAGCGTCAATATGGCCACGGCGGTGAAGCCCGGCGTGCGCGCCAGGCCGCGGATGGCAAAGCGAAGTTCGTTGAGCATCGGTTATCCTGATGAAATCGGCGCCCGGGAGGGCGCGTCCAGGACAGAACTTCGTGGTGCCGGGGCCGGCCGCGCTACGCGCGTGGGCCGAACGGCATTCCGGCGGGTTCGGAACGCCAGCCGCCGGATGGCGCCGCGTGAGCCATGACGCGTTCTAGCAGCCGGGCTCCTGCAGCATGATGCGGTCGGGCGCGTTCGGCACGATGCACAGGAATTCGAAAGGTCCCTCGATCACGTCGTAGGAGTGAGGCACGCCGGCGGGGATGAAGAGTGCGTCGTCGGCGCCGACTTCGTGCACCGCATCGCCAATGCGGATGCGGGCCCTGCCGCGCAGCACATACTGTTCGTGTTCGACCTCGTTGGTGTGCGCGGGAATGCCACCCCCGGTCTCCATGCGGAAGCGCCGCAGGACATAGTTCGACGCACCGTCCTCCGGCCCCACGAGCACCTGGACCGTCGTGTCCCTGCCCGCCGCCACGGGCTGCGCCGGAACATCGTCCGCCGGCCTGACCAGAGGCACTGGCGCGCTGCTGTCGCCTTCACTGGTTGTCACGTGCCACCCCCTCTAAATCGTGAGCGCGCCACGGAACCCGCGCGCGGCATAGTACGACTGTGCACCGTTGTGATATACGAAGACGGTGTCATAGCGACGGTCGCAGAAAAGGGCTCCGCCGAGCTTCCTGATACGCGACGGTGTTTTCACCCAGCTCGATGTCTTCGTGTCGAACTCGCCGAGCTCCTGGAGTCTCCGGTACTCCTCCTCGCTCAACAGCTCGATTCCCATCGTATCCGCCATGTTCACCGCACTGTCCGCCGGCTTGTGCTCCTTGCGCTCCTCGAGGGCGGCGTCGTCGTAGCACACGCTCCTGCGCCCCTTTGGACTTTCCGCCGAACAGTCCACGAACCGGAGCTCGCCCGACTTTTCATCCCGACTGATCACGTCCGGCTCGCCGCCTGTCCGTTCCATCTCGTGGAGCGACCAGAGCTTTCCCGCGTTCTTTTCCAGCCGAGCCTGGACATCCGCCCACGCGATGCCCTCGTGGCGCTTCCTGTTCTTCTCGAAGCGCGCCTTCAGCAGCGCGAGCAGCTCCTCCTGCTGTTTCGCGGACAACTTCTTCGATGCCATTGCACTCCCGTTCATTGAGGGGGTGAGTGTGATGCCGTGCTTCGCACAGCCGACAGATCGAGCCGCGCGATGCGGTCCGGGTCGGCCAGAATGTCCATCCGCGTGATCCTGTCACCGGCGATCGTCAGGGCGACGACCGAGAACGGTCGGCCGTCCGTGCGACGCGACAGGAACCCGATCCGACCGTTCACCAGCACGACGTCGCTGGTGAGTCCGCGCGAGAACCTTTCCGCCTGCTCGAGAACGGCGTGTGCGCCCCGCACCAGGCGGGAGGCGCTCGCGAGCGCGCCGCCATCGGCCCGCAGCTCGATGTCGGGGTCCAGCAGGGCCAGCAGCCCCTCGAAGTCGCCGCTCCTCGCCGCATCCAGGAACGCATCCGCAACGCGCCGCTGCTGCTTCAGGTCCGGCTCCGCGCGCGGCGCATCGTTCTGCACGCGTTGCCGCGCGCGACTCGCGAGCTTCCGTACCGCGACCGGCGAGCGCCCCAGGATCGCAGCAATCTCGTCGAACCGGACCCCGAACACGTCGTGCAACACGAACGCCAGTCGTTCCGCCGGCTCGAGCGTCTCGAGCACGACGAGCAGCGCGAGTCCGACCGAATCGGCGAGCACGATGTCGGCCGCGGGGTCCGGAGCACTCGTCACGATCGGGTCGGGCAGCCGAACATCCATGGGATCCTCCCGCCGCGATGTGCGTGCGCGGAGCATGTCGAGACAGACCCGGGCCACTACCGTCGTCAGCCAGCCCCGGAGATTGGCCACGTCGGCGGCACCTGCCCGTTGGAGCCGGATCCAGCTCTCCTGCACAGCGTCCTCTGCCTCGCTCGTGGAGCCCAGAAGCCGGTACGCCACCGCGCGCAGGTGCGGGCGGTGCTCCTCGAATTTCTCAGCCAGCCGCTCGGGCGAAGCCATCAGTCACATTCCTCTCACGGGCTTCGTCAACAGTTTGACGATTGGAGAATCGATTGTGTGACAGGTTTCCGCGAGGAGGTCCAAAATGAGCTGGAGCAAAGGACTCAGGGGGGTGCACCGCTGGACGTCCGTCGTCTTCACAATGGCCGTCATCTATGTCACTGTGGTCGTCAACACGGGACAGGAGGAGCCGGCCGAGTGGGTGTATCTGCTGCCGTTGCTCCCGCTCGGAGTTCTTCTGCTCACCGGCTTGTTTCTCTTCGTCCTGCCGTATTCCGCCAGGCTGCGCGGCCGTTCCGCCGGCGGCCAGGCCACCGGCGTCGACGTTCCTTTCCCGCAGGCAGGATCCGGGCTCAGCTCATCTCGATCCGATTGACGCGCACCTCGAGGGTCCATTGGCCGGCGCCGTCGCGGGCCGGGTCGAAATCGACAGTCCAGGTATCGAGTCGGACGCCCTCGAGCCGGAACGTCCGCGTGCTCCGCGCTGCGCCGCGTGCGGCCAGAGCCGATGGTGCCGCGGAGGAGGGCGTGCGGCGGTCCAGTAGAGAGATGTCCGCGTCCGGACGGGCCGTCGCCCGCGCTACGAAACGGGCGTAGGGATTGGCGTCCAGCGCCGCCATCATGCGTACCACACGGCACGTGAGGGTCACTCCCTCAGCGGCCGGTCTGCTTCCGGACGCGGCCCGGCACTCCTCGAACGTGACGGTCGTGATGCCGCCCGACGGATCCCGGAGCTCGACGGTCACGGGGAAACCGTCACCGTCCGTGTCTCCGGGCTCCCAGGGCAGCGCGGCGCGGTCTGCACCGGCCACCTGCGTCTGCCGGAGCGTTACGCGACCGACCTTCATGCGTCCCCCCGCGCGTCGGGCGACCTGCGTCGGGACGCCATCGCCGTCGTCGTCCAGGTCCGACCAGCCGATGTGCGTTGCGTCGAGCTCGCCGCGCACGACCCCCCGCACGGTCACGCGCGCGACCTGCATGCGCGAGTCACCGTTCCGGTACTCGATGATCTCCACCTCTCCGGCCGCGCCTCCGCCCGGAGCGGGACAGGCCCCGAAAGCGAGGACGATCCCTTCATTGCCGGAAAGCTCGCAGGCCTGCCCCACGTTCGCGCTCTCCTCCCGCGCCTCCGCCGGGACTGCGCGCGCGTCGGGTGGGCGGACCTGCGCGGACAGAAGTGCGGGTGTGAGCAGCACGGCGGCAACGCCTGGAACGATGTGTCGCATGGATTTCCATCGCTGGACGAATGAACGTGGCAGGGTGGGTTGTCCGTGAACGTACCTATGGAATGACCGCTGCGCAAAAATGCCAGGGCGGTGGCTCGGCAGGCTGCATCCGCCCCTCCGTCAGCGATCCTGCCCGACCGGTAAGCCACGCACCTGTAACAGGGCTTCGACCACGGGATCGCGGCCGCGGAACTTGCGGTATGCCTCCGCGCGATCCGTGCTGTTGCCCGGCGCGAGGATGTGGCGGCGCATGCGCTGCGCGAGGTCGCGATCGAACACATCGCCCGACTCCTCGAACGCCTGCCACGTATCCGCATCCATCACCTCGGACCACAGGTAGCTGTAGTAGCCCGCGGAGTACGCGTCGCTCGTGAACAGGTGGTTGAAGTGCGGCAGCCGGTGACGCAGCGCGATCGCGTCGGGCATTCCGATCCCCGCAAGCGCACTTCTCTCGAACGAAGCCGCATCGATCTCGCCGTCCGGTCGCGTGTGCAGCATCATGTCGACCAGCGCAGCGGAGAGATACTCCGTCGTCGCATAGCCCTGATTGAACGTCTCGCTCGCCTCGATCCTGTCCACGAGTTCCTGCGGCATCGCCTCGCCCGTCTCGAAGTGGAGCGCAAAGCGGTCGAGTACGGGCCTCGTGAGCACCCAGTGTTCCATCACCTGTGACGGATACTCGACGAAGTCGCGCGGCGTCACGGCGAGGCCGGGAAAATTCACCTCGGACAGAAGTGTGTGCAGGGCGTGGCCGAACTCGTGGAACAGCGTCTCGGCGTCATCACGCGAGATAAGCACGGGCTCGCCCGGCGAGCCCTTCACGAAGTTGTTGTTGTTCGACGACAGCGGCGTACGCGTCTCGCCGGTGAACGTCTCGTGCCCGCGGTACGTCGAAGCCCAGGCGCCCGACCGTTTGCCCGTGCGCGCGAAGTTGTCGGAGTAGAAGAGGCCGACGTGGCGGTCACCCTCGCGAACTTCGTAGACGCGCACGTCCGGATGGAATACGGGCACCTGGCCGGTGACCTCGTGGAACGTCAGACCGTATAGCTGCCCGGCGGTCCAGAACGCCGCCTGCATCATGTTGTTCAGCTCGAAATACGGCTTGACCTCGTTCTGGTCGAGATCGTAGCGCTCCTGGCGCACCTTCTCGCCGTAGTAGAGGTAGTCCCACGGCTCGATGGTGATGCTGCTCCCCTCGCGCGCCGCGACTGCGCGCATGTCCGCGACTTCCTCTGCGACGCGCGCCACTGCCGCGGGCCAGACGCGCATCATCAGCTCCATGGCACGTTGCGGGTCCTGTGCCATCGTGTCCTCCATGCGCCAATGCGCGTGCGACTCGTAGCCGAGCAGGCGCGCGCGATCGGCGCGCAGCTTCACGATCCGGGCGATCGTGGACTTCGTGTCGTTCGCATCCCCGTTGTCGCCGCGCATCTTGAACTGCGTCCATACGCGCTCGCGCAGCGCACGACCGTTGGCGAACATGAGGAACGGATCCACGCTGGAGCGCGTGTTCACAACGGCCCAGCCGTCGAGCCCGCGCTCCTCTGCGGCCGCGCGGTATGACGCACGGAGTGATGCCGGCAGGCCGGACAGCTGCGCCTCGTCCGCAATGTGGATCCACGCGTTCTCGTCGTTCAGGACTTTCGATGCGAACTCCGAGAACAGCCCGGCCAGCTGCTGATTGATGCGTCCAAGCTCCTCCTTCTGCGACGAGCCGAGTGCCGCGCCCGCCCGCACGTACTGCGCGTAAACCCGTTCGACGAGCCGCCGCTGCTCCGCCGTCAGCGCCGCCCGCTCGCGGTCGTCGTGCACCGTGGAGATCCGGGCGAACAGCGCCTCATCGAACGTGATCTCATCCGCCGCCGCCGCCAGCCTCTGCGACCACTCACGGTCCAGCGCCTGATACTCGGGCGTGCTCATGCTGCTCGTCATCACGGAGAACACCGTGTTCACCCGGGACAGCTGCCTCCCCGCATCCTGCAGCGGCACGACCGTGTTCTCGAACGTCGGTGGCTCCGGGTCGTCCGTGATCGCCCGGATCTCGGCACGGCGCGCATCGATGCCGGACCGGAATGCCGCCGGGAACAGATCCGGCCGGATCCGGTCGAACGGCGGCACGCCGCCATAGGGTCCGGCCCACTCATCGATCAGGGGATTGGTCGTCACGGAGCGCGCCAGGGTTTCAGGCGGAGGTCGCGTGGGGCCCGGTTCGCGCAGCGATGGGCAGGGTGAAGAAGAACGTGCTCCCACTGTCCTGCTCGCTTTCCACCCACATCTCGCCTCCATGTGCGTCGACGATCCCGCGGGCAATGGCCAGCCCCAGCCCCGCGCCACCGTCCCGTGAGCGCTTTGCCTGCCAGAAACGGTCGAACACATGCGGCAGGTCGGCCGGGTCGATGCCGACGCCGGTGTCCGCTACCGAGAACCGTACCCACTCGCCGTCATGTTCAGCGGCTACCCGGACCCGACCCCCCTCAGGAGTGAACCTCACGGCATTGCCAATCAGGTTCCCCAGGACCTGGTCGATGCGGTCCCGGTCGGCCTTGACCGGAGGCACGGCGGGCTCGTGCTCGCACGACAGCTCGATCCGCTTCGCGCTCACCACAGGCTCCATCGTACTGCACGCCGCGCGCAGCAACGAACCCACCTGCTCCTCCTGCGGCTCGACGGAGATGGTACCGGCTTCCATTCCGGCGACCTCCAACAGGTCCTGGATCAGACGGTTCATATGCCCGACGGCGCGCTGGATCAGCTCGAGCTGCTCGCGCGCCCGCGGCTCCAGGCCATCCACCGTATCCAGCAGGAACGTGCCGCTCGTAAGGACGACGTTCAGCGGATTGCGCAGGTCGTGGGCGACCATCGCGAGCACCTCGTCCCGCGTGAGTGCCGCCTGCTCCGCCTCTTCAGCGCGCTGCTGGAGCGACAGGGAGAGGGAGCGTGCGCGCAGGAGGATCTCCATGCGCGCCCGCAGCTCGGGCCTCTCGATGGGGGTGAGGATCAGTTCGTCCACGCCGCGCCATACCTGGCGCGTGATCATCTTCGCGTCGGGGCGCGACGTGACCAGCAGCACGGGCAGGAAGAGGGGCTCCTCGCTCTCTTTGCGCTGGTGGACCTGTTCCCAGAGCCGGTCCAGGGAGCGGCCGTCTACAATGCAGAGGTCGAAGCGCTCGTTCAGTGCGTCATCTCCGTCGCCGATGAGCACTTCATGGCAACCGGCCAGCTCCTCGGCCAGGAGCTGCTGGTTCTCCTTCTGGTCCAGCAGGAGGAGGACGCGCGTCATCCAGGATCGGACACGCGGCCGCCGTCCACCCATTCCGGCATCCCGCTCAGCACTCCGCGCAGCCCTGACAACGGCTCGCCGACGCGAACGCCCTCACGGGTAATCTGCAACTCGCGCAGGGCCTTGCCGAAGTCGCCCACGCGCTTCTTCAGCACGCCGATCGCCTTGCGCAGCTCCCCGTCGATCTCCAGGTACCGCAGGAAGACCAGGTTGTCGCAGAGGTAGCTGACACCCACCTCGGTGGCGCGGAAGTCACCGGTGATCCCCTCTACCTCGTTAATGAAGAGCACGGTGACGCCCATGTTCTTCAGGTAGCGTCCGAGCGCGTGAAGCTGCGTCACGAGATCGTCACCCGCGAGCGTGAGCCGGTAGCCCGAGATGCCGTCGAGCATGATGATGCGGGCGCCCCGCTCCTCCACCTCTCGCCGCACCAGCAGCGCGAACTCGGCCGGTGAGAAGCGCAGCGGCTCCACCTGCACGACCGACAGGGAGCCCTCCTCGACCATCTCGTGCACCGGGATCCTGATGCTCGCGCATCGGTGGAACAGTGTGTCCTTCTGCTCCTCGAAAGCATACACCACCGACCGTTCTCCGCGCGTGGCAGCCTCCTTCATGAACTGCATCCCCAGTGTGGTCTTTCCCACTCCGCTGGGTCCGCTCAGGATGGTGATGGTGCCGCGCTCGATGCCGCCGCCCAGCATCTCGTCCAGCTCGGCCACCCCGGAGGGGATGACCTCTGCCATGAACTCGCGGTCGTGCGCGCTGGGGACCAGCCGCGGGTAGACCACCATGCCCCGATCCGTGAGCCGCAGCGAGTGGTGCCCTCCCTCGAAGTCGGCACCTCGCATCTTGGCCACACTCAGCGATCGCCGCAGCGTACCCTGTGCGGAAGAGACGCCCAGCTCCATGATCCCATCGCTCATGAACTGCAGATCGTCGTCCGGCACCGCGACCGTGGGCTCGGAGCTCATTACCACCGTCGCGCCGCTCTCCGCGAGGAACCGCAGAAAGGAGAGCGCCTGCTTGCGGAACTGGAAGGCGTCGGGCGACAGATAGCGGAGCGTGGTGATGGCGTCCACGAAGACGCGCTCCGGCCTGTGCTCCTGAACGGTCTCGATGATCTGCCGGGTGGTGGGATCTCGCTCCACGTCACCGGGCGAAAAGATGTCGTAGCTCTGATTATCGGCAAAAAACTCGCGCGTGGGACTCAGGTCGAGGACATGGACGCCCGCGAGGTCCATGCGCTGCGCCGCCGCATCCGCGCGGATCTGCTCCTCGTTGGATTCCAGCGTAATGAGCAGCGCACGCTCCCCCTGAGCGATCCCCTCCCGCAGGAACTGCAGCCCCAGCGTGGTCTTGCCCGTGCCGGGCCCGCCGCGGACCAGATAGGCACGGTGCCGTACCAGCCCGCCCTGCAACACTTCGTCGAGCCCCGCGATACCCGTGGGGCATCGATTGTTCGCGTCCACTGCAATGCCTTCCAGGTTCGCTCTGGTAACGGAATGGAAAGAAGCTCCCGCGTTTCTCCGAAGTGTCGCGCGGCTTTCGCAGCAACCTTCCTGGCGCCTGACGGCGGGACCGGTCCTGCTGCGGACAGGTGTACTCCCGGCTGCGTGGCGCTGCTCTCGCACAGACGCATTGCGACGTCCGTGCCAGACGTCCGTGCCAGACCGCAGCACGAGCCGGAGGTCACTCGGGGCGTGGAGGCGGGACATCCTCCTGGACGCGCCCGCGGAAGGAGTAGCCCTGTCCACCATCAGGACGTCTGGCAGGCGCTTCCGCGTGACGGCCGGGCTCCGACTCGAGCGCACGCAGGAGTTCATGGCGAACCGGCACGATCGGCTCGATGGCCAGTCTGTCGGTGAGCACCGCCGACGCTTCGGCCGTGTCCACCCGGCCCAGCGCCCATGCCGCATGCTCGCGCACCAATGCGTCCGGGTCGGACAGCGCCCTCGAGAGCACGGGCATTGCCTCCGGCGACCCCCAGTTGCCCAGCGCTACGCACACGTTGCGCGCGAACCCTGCGCGTCCGGCGCGCCGGATCGGCGACCCGAGCGAGAACGCGTCCCACGCCGCTTCGTCCAGTGCCGTTTCCAGCAGCGCAATGAGCGACGGTGAAGCCGTTCCCGGATGGGCCTTCGACACTCCTGCCGCGAGCTGCACGCCGAACGGCGGCACACCCGGCGCACGCGCCGCGAACGCGGGTTCCGACGTTGGTGTCGAGAACCTGACGTTGAAGGGACAGACCTCCTGGCAGATATCGCAGCCGAATACGCGATTGCCGATGAGCGGCCGCAGCTCCTGCGGGATTGCGCCGCGATTCTCGATCGTGAGGTAGGAGATGCAGCGCGTTGCATCGATGACCGGCGCACCATCGGCATCGCGACCGAGCAGCGCACCCGTCGGGCACGCCTCCACGCACGCGTTGCACGTGCCGCAGTGGTCGCGCTCGAACGGTGGATCGTACTCATCGAACTCCAGCTCGACGAGCAGTGTTGCGAGAAAGAAGTACGACCCGCGCTTCGGATTGATCAGCATCGTGCTGCGGCCGAACCAGCCGAGTCCTGCGCGCTGCGCCAGCTCGCGCTCGAGCACGGGCGCAGTATCGACGCTCGCGCGCGCGAATGGCAGCGCTGCGCCCGCCTGATCCTCGAGCCGGCGCAGCAGCGTCAGCAGTCTGCTCCTGATGACCTTGTGGTAGTCCCGGCCGCGCGCGTATCGCGCGATGACGCCACGCGCCGCATCGGGCGCGCCATCGTCGGGTGCGTCCCCGTAGCTCATGCCCAGCACGATGGCCGAGCGCAGCTCCGGGTGCGCGACATCGGGACGGAGCCGCCGCTCGACCGCATCCTCCCGCGCCAGATAGGACATTGTCCCGTGGCGGCCGGCCGCAAGCCATTCACGCAGATGCCGGCCATGCGCGCTCGGCTGCACACGAGCAATGCCGACCAGCTCGAAGCCGAGCCGGAAGCACTCTCCACGCACATCCGCCGCACTGTGCGGAATCGCTGCTACTCCGCTGATCTCATGGTCCCGCATGCTGCGACCCCACTCCGCTGACGTGTGGCACCCGACCTGTGGTACACCCGTCCAGCCGTGTGGTGCGTGCTCCGACCTCCAGCGCCCGCCTGCCCAGCGGGTGATCGCGCGGACCAGCGATCACTTACTGTGCCGACAGCGAAACGACCAGTGTGCCAGGGCAGCTGTGCCAGCACTGCCCTGCGGCGCGGCCGGCTGGGCCCACAATCGACCATAACGCGCCGAATATTGTCGGGGATGGAGGATTCGCCGCGCTATGCGCGTCGAACTTTCCATGGCTCGCGTCACGCGGCGTCGCCGTGGACGATTGTATGCTGCATTTGCGTTCAACTTTCCAGCAGCAGCAATGGCGCTCACAGATTGGTCGATTCGATGCGCCGCGCCGCGCCATTCCACCTTCCGAGTCGCACCGCCCTCCACACCGCGCCACCCTCCACACCGCGCCACCCTCCGCGCCGCGCCGCCCTTCGCCACCTTCCCCGTCGCGCCGCCGCCGAGTCCCGCCGCCCTCCGCCTCGCGCCGTATTCCACACTCAGCCCCGTCCCCGGTTGCAGGCACCGGCCAACGCCTGTAAGATCCGGCCACCTGTCTTATTCCAACCGGGAGCAGTACAGCCATGGCCCGCACCATCCGCGTCGCGCATTCGCCCGACTCCGACGACGCGTTCATGTTCTACGCGCTCGCCGAGCATCTCATCGATACCGGCGACATCGAGTTTGTCCACGAGTTGCAGGACATCGAAACACTGAACCGGCGCGCGCTCAATGGTGAGCTGGAGGTGACCGCGGTCTCCATCCACGCGTACTCCTACATTGCGGACAGGTATGCGCTGCTGCCGCATGGCGCATCGATGGGCGAGGGCTACGGGCCGCGCGTCGTTGCGGGCGATCCGCTGCAGCCGGCGGACCTGCGCGGCCGGCGCATCGCCATCCCGGGCGAGATGACGTCCGCGTATCTCGCCCTGCGGATGTACATGCCGGACTTCGAGCCGGTGACGGTACCGTTCGACGAGATCATTGATTATGTCGCGGCCGGCAATGCGGATGCGGGACTGATCATCCACGAGGGCCAGCTCACGTTCGGTGATGCCGGACTCCACCTGATCGTGGACCTCGGCGAGTGGTGGGCCGGAGAGACCGGCGGACTGCCGCTGCCGCTCGGCGGCAATGTCATCCGCCGCGACCTCGGCGACGACCTGATCCGTCGCGTGTCGAAGCTGCTGCGCGAGTCGATCGCCTACGGCCTCGAGCATCGCGCACCGGCGCTCGCGCACGCCATGCAGTACGGCCGCGACCTGGACGCGAGCCAGACCGATGAGTTCGTCGGCATGTACGTGAATCAGCGCACGCTGGATTACGGCGCGGATGGGCGGCGGGCCGTGCAGATGTTCCTCGATCGCGGCTTCGAGGAAGGTCTCATCCCCAACCGCGTTCAGGTCGATTTCGTCGAAGACTGAGGTCACGCTCGGGCGCGACATGCGCGTTCATCCGACAGGACCGATCACATCGGTTCTGTCGATGACGGGTCGTCGTCGTGCGGCATGGCTTCCCGCACCACGTCAACGAGTGCGTTCGGTGTGAACGGTTTCTCGAGGAAGTGGCCATTCCTGCCGATTCTGCCCTCGCGCACGAGTGATACCTCCGAGAAGCCCGACATGAGGACGATCCCGGCGTCCGGATTCGTCTCGCGAATGCGCGTCGCCAGATCTTCGCCGCCGAGACGCGGCATCGTCAGGTCGGTCACCACCACATCGATTCCCGGTTCACCGTTCATGATGCGGAGTGCTTCCTCTCCATCCGCAGCTTCCATGACCGCATAGCCGCGGGCTTCGAGAGTGCGCTTCGCGAGAGCGCGCACGGAATCATCGTCCTCGACGAGCAGGACCCTGCCCGTTCCGCTCTGAGGGATGCTCTCGCTGCGCGCAGTCTCGCTCGCGGGGCCCGTCTGCACCGGCAGATATACCTTGAACGTCGTGCCGCTGCCGGGCTCGCTGTAGACCGATATGTGGCCGCCGGCCTGCTTCACGATGCCGTAAACCGTGGACAGGCCGAGCCCGGTGCCTTCCGCTTTCGTCGTGAAGAACGGCTCGAAGATCTGCAGCTGCGTCGCTGCGCTCATGCCCTCACCGGTATCGCTGACCGCAATCCTGACGTATTCGCCGGGCGTGAGATCCAGGCCGCGGGCGGAGCAGATCTCATCGAAGCTGACGCGCGACGTCGTGATCGTGATCGCGCCCGTGCTGCCGATCGCATCCCGCGCATTCACGACCAGGTTGACGATGACCTGCTCCAGCTGGCCGGGATCGATCAGCACGTTCGGCACATCGTCGAGCACCGTGTCGAGCGTCACATCGGCTCGGATCAGACGACGCAGCAGCTTCTCGATCTCGGTGATCAGCGCGTTCGGGCTGAGCGAGATGGGCCGGCTCGGCTGCTTGCGTGCAAACGTCAGCAGCTGCCTGGTCAACTCGGTCGCGCGGTCCGCCGCCTTCCTGATCTCTTCCGCATCATCACGTGACGCGAGGTCCGGCGGAAGGTCCTCCAGCAGGAACTGCACGTGACCCTGAATGGCCGTGAGGACATTGTTGAAGTCGTGCGCGATGCCGGATGCCAGACGGCCGACTGCATCCATCTTCTGCGAATGCCGCAGTTGTTCTTCACTGCGACGCAGGTTCTCCTCCGCCCGCAGCTGCTCTGACAGATCACGCAGAACGATCGCGAAAGATGACGGCTGCTGCCCGTTGTCGTTGAGCGGTGCGATCGTGACATGCGCCGGCAGCGTCGAGCCGTTCGCACGGCGCACGTCCATCTTCATTTCCGCTCTGCCGGCTTCCGCCGCGCGTTCCAGCAGCGCGACGATCTGTTCGGGCGCCGGCACCAGCAGGACCGCCAGGTGCCTGCCAATGACCTGGTCGGCAGCAATGCCGGTCAGGCGTTCGGCACCACTGTTCCAGCTCGCGATGTTGCCGAACGTGTCCGCTACGAGCATCGCATGATCACGCACGACGTCCGACAGCTGGTCAAGGAACTGGCGCAGCGTGCGCTCCTTCACACTGCCCTTGCGTCGCCTCGCGTTTTCTGCCGTGCAATCCCGTATCAGCACCAGCAGGTCGTGGTCCCCGAATCGGCTCGCGCGCAGCCTGAGCACCCTGCGCGTACCATCGCGCCGCTGCCGCGAGACCACCACGAGCCCCGAGCCCGCGACCTCGACTGCGTTCAGCAGGCGGAGCAGCCACCGCGCACGCGCTCCAGCGAGCCGCGGCTGCGCTCCGTCCTTCCAGCCCAGCAGCGCGGCGGCATCCCGGTTCCACGCCAGGATCCGCCCATCCGAGGCGAGGACAGCGGCGGCGGCGGGCAGCTGATTCAGCCGACCGACCACATCATCCGGCATCTGCCTGCGCAGACCGCCCGCTTCCCCCGGCCCTCTTTCGACCACACGCCCCCCGCGCCACTGATCGCGCCGGCGACCGTCGCCGGCGCGTTGACTGCTTCTCA
>DATHVW010000028.1:0-20548 GCA_035461085.1 Longimicrobiales bacterium | reverse complement strand
CGCATATACCCTAGAGATAACACAACGGCGTCCGCGCGTGCAATCGCGGACGCCGTCGATTCTCTGGCGTTCGGAGCGTGGCGCGCGGCTCAGGAACCTGCTATGAACCTCACTTCGCTACCCCGGGCGGCTCCATCTGATCCGTGCAGCGACCCGTCCTCCTTGTAGACGCGTACCACGCCATCGACCTCGACCCGCGCCGCGCGCGTCGCGCGCGGTATGCCGATCGTCACCGTGCCGGTGCCCAGACCGCTCAGCTCGAGCCGGCCCGTGCCCACGCGGCGCGCCACGGTGCCCGTCGTCGCAGTCTCGATGTGGGCCTGCGGCTCATCGATCAGCCGCACGATCACTTCGACCTCACCGGCCGGCTCCTGCAGTACGATCTCCACGCGGCCATCGGCCGGCGTGACGAACGACTCACCCGGCACGATGAGCTCCGGCTCGCCCAGCGGCTCCGGCTGCGCCGGCGCGCCGGCCGTACGCTCCTGGCCGCCGAACAGGGCCACCACACGCGAGAACGTCGTCTCCAGCGCGCGGCGCACATCGGGAATGGCTGCGGCCCCGGCGCCGGCCAGGACGAGCATCAGCATGGCGGCCTTGGCCAGGCCCCACGCACCGAGCCGCGCCATGCGACGATGGCCGGTGGCGCGACGCTCCCGCGCCATGGCCGCGCGCGCCTGCAGGGCCGGTGCAGGGCTGTCCAGGAGACCGAGCGACTGATGGACCAGGCCGCCGGCGCTGCGCAACGTCTCCAGCTCCGCGGTGCACACGGCGCACGACGCGACGTGATCGCACAGCGCGCGTTCTGCCGCGCCGTCGATCTCGCCGTCGAGATACGCCTGGAGTGTGCCTTCAGCCGCGTGGACCATCGTTGACCTCACGTGCTTCGAATTCAGCCACGAACTTCTTCAATGCCCGGGCAATCAATGTGCCGACCGATGCGGGGGCGACTCCGATCACCTGCGCGATCTCGTCGTACTTGAACCCCTCTTCGCGCATCAGCAGGAGCTGGCAGTCGCGTTCCGGCAGCCGATCCAGCACCTGCCGCACCGCCGCGATCTGTTCCGTACGCTCCATGTCCTCATCCGGCAGCGGCGTTCGCGTCACCAGATTCGGTGCCGACGTCAGCAGCCGCTGGCGCCGCTCGCTCTTGCGTGCCCGATCCCGTACCAGATTCATCGCCACCGTGAACAGCCAGGGCCGGACCTCATCGTCCGGCAGCGATTGCTTCAGCAGCCGGACGAACGATTCCTGGGCGATGTCCTCCGCCACATCCTCGTCTCCCGTTAAACGCTGGAGATAGCGGAATAGTGACGGATACAGCTTTGCAAAAACGGCGTCGAAATCCACTGAGCTCCCGTTTCGGAGGCCTCGAACCAACAACGCGCAGCCGGTCCGCGTTGTGACAGGCCCGGATTGTAAGTCTCCACGAATGGCATGGTTACAGCAAAGCGGGCCGGCTGACCGAGCCGACCCGCCCTCCGTACAGCGCGCGCGCAGCGCTAGTTGCCGGCCGGCCGCACCGGAATCCGCGCCCGCGTGCGCTCCCACTCGAGCAGGATATCCGCGCCGCCGTCAGCGGGCTCGCCGCGGATCGTGAACAGCTCCACCGCCTGGTCCATGCGCTCCGTGCGAATGGGTGCGCGCCCGAGCTCCTGAGCGCGGACCTCATCCGTGTAGGAGCTGGGATGCCCCCACTGGCTCGTGGAGCGATTGATGATCAGCTCCCACTCGCCGGACTCCTGCGGCACCGTATAGAGCGAGTATGAGCCGGGCGGCACGCGCAGGCCGGCGATCTCGGCATCGAACGACACATGCAGGATCGTGGGCTCGTTGGCGCCGGTGCGCCACAGCGTGCCGTACGGCACGAGTCCGCCGAAGATCTCGCGACCCTGCGCGGAGGGTCGGCCGTAGCAGATCTTCAGCGCCTGCCCCGCGACGTCAACGGTCACGGAGTCGTACGGACTCTGCCGTCCTTCGACAGGCATGTTGCCGGACGGCACGCACGTGAGATCGACGACCGGGCTGGTCACGATCTGGCCGCCATCCCCGACCGGTGCGGGATCGGGGGCGTCGTTGCGTGCGCACGCGAGTGCGAGAACGATCAGGGCGCCGACGGGCGCAATACGAACAGCGGTCATGTCACCTCCAGGGGGTCCATTGCGGAGCGCTCAATATGGAGCCCGCCGGCCCGTTCGCAATGTGGCTGATCAGAAGACGACGCGGTATATGACACTGGCGCTGCGGCCGGGGCCCGGCACGCGGTCGTTGGTGTCACGGTCGCGGATGCGCGAGAGGTGGTCGTACACCAGCTCGTTGGTGACATTGTCGACACGCAGCGTCACGGACTGCACTCTGCCGAACGCGGTCCAGCGTACTCCGGCATCGGCATCCACCACGCTGTAGCCGCGCGTCTCGGTCTCGAACTCCTGCTCCGCGATCCGGTCCTGCCGCGACGCCCCGCGCCACGCGACGCCCGTAACGAACTCGGGGCGCTCATAGCGCACGGCCAGCTGGCCTCGCAGCGGCGGCATCATCGGCAGCGGCTCATCCGTGTCGCTGATCGTGCCCCGCACGTAGGAAACGCTGCCGTTCAGGAGCAGGTGCCGCACGACTTCCGCCCCGCCGCTCGCCTCGAACCCCAGCAGCACCGCGTCGGTGCCGGTCGCCTGGTAGATCGGCAGCTCCGAATCCGTCTGCTCGCCGGTATCACGGTAGTAGATGTAGTTGTCCAGTCCGTTGCGGAATCCGGCGAGCTCCGCGTGGAAGCGGTCGCGGTTCACGCGCACGAACACGTCCAGGCCGACACCCACCTCGGCTTCCAGGTCCGGATTGCCGACCTCGAAGGAGTATGCGGCGAGGTGCGGGCCCTCCGAGAAGAGCTCACCCGTTTCCGGCGTGCGGTAGGCGCGCGCGATGCTGGCACCCACGCCGACGCCGTCCAGCGGCGTGTAGAGCATGCCGAGCGAGCCGGATACGGAGCCGAACGTCCGCGTCCGGATCGTGCCGATCTCGGCCTCTTCCGCCTCGAGCGGGACAATGCGATGCCAGTCGAAACGGGCGCCGCCCTGCAGTCGCACCGAACCGAGCCCCAGCTCCTCGAGGACGAACGCCGCCGCAGTCCACTCGGTGGTCGGAGTGGTGTGACTGGAGCCCCCCGCGGCAAAATCCTTCCAGCCGACGCGCACGCCCATGGCGCCGCTCTCGAGCGGCCCGAGATCGGCGTGACGGGCGATCACCTCGCCAGCGCCCGTGAGCAGACCGTACTCGGTGCCGATGATGTCCGCGGACTCGAGCTCGCGGTGATAGTAGTGCGTGTATTTGGCATCCGCCTCGATCCCCGTGAACGGACCGATCGCGCGTTCGATCCGCGCCGCACCGTGCAGCGCGTGGCGCCGCATCTCCACATCGACGCCCTCGGGATGGGATCCGACGAATCCGCCGGGAATGCCATAGCTGTTGTCGTAATAGCGGTAGGCAACGCCCGCGTATCCCTGTCGCGCGATGCGCGAGATGCCGCCGGAGAGAGAGTACGTGCGCAGCTCCGTGTTCTGCAGCTCGCCACGCGGCGTGTCCATGTCGCCGGCGCTGCGGAAGCTGCCCTCGCCACGCAACGCGAAGCCGCCCCAGCCCGTCTCGGCCGAGGCTCCACCTGCGACGCCGCCGTTCACACTCTGGCCCTGCACGCTGAACAGGCCGCGCACCTGCTCCGGAAGGGAGACGGGGATCTCGTCGCGGATCAGGTTGATGACGCCGCCGATGGCATTGCTGCCATACAGCAGAGCGGCCGGCCCGCGCACCACCTCGATGCGCGTGGCATTCAGCGGGTCCACGGAGAGGGCGTGATCACTGCTGCTGGACGAGAGGTCGCCCACACGGGCGCCGTCTTCCAGCACGAGCACGCGGTCACCGCCGAGGCCGCGAATGACCGGCCGCGCAGTAGCGGGGCCCACGGACGCGACCGCGAGGCCGGGCTCGTTCTCCAGTGTGGCGGCGAGCGTGACATCGAGCCGGCGGGAAAGTTCCTGGCCGGCGACGACATTGGCGGGGCGGACGGTCTCATCGCCGAGGCTTGCGCGGGTGGTGCCGGTGACCACGATGCCGGGCAGCTCGATGGCCGAGGACGTCATTGCGACATCGACACGCACCGTCTCGCCGGCCGCGATGCTGACCTCGCGCACCTCTCGCCTGTAGCCGAGCCGCTCGAAGAGCACCGTATGGCGCCCGGGCGGCAGATTCACGAGGTGATACTCACCACCCTCGTGCGTCACATCCTGTCTGGATGAACCGACGACGCGTACGAGCGCGCCCTGGAGCGGCCGGCCTGAGGCCACATCGCGCACGACGCCCTCGATCGCCGCGCTGTCCGCGGCCTCGGGCATATAGTGTTCAGCCGCGCTCGCATGCGCGGCTCCGCAGAGCGTCAGGACCAGCGCAATACCGTAGTGCCACACCCGCAGCATGTCTTCTCCTGTCCTGGATCGACCCGGATACGGCAGACTGCTACCATCACCGGGGCCGGAAGGGTCCGTTATCGGCTGCGTCCTGAACGGCGGAAGTACGTCATGCCCATGGCGTCCCGGACACGCTCGATCGTCTCCCGCGCTACGCGACCCATCGTCTCGTTGCCCGCGTGCAGGATGTCGTCAACGATCTCCGGACGCTCCGCGAATGCCTCCCGCCGCTCGCGGATCGGCGCAATGAACGCGTCCAGTGCAGCGAACAGCGTCTTCTTCACCTCGACGTCCCCTACGCGTCCTTCGCGGTAGCGGGTCTTCAGGTCCGCGACCTGCTCGCGATCCGGGTTGAACGCATCGTGGTAAATGAACACGGGATTCCCCTCGACCGTGCCCGGGTCGGTGGCGCGCAGCCGGGTCGGGTCCGTGTACATCGACATCACACGCTTGCGCACCGTGTCGCTGTCATCGCTCAGCATAATCGCGTTGCCGAGCGACTTCGACATCTTCTGCATCCCGTTCACCCCCGGCAGCGACGGCGTATCGCTGATCAGCGGCTCCGGCTCCGCGAACACCTCACCGTAGAGGTAGTTGAAGCGGCGCGCGATCTCGCGCGTGATCTCGACGTGCGGCACGTTGTCCTTGCCGACCGGAACCGCGTGAGCCCGCGGCAGCAGGATGTCAGCCGCCTGCAGAACCGGGTAACCGACGAGGCCGAAGGGCAGCACGTCCAGGTGCGCCGCCTCCGCCATGTCCTTGATGCTCGGCAGCCGCTCCAGCCGCGGCAGCGACACGAGCATCTCGAAGATCAGGTTCAGCTCCGCCGTCTCCGGCACGGCCGATTGCACGAAGATCGTGCTGCGATCCGGGTCGATTCCGCACGCGAGGTAATCCAGCACCATCTCGCGGATGTTGCCGGCCACTTCCGCAATCGCCGCCTTCTCCGGCCGCGTCGTAAGCGTGTGCCAGTCGGCGATGATGAAGAAACACTCGTATTCATCCTGCAGCCGCACCCGGTTGCTGATGCTGCCCACCCAGTGGCCGATGTGCAGACGGCCTGTCGGCCGGTCGCCCGTCAGTATGCGGCGTCGCGTCTCACTGCCCAACGTGTCCCTCCGTTTCAGGTACGCGGCAAGATACCCTCTCCCGCGCACGCGTCCAGTCGCGTGCCGACCGGCCCGCTTGTTGCTCCTCCTCCACGCTCGAGGAGGACATCGCATGAGCGAATTCGAAACCGTCCTGCGCACACCCGAGCTCGGCCCCGGTGCGATCGCCGAAGTGCACGCGCACGGCCGCCAGATCGCGGTCGCCAACGTGGGCCAGACCTACTATGCGCTCGACGCCACCTGCCCCGTCGATGGCACCAACCTGGCCCGCGACGGCCGACTGGATCACGACGTTCTCATCTGCCCCAACGATGACGCCCGCTTCAGCGTGCGCACCGGCGAACGCGCCGGCGGCGGTGAGGCTCTCACGGCCCATACCGTTCGCATCGAGGGCAACGAGATCATGGTGGGGCCACCCGACTACGCGGACCGGCACGATCGCTGAGCCCAGCCGCACTCACGTCCCCGCAGGGACCGGCCGCGCCGTCTGCAGCAGCCGGATCAGCTCCTCATCGTACAGACTCGAGAAGCTGCCGTGCGCAACGAGCGCCTCACGCAGCGGGCGATCGGGCGCCGACGGATCGAAGAAGTGAATGGCTTCGACCAGGCCCAGGCCGTAGCTGCCCGTGCCGCAGGCGCCTTTCCCTCCCGCTCGTGCGATCCACGTGCGACCCTCGTGCTCGAACTGGCGGTCACCGGCCGAATCATGCCGCAGCTCGTGCGGCGGCGCGGGCGGCGGCGTGTCGCCGCGGCCGCGCGTCGCGGGCTTCACGGGCGCGGTCGGCTCGTGCGGCGGGCGGGATGTCATGGCGTGGCGCCGTGACCGCCGAAGTACTCGACGTGGAGACGGTCGTCCTCGTGGAGGCGGAGCCCGTGCAGGCGTGCGGGCGCATCGATGCGGGAAGCGATGCGGGGCCACAGCCACCGCAGGATGTTCTCGCATGTCGGAATGGCGCGGCCTTCCGCGAATTCGGCGACCGCGTGATTGAGATGCTGATGGTCGAGCGGCAGGAGGACTTCCTCGTGCAGAATGCGATCGAGTGCAGCCAGATCGGCGGAAAACCCGGTGCTGTCATCGATCGCGGCACGGACGGTCACCTCGAGTCGATAATTGTGGCCATGGCCGTGCGGATTGCTGCACGCGCCGAACACTTCGCGGTTGCGCGCCTCGTCCCAGTCGGGACGGAAGTAGCGGTGCGCGGCAGCGAATGCGACGGATCGAGTGAGGAAAGCGGTATCCATGGCGGGTGAAGGTAGAGCGCCGCGTGATGAGCGTCCAGTGCGAGGCGCGGAACTTGCGCCGCGGTCGGCCGGTCACATGGTGTGGCGAGTCAGCAGGATGGGTGACGCAGCCTACTCGCAAGAAGGTCGGGGATGCAACTCAGCAGCACACAGCCGGTCCCGCTAACGGGGGACACGCGGATCGCTACGATCCTCATCGCCGAGGACCATCTGGACAGTCGCGACGCACTTCGCGCACTCCTGGAAGCGTTCGGGTACCACGTGCTGGAGGCGGCGAATGGTCGTCAGGCGGTCGAGATCGCGCTCATGCACGATCCCGACCTCATCCTGATGGACATCATGATGCCGGAGCTGGATGGCTTCGAGGCGACGAGGCAGCTGCGCCGTCACGAGGCGACGCACACCACACCCATCATCGCCGTCACCGCGATGGAGGGTGCGCACCAACTGGCGATTCAGGCCGGTGCCAACGATTATGTCCGCAAGCCGGTCGACATCCGGCGACTGGTCGCCAAGGTGCACGACTGGCTTCAGACTCCGCCGCAGTGACCGGGTTCCACTCCACGCCTCCGGACCGCCACGTGCCCGACAACGACATCTTCGAGACAGACACGCCGACGCCGCCGGACAACGCGGACACCGCGGATACCGGCAGCAGGCCCTTCCCCTGGCCGCCCGGGCCGGATGAATCGGTATTCGAGGCATGGGGCCGGACGTGGAGCGGCGCATCGCTGGCGCCGCGCGGCTTCTTCGCGTCGCTGCCCCGCACGGGCTCGCTCGGCGCCGCCGTGCTCTACTACCTGTCCATCGGGATTCCGGTGGCCGGCGTACAGCTGTTCTGGAGCATGCTGGGCGACGGCAGCGGCGACGACGTCGTGGAGGCGGGCAACGCACTCGCGGCGTGGGGTCCGCTCGTCGAATTTCTCATCTCGCCCCTCTACCTGCTGGTCTCGCTCTTCCTCTCCGCTGGCGTCGTGCACCTGATGCTGAAGCTGTTCGGTGCGTCCGGCGATTTCGGCGTGACGGCGCGCACGTTTGCGTTCGCCTATTCGCCCCAGATCCTCGGTATCGTACCGGTGGCGGGCGCAATCGCCGGATTCTTCTGGATGGTGGTGGTTGCGATCATCGGTGTGCGCGAAGCGCACGGCACGACCACGGGCCGGGCGGCGGCTGCGATTCTCATCCCGTTGAGCATCGCGCTGGCGTTCGTCATCGCGGCGGAGCTGATCGTGCGGGCGGGCGGGCTGCTGGACGTTCCGATCTAGGCGCGCGCTGACCGTACGCCGTGTCCGCAATCCGAGCGCGGGCCGGGGGCGCCTTCCTCGTGGAGAACAGATTTTTTCACCACGGAGCACACGGAGCACACAGAGAACGACTGACGACAACGGATTTCATTTTTGAACGGATTACGACAACAGCACTGGAATGCGCCGGATCTGATCCGTTGTTCAAAAAATGAAGAATCCGTTCTCTGTGTGCTCTGTGGTGAAAAACGTCGTTGTTGTTGAAGCCGGACTGAACCGAAGGAACTAGCGGCTATGCCACAGACCGAGGCGGTTACCGGGCTCAGACCGTGATCGGCTCGGCGTGCTGGAGCGCGCGCAGCACGTCGGCGCCGTAGAACATGCGGATGTACTTCGCCTGGACGGGGGTAATGCGCCGCACCGCCCAGACCAGCTCCACGTAGTTCGGCTCGCGCGGCTCGTGGGCGGGATGCATGCTCACCTCATCCGGCAGCCGGCTCCCCTTGCGGTTGTTGCACGGCGAGCACGCCGTCACGACGTTCGTCCACACATTGAGGCCGCCGCGCGAGATGGGGATCACATGGTCGCGCGTCAGGAACGCGCGTCCGCGCAGCTCGGAGCGATGCCGCAGGCAGTACATGCAGCGGTATCCGTCGCGGGCGAAGAGGAATGTGTTGGTGACCTGACGGCGGAACTTCCGGGGGACGTGCACGTAGCGGACGAGGCGGATCACGAGAGGACACGGCAGATCACGCCTCGCAGATCGGAAGACCCTGGATTCGTCCACCTCCAGGATTTCCGCTTTACGATCGATCACGAGCCGCAGCGCACGCTTCACCGGAAGGATGGTCAGCGGCTCGAAAGACGCATTCAGCGCCAGGCAACCGGAAGCAGTGAAGAGTCCCTCCTCTGGGCTGCGTCGAGACCGGGCGGGTGCCGGGTCCCCCTTGACTCCATCCAGGATAAGCAGACAACAGGCTTTTGACAATGATGCCGGGGCCCGCGGGGTCGTGCGCGGAGCACGTTCAGAGCAGGCTCACCGGATCACGATCGATGATCATGCGCAGCTCCGCGCGCCCCGGCTTTACCTCGTGATCGGACTGGATGCGCCGGCAGGTCGCGCCGAGGATCGACGCCGACCGGCTGCGCAGCAGGAAATGCCAGCGCCAGCGGCCCCGGATGCGATCGATCGGGCAGGGTGCGGGGCCGGTCAGGACGACGCGGTCGCCGGCATTGTGACGGCCGAGCAGCTCGAGCACGGCATCGGCCAGGTGATCGGTGGCGTCCTGCACCGCGCGCTCATCCGTCCCGCTGATGACAACGTTGACCAGGCGCGTGTGCGGCGGATACTCCGGCTGCGCGCGTTCGGCGAGCTCGCGCGCTGCAAAGCCGTCGAAGTCGTGTGCGAGCGCCGACTGAATGGCGTAATGCTGCGGCAGCGCCGTCTGGATCAGGACGATGCCGCCGCGCGGCCCCCTGCCCGCCCTGCCGGCGACCTGCGTCAGCAGCTGGAACGTGCGCTCACTCGCACGGAAATCCGGCAGGTTCATCGCGACGTCGGCATTCACCACACCGACGAGCGTGACGTTCGGAAAGTCGAGTCCCTTCGCGATCATCTGCGTGCCGAGCAGGATGTCCACCTCTCCGGTGCGCACCCGCTCCAGGATCTCATGGTGCGACCACTTCGCCGACGTGGTGTCCACATCCATGCGGGCCAGGCGCGCACGCGGGAACAGCTCGGCGACCTCGCGCTCCACCTGCTCGGTGCCGATACCGCGGAACGCCAGGTCCTCGGAGCGGCACTCGCTGCACATTGTCGGCGGCGCTTCCTCGTGCAGGCAGTAGTGACACACGAGTCGCTTGCGACCCCGGTGGTACGTCAGGGATACGTTGCACTGCTCACAGTGCCACACATGACCGCACGCGCGACACTGAACGAACGTCGCGTATCCGCGCCGGTTCAGCAGCAGTATGCTCTGCTCACCCTTGAGCAGGCGGTCGTTCAGCGCATCGACGAGCGGATCGGCGATGACGAGAGGCCGGCCGCGCGGCACGGCTGCCGCTGCATCGGCTTTGCGTTCCGCGCGCAGATCGACCAGCTGCACGGGCGGGAGCGGCCGTCCCTCGACGCGCTCGGGCAGGCGCAGCATGTGGAACTTGCCGCGCTGCGCATTGTGCCAGCTCTCGAGCGCAGGAGTCGCGCTGCCGAGCACGCACACGGCGCGCGCGGCACCCGCCCGGACGACGGCCACCTCGCGGGCATGATAACGCGGTGCCTCCGACTGCTTGTAACTGGCCTCGTGCTCCTCATCGACGATGATGGCGCCGAGGTCGGCAACGGGGGCGAAGATGGCCGAGCGGGCGCCGATCGCGATGCGGCGCCGTCCCTCGCGGAGTGCGCGCCACGCATCATAGCGCTCGCCGTCGGACAGCGCCGAGTGCAGCACGGCGACGACGTCGCCGAACTCGGCGCGGAAGCGCGCGACTGTCTGGGGAGTGAGTGCGATCTCGGGCACCAGCACGATCGCTCCCCTGCCCTGACGCACGACCACTTCGCGCAGAAGCTCGATGTACACCAGCGTCTTGCCGGAGCCGGTGACGCCGTACAGCAGGAATGGAAGACTCTCCTGCGCATCGGGGTGCGCGGCCTCGACGAGTGCGGTCAGGGCGGCGGTCTGCGCGGCGGTGTGCGTGTGGCGCGTCGGCGCGCCTGGCTCGATGTCGGCAAACGGATCGCGTTCCGTGCGTTCGTCCGTCATCTCCACGACGCCCTTGTCCACCAGGGCTCGCAGGACTGCCGCGGAGAAGCCGAGGGACTCGCCGAGGTGAGCGGCGTCAGCGCGCCCGCCCATCGATTCGAGAACCTCGTAGCATTCACGCTGGCGGTGTGCGCGACCGAATACCTCGTCGCGCATTGTGAGCGTGGGCAGCTCGCGCGCGATCCGCAGCACGCGACGCGTCTTCACCGGCGGATCCGAACGGCCGGTGTCGGAGAGGACGGCGGGGAGCGCACCGCGCAGCACGACGCCGAGCGGGGTGATGTAGTAGTCGGCGATCCAGCGGCACAGCCGCAGCACATCCGGCGGCACACTCGGCTCGTCATCGAGCACGCGCTCGACATCGCGTACGCGCTTCAGCTCCCGCGCGGGCGCGGCCTCACCGACGACCCAGCCGACCAGCTTGCGACCGGAGAACGGGACGCGCACACGCGTGCCCTCGGGCACGCGATTCTCGATGCGGTAGGTGAACGTGCGCGGCAGCGGGATCGGCAGCGCGACTTCGACCAGCATGCGCGCGTCAGACGGTGATGCGGACGAAATCGTACGGCGGCCAGGGGCCCGTGACGTCGAACGTGATCTCGTCGTGCGCGGCGGCAAGGTCCTCGGCGCGATCGACGAAATCGATCCATGCGGAACGCTCGACGAGGAACGCGGCACTGAGCAGGCGGCGGCCTTCCGCCGCGAACGGCACGGCCGCGCGGGCGTGACGACGGAGCTCGGAATACAGCTGCATCGCGAGATCGCTGAGCTCCAGGTCGATATCGTCGCCGCCGGCAACGGGCGCCATGTGCAGCCGCAGCTCCCAGTGCCCCTCCATGAACGAGAGGCCCTCGTCGAGCACGAGATACTGGTCCTGCAGGAGATGGATCAACTGGCGGCGCCCGCGGAAGACGATGCCGAACGGGGCCGGCAATACAGTGCCGCGGCGCATGGCAGCTTCGACGACCTTCTGATGCGCCTGCACGCGCACATCGTCCATGAGCGGGACTTCGTAGGGCACCGGGCGGACGAGCGCGTCGAGATCACGGTAGCGCACGCGCAGCACGTCCCCGCCTTCGACCTGCGCGACGCGCCCGCCGCGCCACGTTTTCGCACGCGCCACACCGTACAGGTAAATGGCCTGCTGCGCGGTGAGACGCGGTGAGCCCCGGCGTTCATCGCGGTCCGTGTCGTCGCTCATCGAGCGAGCAGTGCCTGCATCTCGTGCTGCGGATCGGGCGTCGTGACCTCCGGTCCGTCCTCCGAAACATACACGTTGATCTCGGTGCGCAGGCCGATCTCGCCCGGGATGTAGATCCCCGGCTCGATCGAGAAACCGACACCCGGCATCAGCCGGCGTGTCTCCTTCGTCTCGAGGTTGTCGATGTTGGGGCCCATACCGTGCGTGGCGCGGTCGATGGAGTGGCCGGTGCGATGAATGAAGTGCGCACCGTGGCCGGCATCGTTCACGACGCGGCGGGCGACGTCATCCACCTCGCGTCCTTCGATCGGCCGCCCTTCCTTCCATGTCGTCTGCAGGAACTCGACCGCGGCATCGCGCGCGTCGCGGATTATGCCGAAGAGCTCTGCCGCACGGGCCGGCACGTGCGGCCCGAGATACGCCATCCATGTCTGATCCGCGTAGACCATGTCCTCCGACTGCTTGCTCCACAGGTCCAGCAGCACCACATCGCCGTGCTTGAACACCGCGCCGCCGTTCTCCGGTGAGTAGTGCGGATCGGCGGCGCTCAGCCCCGTCGCGGCAATGGCATCCCCGCCGGCGGCCACGCCGTGTGCGGCCATGTCGGCCAGCACCCATTCGCGCATCTCCACCTCGTTGACACGCTCACCGGCTGCCACTGCCTGAGCGAGCCGGGTGAACGTCGCCTCGGCGATCTGGGCGAGCGCGGCGGACGCGCTGTAGTGCGAGCGCAGCTGTTCGGGAGTCCAGCATGAGTAGAAGCGCGTCACGAGGTCGCCCGACGAGACCACCTCCACACCCGTGGAGCGCACCAGCTCGATGATGCCGCCGGAGACCAGATCGATCGCCGGTACCGCGGCGTCGGGAGAGTACTCCATCGCGATGCGGCCGCGCCCATGCAGCGTGTCCCGCAGCGCCGTGCCCAGCTCCTCCCAGCCGACGTACACGCGCCGCTCCCAGGGCCACTTCTCCCAGGGCGCCTGCTCGATGCCGTGGATGATCGCGAGCGGCTTTCCCTCGGCGGGGATCAGGACGAAGAACCGGCGCGACAGGTCACCGAGGCCGATGAGCTGTGCGGCGACATCGTTGCGCGCGTGCAGGTCGTAGAGGAGCCAGCCATCGAGTCCTGCAGTGCGGATGGCGGCCTGGATGGCATCGATATCCGCGCGGACGCGCGTGAATTCCCGGGATCCCTTGAACATCCCCACGTGAACGCTCCTTGTGCTGTTCGGTGGCAATGTAGGATGCGGGCGCGGCCGTGAGAAGGACCCGCCTCAGGGCTCCAGGCCGGCCAGTGCACGCAGCGTCGCAACGACCCCTGCGCCCGCGCGCTTCGGCACGTAGCCACCCTCCAGCAGCGCCGCGATGCGGCCGGCTGCGGAGCCCTGCGCAAGCGCCATGACCTCGCGCGTCATCCCGTAGATGTCGGCCGGCTCCAGGAGCAGGCCACCGAGCGGATCGCCGGCCAGGCAGTCATAGCCGGCGGAGATGATGACGAGATCCGGACGGGCGGCGTCGAACGCCCTGCGCACCGCGTCACTGAACGCGCGGCGGTAGTCGGCGGCAGGCATGCCGGCCGGCAGCGGGATGTTGAGCGTGGTGCCTGCGCCGGCGCCGACGCCCCTCTCTTCCGCTGCGCCCGTGCCGGGATAATGTCCCTCGATGTGGAGCGACAGATAGAACACCCGGGGGTCATCGAAAAACGCGTCCTGCGTGCCGTTACCGTGATGCACATCCCAATCGATGATCAGCACGCGCCCGGCGCCGTGCTCTGCCTGCGCGGCGCGTGCGGCTACGGCGGCGTTGTTGAACAGGCAGAAGCCCATCGCGCGGTCCGGCGTCGCGTGATGACCCGGGGGGCGGCACAGCGCCATGGCAGTGAGCGCGCGTCCTGTCATCACGAGATCCACTGCGTCGATCGCACACCCTGCCGCCGCAGCCGCCGCATTCCACGACGCACCCGACAGTGCCGTGTCCGCATCGAGCCTGATGATCTCACCGCTCTGCTCCGCCCGTGCGGCCGTCGCGCGGATCAGGTCGATGTGCTCCGGCGTATGCACGCGCAGCAGCTGGGCGTCGGTGGCCGGACGGGCTTCGTGCTGGAGCACGTGGTCCAGCAGTGCAGGCGTCTCCTTGTAGATGGCATGCACGATACCGGGGAGCCGCCCCTGGTGCTCCGGGTGGCCCCAGCCGGTGTCATGCAGTCCGCAGTCGCCGTGCAGGATCAGTGCGGTCGGCTGCGGCGCGCTGCCTGCGGTCACGCGCCTCCATCCGTCGCGGTCGTGCTCCGCCGCTTTGCCTCTTCGACGATCCGTGCGACATCCTCCAGCAGCTGCTGCGCATCGTACACGATGCCGTCCTTGATCGTGTACTTCACGCCGCCGACGCGCACCACTTCGCCCGCATCGTTCAGGCGCAGCGTGCCGGTGCCGTAGAGCACCTTCAGATTGTGCAGCGGGTTCTCGGGCACGATCACGAGGTCGGCAAGACTGCCCTCGCGGAGGATACCGAAGTCGGGCCGCGTACCCTTCGGATCCGTCAGTGTTTCCGCACCACACAGGGTGGCGGAGCGGATGACCTCGAGTGGATGGAAGCCCGCCTCCTGCAGCAGCTCGAGCTCACGGATGTAATCGAAGCCGTACAGCTTGTAGATGAACCCCGAGTCCGAGCCGGTGCACACGCGGCCGCCGCGGTTCTTGTACTCGTTCAGGAACTGCATCCAGATGCGGAAGTTGTTCTTCCACTCGATCTCGTCCTGTGTGGTCCAGTCGAACCAGTACGACCCGTGCGAGGTGCGACTCGGCTGATAGAACTCCCACAGCGACGGCAGCGTGTACCGCTCGTGCCACTCGGCGTTCCGCGCGCGCATCACGTCCCGGTTCGCTTCGTAGATCGTCAGCGTCGGGTCCAGCACGAAACCCAGGCCGAGCAGCTCGTCCATCACGCTGTTCCATTTGTCGCTGCCCGGCGCGGCAGCCTGCTTCCACAGCCGGCCGGCATGAGCAAAGCGGTGATACTCGTCGCTGTAGTTGTAGTCGGAGGGGTAGTCCTGGATCGTGCGATCGGCGAACAGCGATTCCGGCAGGCCGTACCAGTGCTCCATGGAGCCGAGTCCCAGACGCGCCGCGTCGAGCACGTTCATGCGCGCGACGCCGGTCTGCGCCAGGTGTGCCTGCGTGCCCAGGCCGTTCTTCTTCGCCTCGTCGAGCAGCGCCGCCATGATGTCGGGATCGTGCGAGCCCAGCTTGAAGCCGTCCACGCCGCGCTGCTTCGCCCAGCGCACATAGGCCCGCGCCCGTTCCGGCGAATCGATCGCGCCGCCATCCCAGCCGCTGCCGGGACGCACGTAGACGTACACGCGCGGCGCCGTGATCTCGTTCCGCGCACTGCGCTCGCGCGACCGGAGAGTCCAGTCCACACCGTTGCCGCTGCCCGGATCACGAACCGTCGTGACACCGTGCGCGAGCCACAGCTTGTACACGTACTCCGCCGGCGTGCCCTGCTGCCCGCCGCCCGTATGCGCATGCAGGTCCACGAACCCCGGCAGCACGTACATTCCCTGCGCATCGATCACGTGATCCGCGTCGGCCGGCGGCGTGCGCTCGCGCGCCACACCCGGCGCACCCGCACCCCGGATCTCACGTATGCGGTTGCCCTCGATCACGATGTCCACGGGCCCGCGCATCGGCGCGCCCGTCCCGTCGATGATGTTGGCACCCATGATGACGAGCCTGCGGTACGGGCCGGTGCCCTCGCCATCGGGACGGCTCGGGGCTTCCGGGACACCCTGGGCCGCCAGTCGCGTGGGACACAGGACGCCGGCAACCATCAATGTGCACACGGCTGCGCGAATGCATCGGAGCGACGCAGTCATTCACCCTCCTTCGATCGGCGGGAGCGTCAGTGAGCGGGCTTCTGGAGGCGGACGGTAGTGCTTTTTCCGGCACCCTGCAACGCCCCGCCCGCACGCGACCTAACAGCGACGGGCCCGGGACGTCTACAATGCATCGGCTCCGGACGGACGCCGCGGCATTCACTCCTCGATCGACAACGATGACAGGACTCCGTAACCCCGTACCTGACCTGCGGCTCGGCCGGGCACGCGGCACGCCGGCAGACCACGGCAGCCGGGCATATCGGGCGCGGCCGGCCGGCCGCAGACGCGCCGGGATCCTGCTGACACTGGCTTCACTGTTCGTGTGGTCTCCGGATGCCGCGCGTGCACAGCAGCCGCAGGAGCGGCCAGGCGAGATCTACGCGGGCACGTTCAGCATCGTGGCCGTGGACGCCGAGACGGGAGAGATCGGCGTGGCGGTGACGTCGCGTGTCCCGTGCGTGGGCAACATCGTGCCGCACGTGAGGGTCGGCGTCGGTGCCGTCGCGACGCAGGCGCTGATCCGGATCGAGTATGGTACCGAGCTGCTCGATCTGATGTCCGCCGGGATGTCTCCGGCGGATGCGCTCGAGCGGGCGCTGCTGCAGGATGCCGGACGGGACCACCGCCAGATCGGGATCATTGCGGCCGGCGGTCGCTCCGCGCAGCACACGGGCAGATCGGCGATCGCGTGGGCGGGCCAGCGGTCCGGGCGAGGGTATGCGACGCAGGGCAACGTTCTGGTGGGGGGCGATGTGCTGGAGGCGGTCTCCAGCGCGTTCGAGAAGACGGCAGCGACCGGTATGTCGCTCGCCGAGCGACTGATCGAAGCGCTGTCAGCGGGCGACCTGGCAGGCGGCGACCGGCGCAAGGGCGCGCTCCAGTCGGCGGCACTCGTGGTGGCCGATCCGCGGGCGGTCGGGCAGCTGCGCCCGGATGGCATCACGGCGGAGATCGATGTCTGTGAAAGCGAAGATCCGGTGCGCGAGCTGCGCCGCGTCTACAACTCGGTCACGGGCAAGATCGGCTATCGCACCCTGCAGCAGTTCCACGGTCCCGATGTCGTTCAGCTGAAGGTCATGCTGCACGCCCTCGGTTATTTCCGGCGCGATGCACCGGAAGTACGACTGGAGCTGTCCGCGCCGTTCTACACGGAAGAGCTGGTCCGGGCCGTTAACGCGTTCCGCGAGTCACACGGTCTCGCCGGCCCGGCGGACGGATCGCCGCCAGGACTGGTCGACACGGAAACGATCGATCTGATGTGGCGCGACCTCGAGCAGCGCGGCATCGCAGCGGAAGTGCGCCACCGCATGCGCGATCTGAGGCGTGCTCCGTGAAGTGGCGCCGCGCCCGGCCGGACCGGGCGCGGGGGATCATGCCGTGATGGCCGCCGGTGTCGGCGCGAAGCGGTCCTGGAGCGAGCGGACCTCGCGCGTCCGCGAGCGCAGCGCGATAGCCGCATCGCATGCCGCCGACGCCGCGGAGAGTGTCGTGCAGTACGGGATCTTGCGGGTGATGGCCATCCGCCGCATTGCGTAGTCGTCGAACTGGCTCTTCTTGCCGAGCGGCGTGTTGATCAGGAGCTGGATCTCGCCGCTGATCATCTGGTCCACGATATGGGGCCGGCCTTCGCCTACCTTGAACAGATGCTCCGCGGGGATCCCGCGCGCACGCAGGTAGCGGTATGTGCCGCCCGTCGCGACGATGCGGAAGCCGAGGTCGTGGAACCGTCGCACGATCGGCGTGACGGACGCCTTGTCACTGTCGTTCACCGTAACGCACACCGTGCCGGCGGTCGGCACGGGGCCGCCCGCGGAGAGGGCGGCCTTCGCGAACGCCATCCCGAACGACTCGTCGAAGCCCATCACTTCGCCCGTCGAGCGCATCTCCGGACCGAGGATGATGTCGACATCGAACTTGTTGAACGGCAGCACCGCCTCCTTCACGGCGATACCGGCCACCGGCGGCTCCTCCGGCAGGTCCATGTCTGCGATGCGCCTGCCGGCCATTATGCTCGCCGCGAGACGCGCGAACGGAACACCCGTCGCCTTGGAGACGAATGGGACGGTGCGCGACGCGCGCGGATTCACCTCGAGCACGTAGACGACGCCGTCGCGGATCGCGTACTGCACGTTCATGAGCCCGACCACGCCGAGCGCGCGCGCGAACTGCCGCGTGAGACGACGCATCTCCTCGACCTCATCATCGCGCAGCATGTAGGGCGGCAGCACGCACGCGGAATCGCCCGAGTGCACGCCTGCATCCTCGATGTGCTGCATGACACCTGCGATGACGACATCGGTGCCGTCGGACAGGCAGTCCACATCGGCCTCGAAGGCATCTTCCAGGAACCGGTCGATGAGCACCGGGTGGTCCGGTGACGCACGCACCGCCCGCTCGAAGTAATCCAGCAGCGAGGGCTCGTCGTAGACGATCTCCATCGCGCGGCCGCCCAGCACGTAGGACGGGCGCACGAGCACCGGATATCCGACCCCGTTCGCCACGCTTACGGCCTGCTCGACACTCGTCGCTATGCCGTTCGGCGGGACGCTCGCGCCGATCTCGCGGCACAGCGCCGCAAAGCGGTCCCGGTCCTCGGCACGGTCGATCTCATCGACGGCGGTACCGAGGATGGGAACGCCAAGGGCCTCGAGGGGCTTGGCGAGCTTGAGCGGTGTCTGGCCGCCGAGCTGCACGATCACGCCGACGGGCTTCTCGCGCTCGACGATCTCGAGCACGTCCTCGAGCGTGAGCGGCTCGAAGTACAGCTTGTCGGAGATGTCGAAGTCGGTCGATACGGTCTCCGGATTCGAGTTGACCATGATCGTCTCGAAGCCGTCTTCGCGCAGCGCGAGCGCAGCCTGCACGCAGCAGTAATCGAATTCGATGCCCTGCCCGATGCGATTGGGACCGCTGCCGAGAATGACGATCTTGCGACGATCGCTCGGCGGCGCCTCCGTCTCCTGCTCGTAGGACGAGTACAGGTACGGCGTGGCGGCCGGGAACTCGCCGGCGCACGTATCGACCATGTGGTATGTGGGGCGCACGCCGAGCGCGTGGCGCTGCCCGCGCAGCGCGGCCTCACCGATCCCGCGCATGCGTGCGAGCTGGCGATCGCCGAAGCCCATGCGCTTCATGCGGCGCATCGCACCCGCGTCCACCGTGTCGAGCTGCGTGAACCATTGCTCGGCCTCGTGCATGCCGGACATCTGCGCCAGGAACCACGGGTCGATGTGCGTGAGCTCGTGGATCTCGTCCACTGTCAGCCCGGCGGCAAACGCACGCCGCAGCTGGTAGACGCGGTCCGCGGTCGGACGGCGCAGCGCCGCGCGCAGCGTGTCCATGGTGTCATCCGCCAGGCCGTCATCCTTCGGACGCGCACCCGCCTCCCAGCCATCGCGGCCGTTCTCCAGGCCGCGCAGACCCTTCTGCCAGGCCTGCTTGAACGTGCGCCCGATCGCCATCACCTCGCCCACGGCCTTCATCTGAACGCCCAGCGTGGGATCGGCCGTCGGGAACTTCTCGAACGCGAAGCGCGGGAACTTCACGACCACATAGTCGAGCACCGGCTCGAACGATGCGGGCGTCGTCTTCGTGATGTCGTTCGGCAGCTCATCGAGCAGGTAGCCGACCGCCAGCTTGGCGCCGACACGCGCGATCGGAAAGCCCGTCGCCTTGGACGCGAGCGCCGAGGACCGCGACACGCGCGGATTCATCTCCACGACCAGCATCTCGCCGGTGTCCGGGTTGAGCGCGAACTGGATGTTGCAGCCGCCCGCCTCGACGCCGATCTCGCGAATGATCGCGATCGCCGCGTCGCGCATGCGCTGGTACTCGACGTCGCTCAAGGTCTGGATCGGGGCGACCGTGACGGAGTCACCCGTGTGGACGCCCATCGGATCGATGTTCTCGATCGAGCAGATGATGATCACGTTGTCCGCGCCATCGCGCACGACCTCGAGCTCGAACTCCTTCCAGCCGATGACGCTGCGGTCGATCAGCACCTCGTCGATCGGCGACAGGTCGATACCGCGGCGCACCGCCGCTTCGAACTCGTCCGCGTTGTACGCAATGCCACCACCGCTGCCGCCCAGCGTGAACGACGGCCGGATGATCGCAGGATAGCCAGTGTCCTCGACGATCTTCACAGCCTCATCGAGCGAGCGCGCGAACCCGCCGTGCGCCACGGCCAGGCCGAGGCGCGCCATCGCTTCGCTGAACTCTTCACGGTCCTCCGCCATGCGGATGGCGCGCGCGTCGGCGCCGATCAGCTCGACGCCGTGCTTCTCGAGGACACCGCTGTCGTAGAGATCGAGCGCCACGTTCAGCGCGGTCTGACCCCCCATCGTCGGGAGCAGCGCGTCCGGCCGCTCCTTCTCGATGATCCGCTCGACCCATTCCGGCGTGATCGGCTCGATGTAGGTGGCATCCGCGAGATCCGGGTCCGTCATGATCGTCGCGGGGTTGCTGTTGACGAGGATGACGCGGTAGCCCTCTTCCTTCAGCGCGCGTACGGCCTGGGTACCGGAGTAATCGAACTCGCAACCCTGGCCGATGACGATGGGGCCCGAACCAATGATGAGAATGGAGTGGAGGTCTTCTCTTCTGGGCACTGCAGTCTACCTCTGGTCCGCCTTCCGGCTCTCCTTGCCGACCGCCGTTGCC
>DATHVW010000027.1:0-22425 GCA_035461085.1 Longimicrobiales bacterium | reverse complement strand
GCGGGGCTGGCCTGAATCACAATTCATCTGCGGATCGCACATGAGACGACTCTCCCGTAGCACGACATGCGCACTCGTCGCCAGCGTGCTCGCCGTACCGGGTGCCGTGCCGGCTGCGGCACAGGATGCTGGTGCCGCGTACGAGGCGCAGGTCGATGCCATCTTCGCGCAGTGGGCCACGCCGTCCAGTCCCGGCTGTGCGGTGGGCGTGTATCGGAACGGAGCGATCGCGCTGGCGCGCGGCTACGGCATGGCGGACCTGGAGCGCCGGGTCGCGATCACGCCGCAGAGCGTGTTCGACATCGGATCCACATCGAAGCAGTTCACGGCCGCGAGCATCCTGCTGCTGGAGCAGCAGGGCGTGCTGTCGCTCGATGACGATGTGCGTCGATTCATCCCGGAGCTGCCGTCATACGACGAGCCGATCACGATCCGGCACCTGCTGCTGCACACGAGCGGGCTGCGTGACTACATCGGTCTGATGGAGCTGAGCGGCGTGGACATCGACGATGTCACCACACCGCAGGAGGCGCTGGATATCATCGTCCGGCAGAAGGAGCTCAACTTCACGCCGGGTGCGGAGCATCTCTACAGCAACTCGGGCTATTTCCTGCTGTCACTCGTAGTGGAGCGGGCGTCGGGACTGAACCTGCGGGACTTCGCGCGGCAGCAGATCTTCGATCCGCTCGGCATGACGCGGACGCACTACCTGGGCGGATACGACGACGTGGTTCCGGACCGCGCGCTGGCCTATGCGGAGCGCGCGGACGGCAGTCTGCGCACGGACGTTTCGCGGTGGCTGCAGCTCGGCGATGGTGCGGTGTTCACGACGGTCGAGGAGCTGCTCCACTGGGATGAGAATTTCTACAGCGGCCGCGTGGGCGGTAAGGCCATGCTCGAGCGGATCCAGGAGACGGGCACACTGAACGACGGCAGTGCGCTCGAGTATGCGCTGGGGCTGTTCATCACGGAGCACCGCGGCCAGCGCACGGTGGCTCACGGCGGTGCGTGGGGCGGCTACCGCGCCGAGCTGTTGCGTTTTCCGGATCAGCATTTCTCCGTGGCGGTACTGTGCAACCTCGGATCGACGAATCCATCGGCTCTCGCGCTGCGAGTGGCGGATGTCTATCTGGCCGCTGTGCTTGCGCCCATCGAACGCGACGTGGCGACTCCGCCCGCGGGCGGGAGTGACGAACGTCCGGTGAGCGATGCAACGCCGATCGCAGACATTGAGGAGCTGGCAGGCGTGTGGCGCAATGCCGCTGCGCGTGCGGCGTTTACGATCGTCGCGGATACGGGGAAGCTGTATCTCATCGCGGGCGGCGGTCGATACGAGCTGCAGCCGCAGAGCGCGACCGCGTTCAAGGTGATGGACGTACCGGTCGAGCTGGTGCTCCGCTTTCCTCCGGTGCCCGCCGACCAGCCGCGTCGCATGGAGTGGTTCCTGGACGCGAATGATGCGCAGGTTTTCGAGAAGCTGACGATCCACGTGCCGTCGGCCGCGGAGCTGGCGGGGTACGCCGGCTCGTTCCACAGCGAGGAGCTCAATGCGACGTTCACCATCCGTCTCGAGGATAGCGTGCTGTCACTGCTGCGGCCGGGTGCCGGGCCGCAGCCGCTGACACCCCTGACCCGCGATGAGTTCTCGGTCGGCTCGCTCACGCTGCGGTTCATGCGCGATGCCGGAGCGATTGCCGGGTTCCAGCTCGATCAGGGCAGGGCGCGGAATATCCGGTTCGAGAGGGTGGCGCGCTGAGGGGGCCTCGCCCCGGTGGCGCGGCAGACGCCTCGCCACCCGCTGCGGGTGCACCACCCCCGCATGCGTGATCGCTCTCCGCATGACTATCCGACGCCCCGCAGCCGCGCTATCTTTCAGGCTGGCCCGGGTGGTGAAATGGTAAACACGGCGGACTCAAAATCCGCTGCCGGCAACGGCTTGTGGGTTCGAGTCCCACCCCGGGCATAGCAGAACGAATGGAGCGCCGCGCGGCCGACCGTGCGGCGTTTCGTCATCCGCCGCGTCGGGCTCCGCTTCTTCATTCCTCCCCCTGTTCGCCTCGTCGGCCGTCGCCGCTCAGGAGCGGGCGTCCCTCAGGAGTTCCCCCGCCGCGATAGGTCCATCGGACTACAGCGTTCCGGGACGTCCTGTGGTATGAGTTACGCGTCGCTGAACGGACGGCACAGAGCATCTGCCGGAGCTCGACTCTGCGACCTTCGACGCGCGCGGATGGGGCGCTCTTCGCGCGTCCGAGTGGCGCGATCCACGTGGTCGCGCGGCGCCCCGTGAGCAGGTATGCGAGGGGCGTGCGGGTCGGATTACCGATGATCGGTGGACCTGCCGCCCCCTGTCCCGGAGGGCAACATGCGTTACTACGCTGCGTTCGTCTCCGCCCTGATGGCCACCGCACTGTCATGCGCCCCCAACCGTCCCGACCTCGCGCCCGCACCCACGGCACAGCCGGCTCCGCCCGGGCCCGGCAGCGGCGCCATTGCGACCGAGGCCGGCGTGACGGTCGAGGCGCGCGCGGGTGCATGGCGCGGGCAGCCGCGCAACCTGGAGGCGGAATCGATACCGCTGCTCGTCGAGATCACGAACGACAGCGAGCACCCGCTCCGCCTGCGTTACAACGACCTCATGCTCGTGGCATCGAACGGTCAGACGTACCACGCCATTCCGCCGTTCCGCGTGGAGGGCACCGTGGCGCAGGCGGTGGACGTGCCGGCCTACAGCGCGATCGGCTTCCGCGTGGCGCCCTACCTGTCGCGCTACTATCCGCGCTACAGCCGCGTGACGCGCCCGTTCGTCTTCGATCCGCTGTATTACGACACATACGTGCCCGCACTGGTGCAGATCGAGCTGCCGACAGCCGACATGATCAGCATGGCGTTGCCGGAAGGCGTGCTGGATCCCGCTGGCCGGATCACGGGGTTCCTCTATTTCGAGGACGTGGAAGATCTGGACATTGCGGCCGTGGACTTCACGATCAACCTGATCAACGCGGATTCCGGAACGCAGTTCGGAACCGTGCGGCTGCCGTTCGTCGTGCAGGAGTAACTCCGCGCCCGACGCCGCATCGGTACGGTGCGGCGTCGGATCACCTGCGGGCTGTTCTGAGCACTGCGCTGATCAGCCGGCCAGGTCGTCCGCGCGGCGCGGCGTGGCCGGGGGAATGGCGGCGACGCGCTGATCGCGCGCGGGACCCATGAGAATGGCGATCCAGGCCAGGTCGTGGGTATTCTCGAAGAGGATCTTGAGGACCATCGTGAGCGGCAGGGAAAGCAACATGCCGATCGGGCCCCAGACCCATCCCCAGAACAGCAGTGACAGCAGCACGATGAGTGGCGACAGGTCGAGCCGCTTTCCCATCACGGCGGGCTCGATGAGGTTGCCGATTCCGAGGTTGATCACGAGGTAGCCGGTGGCCGTGAGCATCGCGGCGCTCGGCCCCAGCTGAACGAGCGCGAGCAGGATGGCGGGCACGGCGGCGATGAGCGACCCGATCGTCGGGATGTAGTTGAGCAGGTACGCCGTGAGGCCCCAGAACAGGGCGAAGTCCACCCCGAGGCTGAGCGTCAGGAGTCCGACGAGGATCCCTGTGGACATGCTGGTGGCGGTCTTGATGGCCAGGTAGCGCTGGATCTCCGACATGACGCGGCCGTACCGGCCGAGATCGGCATCATCACGACCCATGGCGGCGCGCAGCTTCCGCGGCACGCCGCCGGCCTCGGCGAGCAGGAACAGCATGATGAGCGCGACCAGCACGACGAGTGACATGAAGCCTGCAAAGCCGCGCACGAAGCCCGTTGCGAGCTCCACCAGCTGGGGCGGGCTGACCATGATCTCGGCGGCGGCCTGCGGGTCGATGATGCGGTGGTCACCGAGCCAGACGAATACGCCCTCATACATCGCCGTAACCCGCACCACGTAGTCAGGCAGGGCGTCGCGGATCTGCATGATGGAGTTGAGAGCAATGGCGCCGACGCCGATCAGGACGCTCACGATGAGCAGCAGCACGAGCGGCACCGCGACCACGTCCGGGACGCGCTGGCGTCGGAGCTCACGCAGGATCGGCAGGCTCGTTACGACGAGGAACACCGCGAGCGCCAGCGGCGCCAGCACCGGCTGCGCCGCGCGCAGTCCAGCAATGATGATCATGGCGGCAGCAACGCCGATCAGCTTCCGCAGGACATCGCTGCCGCCCTGCGGGGTCCGCTTATCTTCAGTCATGACGCAAACGTAACGGAACGGGACGCGAAACGCTCACGCCGCAACGTTGCCAGCCGTTTCCGCCTCCAGGGCATCGATCACGCCGTTCAGCGTTTCACTCGGGCGCATGGCCGCGCCGGCACGCACCGGGTCCGGCATGTAGTAGCCGCCGATATCCTGCGGCTGACCCTGCGCGCCGTTGAGCTCTGCCACGATCCGCTCCTCGTTGGCCGTCAGCTCCTCCGCAACCGGTCGGAAGCGCTCGGCCAGTGCCGGATCGCGGTCCTGCTCCGCCAGAGCCTGCGCCCAGTAGAGGGTCAGATAGAACGTGCTCCCGCGATTGTCGATCTCGTTCACCTTCCGGGACGGCTCGCGTCCGTTCCGGAGGTAGGCGGCCGTGGCCCGGTCGAGGGCGTCGCCGAGCACGAGCGCGCCGGCATTGTCGAACTGCTCGCCCAGGTGCTGCAGCGATGCGGCCAGCGCCATGTATTCGCCGAGCGAGTCCCAGCGCAGGTGACCCTCCTTCTGGAACTGCTGCACGTGCTTCGGCGCTGAGCCTCCCGCTCCCGTTTCGAACAGGCCGCCGCCGTTCAGCAGCGGTACGATCGACAGCATGCGCGCACTGGTGCCGATCTCCAGGATCGGGAAGAGGTCCGTGAGGTAGTCACGGAGCACGTTGCCCGTCACCGAGATGGTATCCTCGCCACGCCGAATCCGCTCGAGCGAGACCTGCATCGCCTCGGCCGGCGCCATGATGTCGATCTGCAGACCGGTCGTGTCGTGATCGGCCAGATAGCGCTCGACGTTGGCGATCAGCTGTGCGTCATGCGCGCGTGTGCGATCCAGCCAGAAGATGGCCGGCACACCCGTGGCCCGCGCACGTGTCACCGCCAGCTTCACCCAGTCGCGAACGGCGACATCCTTCGTCTGACACGCGCGCCAGATGTCGCCCGACTCGACGGCGTGCTCTGCCAGGGTGCGACCGCTGTCATCGACGACGCGCACAATGCCGTCGGCGTGCACCTCGAAGGTCTTGTCGTGCGAGCCATACTCCTCGGCCTTCTGCGCCATCAGCCCGACGTTGGGCACACTGCCCATGGTGGACGGATCGAACTGCCCGTGCTTCTGGCAGTCATCGATCACGGCCTGGTAGATGCCGGCATAGCTGGAGTCCGGAACGACGGCCTTGCAGTCCTGCAGCTCGCCGGCAGCGTTCCACATGCGCCCGCCGTCGCGGATCATCGGCGGCATGGAGGCGTCGATGATGATGTCGCTCGGCACGTGCAGGTTGGTGATGCCGCGAGCGGAATCGACCATGGCCATGGCGGGTCCGTTCTCGTACGCCGCGCGTATGTCGGCCTCGATCTCCGAGCGCCGCTCTTCCGGCAGCTCGCCGAGCTTCGCCAGCAGATCGGCGAAGCCGTTGTTCGGGTTGACGCCCAGCTCGTCGAGCACGGCCGCATGCTTCGTGAATACGTCCTCGAAGAATACGCGCACGCAATGGCCGAACATGATGGGGTCGGAGACCTTCATCATCGTCGCCTTCAGATGGAGCGAGAACAGCACACCGCGCTCCTTCGCGTCGCGCACCTGCTCGCGCAGGAACTCCACCAGCTGACGGCGGCTCATGACGGTGGTGTCGAAGACCTCGCGCGCGACGAGCTTCAGTCCGTCCTTCAGCACCGTGACCGTCCCGTCGTCCGCAACGTGCTCGATCCGCACGGTCGTCGGGGCTTCGAGCGTGATCGACTTCTCGTTGCTGCGGAAGTCGGCCGTTCCCATCGTCGCCACGTGCGTCCTCGAGCCGGCGGGCCACGGCATCATCCGCGGCGGGTTCGAACGGGCGAACTCCTTGACCGCGTTCGGTGCACGCCGGTCCGAGTTGCCCTGACGAAGCACGGGATTGACGGCGCTGCCCTTGACGCGATCATAGCGTGCACGGATGTCGCGCTCCTCGTCGGTCGCCGGCTCATCGGGATAGGCGGGGAGGGCGTATCCCTTTGCCGTCAGCTCGGCGACGCATGCCTTCAGCTGGGGCAGGGAAGCGCTGACATTCGGCAGCTTGATGACGTTCGCCTCGGGCGTCTCGACGATGCGGCCGAGCTCGGCCAGGTCGTCGGCCACCCGCTGGTTCTCTTCCAGGTAGTCGGGGAACGCCGCGAGGATGCGCCCCGCGAGTGAAATGTCGCGCGTCTCCACGGGCACACCCGTCGCGCCGGCGAACGCTCGCACGACCGGCAGGAGTGCGTGAGTGGCCAGGGCGGGGGCCTCATCGGTCCACGTATATATGATCGGCGGGGATACGCTCATCGGATCGCTGCTCGGTGCGGGTGAAGTCGTGATGCCCGGACGCCTGATTATACGAAACGGGACCCGTCGGGCGCGACTGGCCGTGCGGCCGGTGCTGCAACGCTCTACGTTACGGGTCGTCTGAAACTACCGCAGGGGGTCACCATGGGCTTCACCCGCCGACGTGCCGGGCTGGGACTCGCACTGATGCTGACGGCCGCGCTGGCGCCGATGCCGCTGAGCGCCCAGGACGTCGTCACGGAAGCGACGATTGCGGAGCTGCACGAGTTGATGCTCGAAGGGAGGCTCACCGCGAGGCAGCTGGTGCAGCGCTACCTCGACCGGATCGACGCCTACGACAGGCGCGGCCCGTCGCTCAATGCGATCACCGTCATCAACCCGAATGCGCTGCAGCGCGCGGGCGAGCTGGACGAGGAGCTGGCGCGCACCGGCCGCCTGACGGGTCCACTGCATGGCATCCCGGTGATCGTGAAGGACAACTACGATACGGCGGACCTGCTCACCGCCGCCGGATCGCGCTCGCTGGCCGACGTGCTGCCGACCGATGATGCGTTCATGGTGCGCCGGCTCCGGGAGGCGGGGGCGATCGTCATTGCCAAATCCAACATGGCGGAATTCGCCTTCAGCCCCTACGAGACGGTGGGCTCGCTCCTGCCCGGCTACACCTTCAACCCGTACGCGCTGAATCGCGTGCCGGCCGGATCGAGCGGCGGCACGGCAGCGGCCGTGAGCGCGAGCTTCGGTGCGGTCGGGCTCGGCACGGACACGGGCAACTCGATCCGCGGCCCGTCGTCGCACACTGCGCTGGTCGGGATCCGGCCGACGATCGGACTCACCAGCCGCGATGGCATCGTGCCGCTGTACCTCGAGCGCGATGTCGGCGGCCCCATGGCGCGCACCGTCGCGGATGCGGCGCGTGTCCTCGACGTGGTCGCCGGTTACGACCCGGCGGACACGGCCACGGCGCACGCGCGTGACCACATTCCGGAAACGTACACCGCGCACCTGCGTGCGGACGCGCTGCGCGGCGCCCGCATCGGCGTCGTCCGCGTCCACACGGCGGCGCCCACCGCCGACACGGCAGTCGTTGCGCTGTTCGATGCAGCCGTCCGCGACCTCCAGCGTGCGGGTGCGACGATCATCGACCCCGTCGAGCTGTCGTTCACGGACTCGATTCCCGGCACACTGTGCTCGAGCTTCCGCGCGGACATCGAGGCGTACCTCGCCACGCGCCCCGGTGCGCCACAGACTCTCGAGGCGATCATCGAGTCCGGCCGCTTCCATGTCACCGTCGAGCGCAGGCTCCGCTCACTGGCGCGCGATACCATGGGAGGTACGACGGAACGCTGCCGGGAGGCGGCCGCGGCCCGCGCAGCGTTTCGCGAACGACTGAGCGCCGTGCTCCGCGAACAGCGCCTCGATGCACTCGTGTATCCGACGTGGAGCAATCCGCCGCGGCTGATCGGAGACCTCACGTCGCCGCACGGAGACAACAACCAGGTGTTCGCTCCGCGCAGCGGATTCCCGGCCATCACTGTGCCCATGGGCTATGCGTACGGCACGCTTCCCGCCGGACTTCAGTTCCTCGGCGACGCGTGGTCCGAGCCGCGCCTCATAGAGCTCGCATTCTCCTACGAACAGGCCACCCGGCACCGCCGGCCGCCCCCGTCCACACCCCCGCTGGAGCACTGAAGGCCGGTTGCACGCCCGGGGCGCGCGGTGCTATTTTCACTGCCGCCCCGAGCACCGAAGTTCCGTCGTAGTGACGTCCCATCGCCATCCCGTCCCTGCACGGAGAACATCCATGGCAGCGTCCGTCTCTACCCTGGCGCGCCCGCAGCAACTCGTCCCGCCTGACACGACTGCTTCCATTTCGCTCGTCACTGCCGGCGCCGTGCTGTTCGCATCGACGAGTGTCGTGATTGGTGTGCTGTGGGACATCTCCTGGCACCAGAGCATCGGCCGCGACACGCTGTTCTCCGCTCCGCACATGGCAATGTACCTGGGTGGTGTGATTGCGGGCGTCGTCTCCGGCGTGCACGTGTTGCGCACCTCCTTTGCCGGTACCGCGCGTGAACGGGCGGCGACCGTCGGGTTCTGGAAGTTCTTTCACGGACACCTCGGTGCGTGGCTGTGCATCTGGGGCGCCATCGCCATGCTGACGTCCGCACCGTTCGACGACTGGTGGCACAACGCGTACGGCCTCGACGTCAAGATCCTGAGCCCGCCGCACGCACTGCTCGCGCTCGGGATCCTCGCGATTCAGCTCGGCGCGATGTTCATGGTGCTGGCGCTGCAGAACCGCAATGCCGCGTCCATCAACGAACAACGCCGCGCTCTGCTCCCCTGGCTGTACGCATTCGCCGCCGCGCTCGTGCTGCTGAACTTCGCGACCATGGTGTCGGAGTATACGTGGCGCATCTTCCAGCACTCGGAGTTGTTCTACAAGATCACGGCCGGCGTGCTGGTCATGCCGCTGGTCGCAGCCGGCGTAAGCGGACGGCTGCGCTGGCCCGTGACGGCCACGGCCGCGATGTATTTCGGTGTTCTCCTCGCTCTCGTGTGGATTCTGCCGCTGTTTCCGGCGGAGCCGAAGCTCGCACCCGTACTCTATCCGCTCACGCGGATGATGCCTGCGCAGTTCCCGCTGCTGCTGTTCGTACCGGCGATCGGCATGGACCTGGTGCTGCAGCGCTGGACGGGAAGGCGCGGGTGGCTGCTGGCCGCGACGTTGAGCCTGGTATTCGTTGCGATGTTTGCAGCAGTACAGTGGCCGTTCGCGACGTTCCTCAATTCCGAATACGCACGCAACCCGCTCTTCGGGCAGCATCTCCGTCCCTATATGGTCCCCGAGACGTCGGCGTTCGCTCAGGGCCGTTTCCTCCAGCCGGCCGGCGGCCTGTCACTCGTGACCGGCCTCGCACTGGCCGCCGTGCTGGGAATGGTGTCGGCGCGACTCGGGCTGGGATGGGGCGAATGGATGCGAAGGGTGCAGCGATGATGAAGCCAGCGATCCGGTCGGCCTCGGCTGTGCTCCTCGTCGCCGCAGCCTGGATGCTCCTGTCGGCTCACGTCGGCAGCCCGAACATCTTCTTCGACGGAAACGCCGGACCCTATCCAGTCCGCGTCGTGATCCGACCACCGGGCGTGGTGCCCGGCCAGGCGGAGATCACGGTCCGCGCGCTCGGACCCGGTGTGAGTGCAGTCGCGGTTCAGCCGGTTCGGTGGAACCTCGGTCTGGAAGGCGCGCCACGGCCCGATGTGGCACGGCTCGTCGAAGGCCACGAGGCCATGTGGACGGCGCAGCTCTGGTTCATGGAGTTCGGCTCCTACAGTGTGCGCGTGATCGTCGACGGCGCAGAAGGACAGCACACGGTCAGCGTGCCCGTACCCGCGATCGCGACCCAGCGGCTCGGCATGCCGGTCTCCCTCGCCGTGGTCCTCGGTGGTCTGGGCCTCTTCCTCCTCATCGGCGCTCTCACGATCGTCGGCGCCGCCGTGCGCGAAGCGGTCCTGCCGCCCGGCGTGATGCCGGACCGCGACCGCGTGCGACGCGCATGGATCGCGCGCGCCGTCGCTCTGCCCGTGCTCGTCCTCGCACTGTTCGGCGGCAGCCGGTGGTGGGATGCCGAGGACTCCGCCTACCTGACCAACATGTACGAGCCGCTCCGGATCGCGAGTGACATCTCTGTCGATTCCGGCGAGCCGGTACTCACGCTCAGGATCACGGACCCGACGTGGAGCGAAGGACGCTGGTCACCGTTCGTGCCTGACCACGGCAAGCTGATGCACATGTTCCTCGTCCGTGACGACCTGGGCGCCTTCGCGCACCTGCATCCGGTCCGGCTCGACTCGAGCACGTTCCGCCAGCCGATGCCACCACTGCCCGCCGGCCGGTACCGTCTCTATGGCGACGTGGTCCACGAGAGCGGCTTCACGCAGACACTCACCGACACTGTCACTGTCCCGGACCTGCTGGCCGGCGCGGATGGGTTGGACCCGGACGACTCGTGGCTCACGACGCGGCCGGCGGCTGAGGCCGGTGGCGTGATGCTCGCCGATGGGTCGCGGATGGCATGGGAGGGCACGCCCGCGAAGCTCACCGCGGGACAGGAGCTGGAACTGCGCTTCACGGTGCATTCGCCCGACGGCACGCCCGCTCACCTGGAGCCGTACATGGGGATGCTTGCGCATGCCGCCGTTACGCGCGATGACGGTGCAGTGTTCGTCCACCTGCACCCGATGGGGACCGTGTCGATGGCATCGCAGCAGCTGTTCGAGCAACGCGCACGGGGCGATACCGCGCGCGATGAACGCGGCGGGCTCGTCATTCGCCCCGACGTGAAACACCTCGAGCACGCGTCGGCCGTGTCGTTCCCCTATGAGTTCCCGCAGCCCGGCCGCTACCGCATCTGGGTCCAGGTCAGGCGGGACGGACGCGTGCTGACCGGCGCGTTCGATGCCGACGTGGCGCCCTCGGAGTAACCGGCCTTCGGGCAAAGGCCCGGTCCGGGACGCCGGTGCGGGTCACGTGTCAGATTCCGCCGCTCAGCGCTTCACGTCCAGCAGCAGTCCGGTGATGCTGAGGCCGGCAGGCGTGCCCTGCACGCCGCGCTCGCCCCGGCTGCGCGCGGCGAAGTCCGGTCCCTTGCGCAGCACGACCTCGCCGCCGGGCACCGGCAGCGTCAGCGTGGTCTGCGGCGACTGCGCGAACTGATTGAGCAGATGCAGGAATGCCCAGCGCGCGAACACGTCATCAGGCACGGCAACGCTGTCCGATGATGCGGGGAGATCGTACCTGCCCGCCGCCGGCGTCACGCGGCGATCGGTCGTGCTGAACCGGTCTCCCGGTGCCAGCAGATGCATTCTCACGTTCGTCGCACTGCGACCCGTGCGACGGGCATCGCTCTCATCCACGATGATGACACCGGACTCACCCGCGACGCGGACGGAGTCGCCATCGACGACGAGCGCCGTGTTCTCGTCGATGCCGAAGCCGAGATCGAATTCATCCAGGTCGAGGACGGCCGCGATCAGGCGACCGATGCGCCCGCGCGCGAGAAAGTGCTGATCGACGATGGCCGCGGGGAAGAACCCGACGCCTCTCTCGATGACGAGACCCCGTTCGCCTTCGTCTGCATCGTCGCTGTCTTCCTCCACGCCATGCTGCAGTGACAGCGTGGTACTGCCGCCGGCGATCATGGGATCGCTCATCACGGCGGCTCCCGCACTCGATCCTGCCACCACGGCGCCAGCGCGGAACCGGTTGATCAGGGCCGTCAGTGCCGGCGTGTCGCGGCCGTCCGGCCGGAAGACCTGTACGATGCGTGACTGCACACCGCCCGTGAAGTAGAACGCGGCGCACTCACCGATCGCACGAACGACGGCAGCGTCGTGAGCCGCTTCGGGGTTCGCCGTGGATACGGGTATGCCTGCCGCGGTGCCCTGGCCGCCCCACCGCTCGAATGCCGCGACCGCGCTCGCGGTCGACGCATCCGGATCCGCGCCGGCGGTGGGGATCACGCAGACCGGGCCGTCGAGCCGGCGACCATCCAGGATCGCCCGATAGACGGCCTCCGTCGTTCTGCTCAGACCGCCGCCGACGATCACCAGTCGGCCGTTGCTCTCGTCACCGGCAGCATCGCGCGTCGCCGCGCGTGCGCCGCCGGACTGCGCGCTGGCGGCCGACATCGGCAGGGTGATCAGCAGCAGCAGGATATGGATGGATCTCGGCATGTCCCTCCCCCTTCGGACGCGGAACCCGTTCTGCATAATGGCCGATCCGTCCATGCAGCCCGGCATGGCGCCGCGCCCGCCGCCGCCCGGACAGCGCGTGCGCAGGCGCGCCAGGCCGGCCGGTATGGCGGCGCACGCCATGGCATCGGGCAACATCATGGCCCCCTGTAGCAATATGCAGAACGGGTTCCGCGTCCGACAGTTGACATCCCACCCGTCGCGGAATTACAGTGACCCTCATGCAACACCACCGCCTGTACGCCGCCAGCTATTATTACGCGACCCGTTCCACGGGCCGTGGCTGGCGACGTCTGCGCACATAACGCGACACGTAACCGGCAAGCACGAGCGGCCCGTGGAAATTCCACGGGCCTTTTTTTGTGCGTGTCGCACACCCGGAAGCGGAGGAGCAGGGAATGATCATCGTCACACGCGCGGGTGTCACGGATGCTGAGCTGGACCACATCCGCGAGCGCATCGAGACGCTGGGCATGCGCACGCATGTCTCGCGAGGGGAGCACCGTACCATCATCGGGTGCATCGGCGAGGAGGCCCGCCTGCAGGAGGTGTCGCTGCTGAGCCTGCCGGGCGTCGAGTCCGTCACGCCGATCCTGAAGCCGTTCAAGCTCGCCTCGCGCGAGTTCGTCGGGCGGTCGAGCCTGGTACGCGCAGGAGACGGGCATGGCGCGGTAATCGGGGGGCAGGAACTGGCCGTCATTGCGGGACCGTGCTCCGTGGAAAGCGCCGGCATGCTGCGGGCGACTGCGCGCGGCGTGGCTGCAGCGGGTGCGGGTATGCTGCGCGGCGGCGCGTTCAAGCCGCGCACTTCACCGTACGCGTTCCAGGGCCTGGGCGAGGCGGCGCTGCATCTGCTGGCCGACGTGCGCGCGGAGACCGGACTGCCGGTGGTGACGGAGGTGATGGACACACGGCAGGTCGATCGCATCGCGGAGCACGCGGACGTGCTGCAGATCGGCGCACGCAACATGCAGAACTTTGCGCTGCTGTCGGAGGTCGGACGTGTCCAGCGGCCGGTGCTGCTCAAGCGCGGCCTCTCGGCCACACTGCGCGAGCTGCTCATGGCGGCCGAATACGTGATGGCCCAGGGCAATCACGATGTCATTCTGTGCGAACGCGGCATCCGTACGTTCGAGACGGCGACGCGCAACACGTTCGATGTGGCGGCCATCCCCGTGCTCAAGTCCGAGACGCACCTGCCCGTCATCGTCGATCCCAGTCACGCCGCGGGACGTGCGGACCTGGTGGCGCCGCTCGCATTCGCAGCCATTGCCGCGGGCGCGGACGGTCTCATGATCGAGGTGCACCCCTGCCCGGAAGAGGCGCTGTCCGACGGCGACCAGTCGCTCTCGATCGACGGTTTCGCTCAGCTCATGGCGCGGCTCCGTCCATTCGTCGAGGCGGCCGGGCGTACTCTCGCGACTGCACCGGCGGGAGCCGCGGCGGCATGAGCGTATCCGGCGGTCATTCGACGTCCGCAGAACTGGTGCGGCTGCGCGAGGACATCGAAGCGATCGACCAGGAGCTCGTCCGGCTCCTCGCGCGCCGCGTGCGCCTCGCACGAGCCGTCGGCGCAGCCAAGCGCGCCGCGGACCTGCCCACCCTCGATCCCGCCCGCGAGGCCGCCGTGGTGCGGCGCGCCGCCGAGCTCGCCCGCGAGAGCGGCCTCTGCGAGGACGATGTGCGCCGCATCTTCTGGCACCTGATCGGCATCTCCCGCCGTGCGCAGATGGAGGACTGATGCACGGGATTCATTCCGTCGGCATTGTCGGACTCGGGCTCATCGGGGGCTCGCTCGCGCGCGATCTGGCGAAGTGCGGCATCCGCGTCCACGCCTTCGACAATGATGACGCGACGCTCGCTGCCGCGCTCGAATCCGGCGTCGTCCACACGGCCCTCGACGCAGACCTCGAGAACGTCGCCGGGCTCGACGCCCTGATCCTGGCCGTTCCCGTGACGGCGGCACTGCGCATCCTCGAGCGCTCGGCGGATCGACTCCGTCGCATGCCGCTGGTTACCGATGTGTGCAGCACGAAGCAGACATTGCAGGCGGCCGCGGCCAGCCTGGGACTGGACCACTCCTTCATTGGGGGTCACCCTCTGGCCGGTGATCACCGATCCGGCTGGGCGTCGTCATGCAACGGCCTGTTCCATTCCGCGACCGTGTACCTGTGTCCGGGCGACTCGACGCCCGCGCCGGCTCTCGAGAGGCTGGAAGCGCTGTGGCGCCTGACCGGCGCGGTGCCGGAGATCATCGATCCCGCGGTGCACGATCACCGCCTGGCCTTCTCCAGCCATCTGCCGCAGACGGTGTCCACGGCCCTCGGCCGCGTCCTCGCCCGCGCGGGCATATCGCCCGACCAGCTCGGCCCGGGTGGCCGCGACATGACCCGCCTGGCCCGCAGCTCGCCCGATGTCTGGACCCCGATCGCGCTCGACAACGCGGACCTTCTCTGCCACGCAATCCGCGAGGTCGAGGCGCAGCTGGCGACGGTCCGCGCGGCGCTCGCGGCGCACGATCACGCCCGTGTACACGCATTCTTCGACACGGCTTCTGCGCGGCCGGAGGCCTGAAAGCATGCCGCCCTGGCGGGGCCGAGCGTGGTGGATTGCAGTCGCAACCCGTCATCAGTAAACGACTTGGCGGGTTGCGTCTCAGGGAGATCGGTGTTCGATTTGACTCCGGAACGATACAAACCCATTTCGCACCTGGAGTCGTCATGTTCTCTCGCACACGCACCGCAATTCTGCTCGCGTTCCTCGCCTTTCCGGCCGCACTGAGCGCGCAGCAGCAGGAGCTGCCGCAGGAAGTACAGGCGCTCCTGGCGGAGGCACAGCAGATCCAGCAGCAGCTGCAGCCGGTTCAGGAGCAGGCGCTCCAGGACGAGGCCGTGCAGCAGGGACAGCAGCGCGCGGCCGACGCCGTACGCGCGGCCATGATCAGCGCCGATCCGACGATGGAAGCGAAGATTCAGCGCCTCGAGGCGATCATGCAGGAGGCGCAGCAGGCGCAGACGGCCGGTGACCAGGCCACCATCGTGGCTCTGACACAGGAGGCACAGCAGCTCCAGCCGCAGCTCGCCGAGGCGCAGGCCGCGGCCCTCCAGCACCCGGACGTGCAGCCGCAGCTCGAGGCTTTCCAGAAGCAGCTGCGCGACAGGATGACGCAGATCGATCCGAACGCACGCCCGCTGCTCGATCGCCTGGCTCAGCTGGAACAGCAGCTCGACGAGGCCATCAAGCGCCAGTCCTGACCGGAATCAGCGCGCGCCGGCACGGCCCCCGGCGGCCGGCGTGCGCCTGATCTGCCGACGCCGCAGCACCGGCGCGCATCCGCACCTCGCCGGTTCACCCGGGTGGCTGCGGGGGGAAACCGCTGCCTACGCCCGCACCTCCGTCAACCCGCCGAAGCGCCGCTCTCTCCTGTGATATTCCGCGACCGCATGGGCGAGATCAGCCTGGGAATAATCCGGCCATTGTCGCGCCGTAAACACCAGCTCCGCGTACGCCGACTCCCACAGCAGGAAGTCGCTCAGCCGCTGCTCCCCTCCCGTACGGATCAGCAGGTCCACGTCGGGCAGCCGATCGCCCGACAGGATCGACTCGCGCGATGAGTAGTCCACCGCAATGCGCAGATGCAGGCGCGTGCACGTGCGCGTCGCGTCCTCTGCGGCCTGCACGGCGTGCAGCAGGCCTGCGCCCAGACGGTCACGCCGCCCGATCACGCTCACGCGTATCCCCTCGGCGACGCACCGCGCGGTCTCGCCCCGCAGGTACGCCTCGAACAGCCTCATCAACGCACTGACCTCGCCCGCAGGCCGCTTCCAGTTGTCCGTGGAGAACGCGAACAGCGTGAGCATGCCGATGCCGTGCGCCGGGGCACACTCGATGATGCGGCGGACTGCGCGCGCACCGGCGCGATGTCCCGCGCGGCGGGGTCGCGCGCGGGCCGCGGCCCAGCGGCCGTTGCCATCCATGATGATCGCGACGTGCAAAGCTCTCTGTCCCATAAAGTTACCTCGCATAAAAAAACGCGGTCACGATTCGCGCACCCGCCGGATCAACGCTTCCATGTGGTCGAGGTACTGCTTCAGCGCGCGCCGGCCCGCGGCCGTGATCCGGTACTCCGTGCGCGGCATGCGTCCCTCGAACGACTTGTCGCAGACCAGGTAACCGGCCTCCTCCAGCTTGCGCGCGTGCACGCTGAGGTTGCCGTCCGATGTGTCGAGCAGCGTCTTCAGCTCATTGAACGTCAGACTCTCGTTGACGGCGAGTGCACTGACGATGGCCAGGCGCACGCGCTCGTGAATGATCCGGTCGAGCTCGACGGGATTGCTGCGCCCGCCGCGCTTCGTGCGTTTCATCGGCGTTTCCGACGGCGGTGTGTCGTCCGTCGGCACGTGCTTCCGTGCTGCTCCGCGATCAGCCACCGTACCTCCTTGCGATGGCGGCGCCGAAGGCGAGCTGGAGCCCGCCGAAACCCGCCGCGAGATAGAGATCGCCGCTGCCCGGCCCGAACAGCGCCGCGAGCCCGACGACCATGAAGCATATTCCCAGCACCGGCACCACGCGCACGGAGAACGTGCCGGCAGTCACGACACCGGCTCCGTAAAGCAGCATCCACATTCCGGGGATCGTCTCGACAGCGCCGTTCTGGAAGAGAACCGCGGTCAGCGCGGCCCCCGCCACCACCGGCGGCAGAAAGCTGAGAGCGAACTTCCGGGCGGGTCCATCGCGCAGACTGATGCCGGCACGCCGCGCCTTCAGTGCGATCGACCACGAAGCGATCGCCGCCGCGACCGCCGCGGCGCACAGCCATACCAGCAGCCACCGCTCCGGCGTCGGCTGACCCGAGGCGACGTATGCCGCGGCCAGGCCCGTCACGCCCATCAACATGCCGCCCACGCCCGGCACCGCCGTGAACGCGCCCGCACGCTCCATCGTCTCACGGATGTAGCGCAGATCGTCCATCGCGCGGTCGTGCAGCGCGATCGGCTCCGAGTTGCGGCGCAGGGGCAGCGGCGTCATGGTACCCGGAAGGTAAGGCCGGCGCCGGACCGGGTCAAGTACTTTGCATCGCAAAGTATGCCGCCTTCACGACTGCACCGCCGACCGCCGCACCAGCAGCGTCAGCTCGCCTCGCTGGTAGATCGACCCCGCCTCATCCGCGAGCACCGCGCCCAGCACCACGATCCCCCTGTCCGTACGCCGTGTCGCCCGCAACGCGTTCACCGTCAGGTCCACGTGCACCCGCGTCCCCGGGTAGAGCGGCCGCTCGAAGCGCCAGCTCATGCCCAGCAGCGCCGCGAGCGTGCCCGCAGTGAGCCCCAGCCGGTTCACCAGGCCCGTCGCGATCGACGTGCCGAGCACTCCCTGCGCAATCCGCCGCTCGAACCCTGCCGCCCGCGCATACTCGTCGTCCAGGTGCAGCGGATTGATGTCGCCGCTCAGCTCGCTGAACCGCTCGATGTCCTCCTGCGTGACCAGCCGCTCACCCGTCCGCCACTGTCCGGCCTCCGGAAAGTCGTCCCACAGAAGCCCCTGCATGTCACCTCCCTCACGTCATCCTTGACGCCGTCCGATCTATATTACATTCTAGATCCGGTCGTATCAATTCTGTTATATGAGGACACCGTGGCACCTGCCAGACCGCAAGACCTGGTTTGGACCCTCTTCGGTGAGTTCCTCCTTCACCGGGAGGGACCCGTGTGGGTGGGGAGTCTGATCCGGCTGCTCGAGCCGCTCGGAGTGAGCGAGGGGCACACGCGGACCGTGCTGTCGCGGATGAGCGCAAAGGGGTGGCTGGATGTCTCCCGGGAAGGCCGGCGGGCGTATTACGCGCTGAGCGAGCGCGGCCGGCGGCTGCTGGAGGAAGGCGAGGCCCGGATACACCAGCCGGGGCCGGGCGGTGACTGGGATGGTCAGTGGACGCTGCTGGCCTACTCGATCCCGGAGGAGCTGCGACCGCTGCGCGACCGGCTGCGCGTGCGGCTGTCGTGGCTGGGCTTCGGCTCGCTTGGAAACGGCCTGTGGGTCTCGCCACACGATGTGCGCGAGCGTGTGCGCGGGGTCGGTGACGACCTGGGCGTGACCGGCCACCTGCAGGTGTTCCGCGGCGAGTACGCGGGATTCTCGTCGCCGGGCAGTCTCGTGACGCAGTGCTGGGACCTTCCGGCGATCAACGTGCGCTACGAAGCCTTCATCGCGCGCTACCTGAACGATTACAGGGACCTGGTGCGGAGCGGCGCGCCGCCGCTGCCGCGTGACGCCTATGTGCGCCGCTTCGAGCTGGTGCACGAGTACCGCGAGTTTCCGCTGCTGGACCCCTACCTGCCTCGTGCGCTCCAGCCTGCCGACTGGGCGGGCGAGTGTGCGCATGCGCTGTTCGAGGCCTACCGGACGCTGCTGTCCGGTCCAGCGGATGAGTATCTGTCCACCGAGGCGCAGCGCCTGACGCTGTCGCGCCGTTCCGCCGCACGCTGACGCGTCGGCCGCGCTCTGCCGCGGCGGCGCGTTTCTCACAGGAGGGGGAGATGGGTCACTTCGATACGCGCAGGGCCGACTCGTTCGACTTCCACGAGGTCGGATATGAGAAGGCGGACTGGATTGCGACGATCACGATCAACCGGCCGCACAACTTCAATGCGTACTCCACGTCCGCGCTGGAGGAGCTGACGACGGCGTTCCGGGACGCCGCGTTCGATGATGGGGTGGGTGTGGTCGTGCTGACGGGCGCCGGTACGGCTGCGTTCTGCACCGGCGGCGACGTGAAGGAGTACGAGGCGGACTACATCGCGCGGCCGCGGGACTACTGGAAGTACATGCAGCTGTTCCGCGGCTACATCGAGAGCATCATCGGCTGCGGCAAGCCGGTGATCGCGCGGCTGAACGGAATGGCGGTCGGCGGCGGGAACGAGTCGCAGATGGCGTGCGATCTCGGCGTAATGGCGGAGCACGCGTGGATCGGTCAGGTCGGAACGCGCGTGGGCAGTGTCGCGGCCGGTGGTGCGACGCAGTGGCTGCCGCTGATGATCGGTGACCGGCGCGCGCGCGAGATGCTGATGCTGAACGGTCGTATTCCCGCGCATCAGTGCCTGGAGTGGGGACTGGTGAACCGCGTGGTGCCGTCGGTGATCAGGGACGGCGTGTTCATCGAGGGCGCGACGGCGCAGCAGATCCGGCAGGCGCAGAAGGGCGAGGACGGTTATGCGATCTCGCTCGAGCGCCTGGACGCGGAGGTGCACGAGATGGCGCAGGCGCTGCTCCAGCACTTCGCGGAATGCACTCGGTACACGAAGCAGCAGGTGAACTTCTGGAAGGAGCTTGCCTGGCATCAGACGGTGGGCCATGCAGGCGACTGGCTGTCCGTGCACTACACGAGCATGGAGCCGTGGGAGGGCATGAGCGCGTTCGTGCAGAAGCGGACGCCGCGCTATATGGAAATGCGGCAGCGGGCGGCAGACGGAGGTTCGAGCGAGTTCGTGTGGGGTCCGCCGGCCGCCGCGTGTCCGGCATGTGGTGCCGAGGGGCTGCCGGCTTCATTCGAGTTCTGCGGTGCGTGCGGAACGGCGCTGGACGCCGATGTCCGCGTAACAGCCGGGGCGGTCCAGATCGCACCCGTCGACATGCCGGCAGCGCCATGATCGCCGCTCCGATCGACACTGCGAATGTGCTCGTGTCGGATGAGGCCGGGGTGCGTCGCATCGCGCTCGCACGGCCGCCGCTCAACGTGCTGACGACGGCCATGCTGAATCAGCTCGCGGACGCTGTCGAGCAGGTCGCGCTGCACGCGGACGCGAAGGTGGTCGTGGTGACCGGGGAAGGGCCGCGCGCCTTCTGCGCCGGTGTGGACGTTGCCGACCACACCCCGGAGCGCGTCGGCGACATGATGCACGCGTTCAGTCGGGCAGTCCTCGCGCTCCTGCGCACGGAGGTGCCCGTGATCGCGGCACTCAACGGTGCTGCGCTCGGCGGCGGGTTCGAGATCGCACTCGCGTGCGACATCGTGCTCGCGCGCGACGGGGTGTCGGTGGGGCAGCCGGAGATCAAGCTCGGCGTGTTCCCGCCCGTCGCGGCCGCACTGCTGCCGCGGCTCGCAAGCCGGCAGGCCGCGCTGGACCTGATCCTCACCGGCCGGTCCATCACGACCGCCGAAGCACGGACGCTGGGGCTGGTCGCGAACATCTACCCGACGGAATCGTTCGAAGCGGACGTCGCCGCTTACGTCCAGACACTCGCGGGCTACAGCCGGCCCGTGCTCCGGCTCGCGAAGCGCGCCGTGACCGGCGGCGCGGAAGAGCCGCTCATGAACGCGCTCGCCGCCGCCGACCGCCTCTACCTGGACGAGCTGATGGAGCTCGACGATCCGCACGAGGGACTCACAGCCTTCGTGGAGAAGCGCGCGCCGGTCTGGAGGAACTCATGAGCGCAGTCGCGACTGCCCCGCTGCTCGACATTGACCTCCACCGTCCGGTGGGCGAGGTGATCGCCGCCTGTCGCGAGGTGGTCGAAGACACTGATTTCCCCACGGTCGCACGCTGGCGCGCGAACGGCGGCAGGGTGCTCGGTCACTTCCAGGTCTACTTCCCGGAGGAGCTGGCGCACGCCGCCGGCATGCTGCCCGTCAAGGTGCGCGGCGCGCCGGTGGACCGCCGCGAGGCAGACTCCCGCTTCGGGTCCTACATCTGCTCGATCCTGCGCAGCTCGCTCGAGATCGCCATGAGCGGGCGCCTCGAGGTCGACATGTTCGTGACGCATCCGATCTGCGACGCGGCACGCAACCTGGCCGGAATCTGGGAACGCAATCTCACGACGCCCGCCCAGATACTGTACCTCCCGCAGAATCCGAACTCCGCGTTCTCCACCGAATATCTCGCGGCGGAGTACCGGCGCGTGCTCGACGACATCGAGCAGGTGGCGGGCATGCCGGTCGATGATTCCCGTCTGCGTGCCTCCATTGAAGTCTTCAACGAGAACCGGCGGCTCATGCGGGAGCTGTATGCGATCAAGCGCGACACGCCGTGGCTGCTGCCGATCGACGAGGCGTACGTCCTCGTGTCGATCGGCGGTCTCATCCCGCGCGAGGAGCACAACGATCTCCTGCGCGCACTCCTGCCCCGGATCCGCGAGCGCCAGGCCCGGCCGCAGGACCGCATGCGCGTGGTTTTCGAGGGCGGGTTCTGCGAGCAGCCGCCGCTCGATCTGCTGCACGCCATCGCGCAGTTCGTCTATGTCGTTGACGACGACCTGCTGATCGGACTGCGCTGGCTCACGTCCGATGTGAGCACGGGCGGCGATCCCGTCGAAGCGCTGGCGCGCGCGTACCTCGAACAGTCGTCCTACAGCCCCGTGCAGCACGACCTGCGCACGCCGAAGGAAGCTATGCTGCTCGAACGGATCCGCGGTGCGGCAGCAGAGGCCGCGATCATTGCGGCGGCGAAAATGTGCGAGCCCGGCCTCGACGAGCAGGTGGCATACGCCCACGCGCTCGACGCGGCCGGCGTGCCGTACTTCGTGACGGAATTCGAGGAGCACATGACGGGATTCGACCATCTGCAGATCCAGCTCGAGACGTTCGTCGAGAACCTCCTCTTCGAGTGATGCCATGATTGAGCCGACACGCAGCACGATCATCGGACGCGGTGCGGAAGACGGGCGCCGGCTGTTCGACACATGGTTCGATGAATTGACGAGCACGTCCGATCAGAAGCGGCAGGCGGCGTACGTGTTCGTCATGGGCAGCCTCACCGAGGTTCTGCGCGCGTTCGACATGCCCGTCGTGTTCCCGGAGATCAACTCGCTCCAGACGGCGGTGAAGAAGGCCGCGGCGGAATACCTGAACGAAGCCGAAGACCACGGCTTCTCGCCGGATGTGTGCGGCTACGTGAAGGCCGATTACGCGCTGCAGCTGCGCGGCGGCGAGCATCCGCGCGGCCGCATCCCGCCGCCCGCGGTGGCGGTGCTGACGAACGCGTGCAACACCTACCTGAAATGGGCGGAGATCTGGGAACGGCTGTACGGCACGCCGGTCATCACGATCGATGTCCCCGGGTCGCGCTCGGGCGCGCGGCCGGAGCGTGAGGCCGACCGGGGCTTCGCGCGCGACCGCCGGTATGTCGAGCAGCAGCTGCGTGAGCTGATCGTGCAGCTGGAGG
>DATHVW010000026.1:0-39671 GCA_035461085.1 Longimicrobiales bacterium | reverse complement strand
AACGGCCATGACTGACGTCCGCCCATGGCGCCGTGCGCCCCGATCTGGTCGTCGAAGCATATGCAGAAATCCTGCTCCGCATCGTAGGCTCCGAACAGCATGAGGTCGCCGGAATTGCGCATGGCTGCCAGATCGGCGATCGCCTTGCGCTCCACGTCCGTGGATGCGTAATCGCGCAGCGGATCGATGCCAGAGAGCAGCTCCATGCTGCCGTCCGGCATCACGAGCGCGCGGCCGCGCAGTGTCTCCACGTGCGCGCCATCGAGCATGCGCGTAATGACGCAGCCGATGCCGGTGTGTGCGACGAGAAAGTAGTAGAGCGCGCGACGGTCCGGATCGTTGCGGATCTCGTCGAGGGAAAGCGGATGCTCGGGCTGCGTCCAGTAGACGTGGGCGAGAGACGATGAATAGGTGACGACCACCTGTGATTCCTCCGCCTCACGCACCGTCTCCGCGACGAGCGGGAACAGGTTGTAGTGCTGGCGGATCCAGCGGCCGAGGCCGAGCCCGGCTTTGCGCGCAGGCAGGCTCGACTCGCCGGATACGTGCTCGAGCTCCTGCACGAGGAAATCCATGACGTCCTGATGCTCGAGCGAGTAATCGCCCGTGCCCGCCATCACGAGCACGCCGTGCCGCGCGGCGTTCTCGATCGTTTCGCCGAGCGTCTCGCCGAAACGGACGCGGTAGGGCACCGAGGGTGTCTGGCCGTGGTCGCTGAGGATGTACAGGTCGTACGGCCGGCCCGGCGCGCGGCGCAGCATGCGCAGGATGTGTGCGATGCGCCGGTCGAGTGCGCGCACACTGCTGAACGCCGTGCGCGAGCCCGGGCCGAAGTGGTGGGCGAACTCATCGTACACGTTGTAGGTGGTGTAGATCGCCGGCACGCCGGTGTAGATGTCGAGCAGGACCGCGAGCGTCTGCAGCTCGCGCAGGACGACATTCGTGCCGATGTGGAGAAACGGGAGGTACCACCAGTAATAGGTGTACTCGCCGCGCATCTGACCCCAGAAGCGCACGACTTCCTCGCGCAGATACTCGACCACGCTGTCGAACACCATGCGGAGCATGCGAATGGGATGGAGCAGCATCAGCAGCGCCACGCGGCCCCCGCCCATCTTCTGCAGAAACGGCTGAGGTTCCTTGGCCGCGAGCGTGAAAATGGCGCGGTCGGCACCGCCATCGTAGATATTCACGTAGCCTGATCCGCCATCGAGGATGCCGGATTCCGGGAGTCGGTCGCGGATGTGCTGTACGTCGGCCGGCTTGGAGCCTATGATGAGGCGCCGTTCCGCCTTCTCGTAGAAGCGGAAGGCGGGGATATCCTGCTTGGTGCCGAAGAAAATGGCGGCCTGGGCGGCGGGCGTGGCGCTCGGCAGACCGGCCGGGAAGCGACGCAGCTCCCAGCCGTCGCGCTCGATGAGGCGGCGGAGGCGTGGGGCGTAGCCCCCCTCGATGGCGCGGAGCAGGTCCTGGTGCGCGAGGGCGTCGATCTGGATGACGACGAACCCTCGCTCATCGCGCTCGAGGCGCCGGCGACGCTCGCCGGTGAACGGAAAGTACTTCAGACGGTAATAGAAGCGATAAAGCGAGCGTCGAAGCCGCTTCAATCTGCCCGGAGTAGACATGGACGGTTCCATAACATTCGCCGCGGCCTTTGCCGCCGGCGTGCTTTCGTTCCTCTCGCCGTGCGTACTGCCGATCGTACCCGGCTACCTGGGTTTCATCACCGGTATGTCCCTGGATGAGATGCGCGAGGGCACGTCGAGGCGCGCCGTGCTGGTGCCGGCGCTGTTCTTCGTTGCCGGCTTCACTCTCATCTTTCTGCTCCTCGGCGCGTCGGCCACGCTCATCGGGCAGGTCCTGAAGGTATATCAGGATTGGATCGCGCGCATAGGAGGCCTGCTCATCATCGTCTTCGGCCTCCACCTGCTCGGCGTGTTCCGCATCGGCTCGCTCATGCGGGAACGCCGTGTCCAGCTGAGCCGCACACCCGCAGGCTACGCGGGGGCGACGGTCGCCGGTTTCGCGTTCGGCGCCGGCTGGACTCCCTGCCTCGGCCCGATCCTGGGCGGCCTGCTGACGTACGCATCCGCCCGGGCCACGCTCGGCCAGGGAATGGCGCTCCTCGGCAGCTACTCGCTCGGGCTCGCGCTGCCGTTCCTGCTCGCCGCACTGGCGACCGGCGCGTTCCTGCGCGCCTCACACCGCATGCGCCGTGCGATACCCATCATCGAGAAGGTCTCGGGCGTGATGCTGGTTGCGATCGGTCTGCTGCTCGTGAGCGGCACGTTCACGGTGCTGTCGGGCTGGCTGACGCAGATGACGCCGTCGTTCATCCTCGACCGCCTCTGACCGGCCGCGCGAGGATCAGGCCTGCTCGAGCAGCTCGGGCAGCCGGCGCAGCAACTCGCGCGGCTCGATGGGCTTCGTGAAGAAGTGGGTGCAGCCGGCCTCGAAGCACGCATCGCGCTCATGCGCGCCGACGCGGCCGGTCAGCGCGACGACCCGCACCCCGGCCGTTTCCGGCTGGGACGTGATGTGGCGGGCGACCTCCAGGCCGGGTCGATCGGGCAGACCCAGGTCGAGCAGGACGAGCGCAGGCTTGCGCGCCGCGGCTTCATCGAGCGCCTGAGCCGCCGTCCCGGCCTCGGTCACCTCGTAGCCCGCGTCTTCGAGCAGCAGCCGAAACGCATGGCGGAGGAGGGGGTCGTCTTCGACGAGCAGAATGGTGTTGGCGAGAATGGTCATGCTGGGCGTTAACCTAGATGCCCCCCTTATCGGCGGCAAGCGGCTCCGCCTCCAGGCCTTCCTCGAGCAGCTGCCGTGCGAGCAGGCGTGCGTAGACGCCATCCGCCCGCAGCAGCTCCGCGTGGGTGCCGCGCTCCGCTATCACGCCCTCGTCCAGAACCAGGATCTGATCCGCCGCCATCACCGCGCTCACACGGTGACTCACCACCACGGCCGTCCGCTCCCGCATCACATCCCGCAGGCCTGCGAGGATTCTCTTCTCCGTGTGTGTATCGACCGCGCTCAGTGCATCATCGAGCACGAGGATCACGGGATCACGGGCGAGAGCGCGGGCGAGCGTCGCGCGTTGACGCTGACCGCCTGACAGGTTGACGCCGCGCTCACCGAGACGGGTGGCAAAGCCGAGCGGGAAGCCGGAAATGGTATCGGTGAGCTGCGCGACATCGCTGGCCCAGCGTACGCGTTCCGAACGGCCGGCGCCGTCCGGCACGCTGAGCGCGATGTTGTTCTCGATCGTGTCCGAGAACACGAAGGCGTCCTGCGGCACCACTCCGATCGCGGCGCGCAGCTGATCGAGCCGGATGCGGTCGATGGGCACGCCGTCGATCAGCACGCTGCCTTCCGTCGTGTCATAGCGACGCGTGAGCAGCGCGATCACGGTGGACTTCCCTGAGCCCGTGGGGCCGACGAGTGCGACGGTCTGCCCGGCGGGTATGCGGAACGAAACGTCGCGGAGCACCCAGCGCTCCGTGCCGGGATAACGGAAGGATACGCCGCGGAACTCGATCTCTCCCGTAATCGCCGGCATCGTTGCCGGGCGCACGGGTTCGGTAACGGTCGGTGCGGTCGTCATGATGCGGTTGATGCGGCCCATCGAAGCCGCACCGCGCTGGAACAGGTTGATTACCCAGCCGAGCGCGATCATGGGCCACGTGAGCATGGCGAGGTAGAAGATGAACGCGACGAAGTCGCCGCTCGAGATCTCCCCTGCAATGGCCTGCTGCCCGCCGAACCAGAGCACGGCGAGGAGCCCCAGACCGGTGAGGATGCTGAGGCTCGGGTGGAACACGGCCGATGTGCGCGCGAGCGCCATGTTGCGCTCCAGGTACTCGCGGTTCAGCGCGTCGAACTCCGTCTCCTGCGCTTCCTCCTGGTTGTATGCCCGGACGATGCGCACACCTGTCAGATTCTCCTGCACCATGCTCGACAGGACACCGAGATGGTCCTGTATCCGCTCGGCCTTCTGATGGATGACACGGCCGAAGTACTTCATGACGAACGGCAGGATCGCGAGTGGCACGAGCGCGATCAGCGTGAGTGACGTGCTGTAGCTCAGCATGAAGACGAGCGCGGCGGCCGTGCCGACGATCGTGTTCGTCAGGTACATGATTCCCGGTCCGACTGCCTGCCGCACGGCTTGCAGATCGTTCGTGGCGCGGCTCATCAGATCGCCCGTGCGCGTGGCACCGAAGAACGTGGCGTCGAGGCGGATGAGGTGTGCGAAGAACGCATCGCGCAGGTCGGCCTCGATGCGGCGGCTGATGGCGTTCAGCAGCTGGCGCATGCCGAAGCGGGCGGCACCGGACAGCAGCGCGGCGCCGATGACGAACGCGGCAAAGCGCAGGAGCTCCGTGCGCGTCGTGTCCGGAACGTACAGGGCGTCGATGGCGCGGCCGATCAGCCACGGCACGAGGATGCCGAAGCCGTTGGATACGACGATGAGCACCAGCCCGGCCGTTATGCCGGCCGCGTAGGGGCGTACATAGGGGAGGACACTGCGCAGTTCAGACACGACCGCAAATCAGGACACCGGCGGTACGCCGTGTCGCGTAAAAGTCAATTTAACAGCGCCGTTCCGCGGAAAAACCCGTGGGTGCAACACGGCATGTGCGTTGCACTTACAGGTCGCGCGGAACGGCGTCCCGCTGCAACGTAGGATGTGCGGCCGCACGGTTCAAGCTGGTGAATGCCTGGAGGCAGTGATGGCGAAACGGAGACTACGGGCGGCCCTGCTGCTCGCGATGCCGCTGTCGATGATGACGGCCGCGTGTGGCGGCGATGACGCCGATGACCGTACGGCGCTGAGAGACGACGAGCTGGCGCGCGAGCTGGATCTCGCGCTGCAGTCGGATTCCTCACCGGTCACGTTCCAGGATACGGTGCTGGCGGCAGACCCCGGCCCCGAGCCGGCTCCCGAGCGGGTCCCGGACCCCGAGCCGCCGCCGCGCGCGACCGCGCCGCGGCAGCCTGCGCGCACGCCGACGCCGGTACCGCGGCCGGCGCCCCGGCGAGAGGAGCCGACGCCGGCGCCCGCGCCAGAGCCGCGCGTTGTGACATCGACGGTGCCGATGGGCACGAACATGTCGCTGACGTTGAACGAGACGCTCTCGACCGAGACGAATCGTGTCGGCGATTCGTTCACGGCGACGCTGCAGAGTGCGGTGCTTGATGGCAGCGGCAACGTGCTGATCCCGGCGGGCGCGACGGTGCGCGGCCGGCTCACGGGCGTGAACAAGAGCGGTCACGTCGGCGAGACGGGCATCCTGAAGCTCGCGTTCGAGGCCGTGTCGTTCGGCGGTCGCAGCTACGCGATGGATGGCACGGTCGTGCGCGCCAACCCGCAGCGCTCGAACCGCACATCCGCAAGCTCGCAGGTCGGCAAGGCTGCCGCGGGTGCGGCTGCCGGTGCGATCCTGGGCCGCGTCATCGGCAAGGATACCAGGTCTACGGTCAAGGGCGCCATCATCGGCGCTGCCGCCGGCACCGCGATCGCAATGGGAACCGCCGACGTCGACGTCGTCCTGCCGGCGGGATCCTCGATGGACATTCGGATCGATTCACCGATCGAGATCCGCAGAACGAGCTGAGTCTGCCAGCGCCGTGTGCGCCGGCGTCGAGAAGAGGGTCGAGCCAACGTGCTCCGACCCTCTTCTTTTTTGGGGTCTCGGTGACTGCGATGGGCCCGATGCCGCATCCGCGACAGAGGCACCCCGCCGCGAATCGACCATTCGTCGGGCGGCATCGCAGGCGATGGAGGATTGGCAGGCGGCACCCCGCCGCGAATCGACCATTCGTCGGGCGGCTTCGCAGGCGATGGAGGATTGGCCGCGTTATCCGCCTTCAACCCTCCAGCGGGACAGCCGCGGCTGGGATCGATGGAAGGTTGAGCGCGTACTGAGCGTCCAATCCTCCACTCGCCAATCGCGGTCGCGGCAAATGGTCGATTGAGAGCCGCCCTCGGTAAACCGGGGCCCTCCGAAGCACCGCGGTCCGTCAGCCGTGCCGCGATCCGCCACTCTAGAATCCCGCAGCCAATCCGCCTGTCCGTGGATCCGGGACGGCGGTCCAGACCCCGTCGCGTCGCAGGATGGTGGGCGCAGTACCGATCCCGCCGCGCGGCTCGACGACGTGGCCCATCTCCTCCAGCTCCGCGATGACCTGAGCCGTAAGCCCCTCGCGCTCGAAGTAGAGCACGTCGGGCAGATGCTGATGATGAATCCGTGGTGTGTGGACGGCGCTGCCGACGTCCATATCGTGATCGATGATGTTGGAGATGACCTGAACCACGGCGGTAATGATGCGCGGCCCGCCGCGCGCGCCCGTCACGAGCAGGACGCTGCCGTCGGTGTCGAGCACGATGGTGGGCGTCATGGCGGAGAGCATGCGCTTCTCCGGCTGAATCGCATTCGCCTCGCCCTGCACGAGTCCGAACATGTTCGGTGAGCCGGGCTTGGCGGCGAAGTCATCCATCTCGTCGTTGAGCATGAAGCCTGCGCCGCTGACCGTGACGGCCGAGCCGTACAGCTCGTTGATCGTGGTCGTGAGGGCGACGGCGTTGCCGGCGGGATCGACGATGGAGAAATGCGTCGTGTTCGCCGGCTCGGGCTGTTCCATGAGACCGGGTCGCACGTCGAGCGAGGGTGTCGCGCGGTCGGTGTCGATCGTCGCGCGCAGGCGGTCGGCGTACTCCTGCGACACGAGGAGCTCGCGCGGGAACTGCACGAAGGCGGGGTCACCCAGGAAATGATTACGGTCGGCGAACGCGCGCCGCATCGCTTCGCCGGTCAGGTGCAGCGCGGATGCGGAGTGCCAGCCCATCTCATCGACGTCGTAGCCGTCCAGAATGTTCGCCATGATGGCGAGCGTGATCCCTCCCGACGATGCCGGCGGCATGGAGATGATGCGCCGGCCGCGATACTCGAACTCGACAGGGTCCCGCCATTCGGCCCGATAGCGCCGCAGGTCTTCATGCGAGATGATGCCGCCGCCGCGCTCCATCTCGGCGACGATGAGGTCGGCTGTGGCGCCCGCGTAGAAGCCCGCGGGGCCCTCGTCCGCGATGCGCTGGAGGACGGCGGCGAGATCCGGATTGCTCCAGCGCGTGCCGGCCTGCAGCGGCTGACCGCCGGGCAGGAACAGTGCGGCCGAGCCCGGGAACCGCGTGAGTCTGTCCGCTGCGTCGCGGACGGAGCCGGCCAGCGCGGAATCGACGACGAAGCCATCGCGCGCGAGTGCGATGGCCGGCGCGAGCAGATCCGTCCACGGCTTCGTGCCGAAACGGCGGTGTGCCTCCCAGAGACCCATGACTGCGCCCGGCACACCGGACGCGAGATGCCCGATGACGGAGGCGTCGGTGAGTTCACCGGCGGCATCGAGGTACATGTCGCGCGAGGCGGCGAGGGGAGCCTTCTCGCGGAAGTCGAGCGCGGCCGACGTGCCGTCCGCCATGCGTGTCACCATGAAGCCGCCGCCACCGATGTTGCCGGCCTCGGGATAGACGACGGCGAGCGCGAAGGCAGTGGCGACGGCCGCATCCACGGCATTGCCGCCGTCGCGCATGACCTGCACACCCACCTGCGTTGCAAGAGGGGCGTCGGTGGCGACCATCGCGCTCGGTGCGACGGTGGGTGTGACCTGGAGCGGGAACGGCCAGGAGGCCGGGACGCTGGCACTGTGGTCCTGCGCCAGCGTGCCGGCCTGGGGCGATGTCGAGCACGCGGCGAGCGCGAGGAAGGCGAGGGTAATCAGCTTGCGCATGTCGGGATTTTCGTCCTCGGTGAGGGGAACCGTGGCTGCGGAAGAGCCTATAAGAAAGGCACCCCGGCAAAGTACGGTCGAGCGCGCGTTCCGCGCCACGGCAGTTTGACGGCAACGGCCGGGAGGATTAGTCTCGCAGGTCCGCGACCGGCGCCGGCGCCGCACTGGACCGCGTTCTGACAATGACGGGAGAACACGCCATGAAACGGATCGACAGCCGGGTAGTGCGCCGCAGTGTGCGGGGGCTTGCGCTGAGTGCGCTCGCGGTCGTGCTCACGGGTATGCGACCGGTCGTGGCTCCCGCGGATGTGTCCGGTGACAGTGTGCTCGCGGAGATCGAGCGAGCGATCGCTGCCGGTGACCCCGTCACGCTCGACTGGAAGGCCATGGCGGCGCTGAACTACAAGACCGGCGAGATGCCGGAGGCGTTGCGCAAGCTGAACGGCGTGGTGGTTCGGATTCCGGGCTTCATGGTCCCGCTCGAGGACACCGAGACGCGTGTCACGGAGTTCCTGCTCGTCCCGTACTTCGGTGCGTGCATTCACACGCCGCCGCCCCCGCCGAACCAGATGGCCCATGTGCTGATGCAGCGCAACCAGGTCATCGAGGTGAACCTGTGGGATCCGATCTGGATCATCGGCAAGCTCACCATCGAGAGCGTGGAGAGCCCGTACGGCATGGTCGGGTTCCAGGTGACCGGCGAGCGCATCCTGCCGTACGACGGCTGACGGCGTTGACGCCATCGTCATCGGTGAACGGCCGGGAAACGCGCGAGAGCATGCGCGTCCCGGCCGTTGTCCTTGAGAACACCGAGTTCGCCTACGGCACAGGCCCGACCGTACTGCGCGTGCGTGAGCTTCGCATCGAGCGCGGCGAGAAGGTGTTCATCTTCGGCCCGAGCGGCAGTGGCAAGACGACACTGCTCGGGCTGCTGGCGGGCGTTCTGCGATCCGACAGCGGTACCGTCCGCGTGCTCGGCACCGACCTGGGCACGCTGTCCAGCCGGCGTCGCGACGCGCTGCGCGCGGCTCACATCGGCTACATCTTCCAGATGTTCAATCTCATCCCGTATCTGTCGGTTCAGGAGAATATCGTGCTGCCGTGCCGTCTGTCCGCGGAGCGGCGCGTGCGCCTCGGCAATGTGTCCCCGGAGGAGGCGGCGCGCGCGCTCGCCGATGCACTGCATATCGGCGGCCTGCTCGAGGAGCGGGTCACGCGCCTGAGCGTCGGCCAGCAGCAGCGAGTGGCGGCGGCGCGCGCCCTCATCGGGGCACCTGAGCTGATCGTGGCGGATGAGCCCACGTCCGCGCTCGACTCCGATCGTCGCGAGCAGTTTCTCGAGCTGCTGTTCGAGCGCTGCGCGGCGGCGGATGCGACGCTGGTGTTCGTGAGCCACGACCGTCAGCTCGAGCACATGTTCGACCGCGCCGTATCTCTTGCGGACCTGAACACGGTGGCGCAGCGATGATGTTCCTGCTGTCACTCGTGCGGAAATCGCTCGCGAACCGACTGCTCGCCACATCGCTCACGCTCGCATCGATCGCTCTCAGTGTTGCGCTCCTGCTCGGCATCGAGAACGTGCGGGCCGGCATGCGCGAGAGCTTCTCCAACACCATCAGCCGCACCGACCTGATCGTCGGCGCGCGCGGCGGCTCACTGCAGCTGCTGCTCTACTCCGTATTCGGAATCGGATCGCCGACGAACAACGTGAGCTGGGAGACGTACGAGCACTTCCGTGACCACCCGGCCGTCGCGTGGACCATCCCGATCTCGCTCGGTGACAGCCATCGCGGCTTCCGCGTCGCTGGAACGGACAGCTCGTTCTATCAGCAGTTCCACTACGGCGGCGGGCGCTCGATCGAGTTCGCCGAGGGCCGGATGCCACAGACGGATCACGAGGTGGTGCTCGGCGATCAGGTCGCGCGTGAGCTGGAGTACACGGTCGGCTCCGACGTCGTCATCACGCACGGCCTCTACGGTTCGGGCATCATGGACCACGATGAGCAGCCCTTCCGCGTCGTCGGCATCCTCGAGCGCACGTTCACGCCGGTGGACCGGTCACTGTACGTGACGCTGCAGGGGATCGACGCCGTGCACGAGGGCTTCATGGAGATGCCCGGCGCCGGCGGACCGGGTGGTCCGCCGAGCTTTGCTCCGCCACCGAACTTCGCCGCGCCCGACATCGCGGCGTCGGATACGGGAGCGGTCGCATCGACGGCGCCGGCGGAGACACCGGGAACCGTCGCATCGACGGCGCCGGCGGAGACAGCGGGAACCGTCGCATCCGCGGCGCCGGTGGATGACCCGGACGCGACGGACTCTGCGGAGGGCGCTGCTCCGGAGGCGGCGCCTGCGCAGAGCGCTGCCGACACGCCGCCGGAGCAGATCACCGCGTTCTTCCTCGGCGCACGCACGCGTATCGCTACGCTGCAGCTGCAGCGCGAGATCAACACGTACGAGGCGGAGGCGACGATGGCGATCCTGCCGGGCGTCGCGCTCGCGGAGATGTGGCGCGGCGTCGGCTATGCGGAGGATGCCCTGCTCGTCGTGACGTTCTTCGTCGTCGCAGTCGGGCTGATCGGCATGCTGCTGTCGCTCTACTCTTCGCTCGAGGCGCGGCGGCGCGAAATGGCGATCCTGCGCGCGGTCGGTGCGGGTGCTCCGCGCATCTTCGCATTGCTCGTGCTGGAGTCCGGATTGCTCGGTCTCGCGGGCGCATTGACAGGCGTCGCACTCATCTACGCGCTGCTGGTGCTGCTGAAGGGATTCATCGAAAGCAACTTCGGGCTCTACCTGCCGATCCAGGCACCGACGCGCACGGCGTACCTCTACCTGGTCGCGGTGGTGGCTGCGTCATTCCTGATCGGGATCGTGCCGGCGCTCAGGGCCTACCGGAACAGCCTCGCCGACGGGTTGACCGTCCGCATGTAGGTGCCACGGGCAGCCTGGAGGCTCATGGCGGTGCGCGAGGCGCGAGCTGGATTGCGATGGGAACGGTGCGGCGGGTGCCGGGGCCCGGAGGGCCCCGGTGTGATGCGCGGCTGCTAGAAGCCCATTCTCAGGGCGAGCTTCAGGGCCGAGTGGGTCTGGTTGCCGCCGCTGAGGTTTTCCTTCTCGTGGTATCCCCAGGTCCGGCCCCACTCCAGCGCCACGGCCTTGTTGCCGCCGAACCGGTATTCCAGGCCGGTGCCAGCCTGGAGCGCGAAATCGGCGTTCCAGCCGTCCAGGTCCTCCAGGTTGTACGCCACCGTACCCATGCCGCCCTGCAGATAGAACCCGATGTCGCCGCCACCGGAGTAGCCGTAGCGGCCGCTGGCCATGGCGGTGGCGAGGGCGGCGGTGCCGCTCGCCACGATGACGTTGCTGTCCAGTACGTGACGCTCGTACTTCGGTCGCGCATAGGAGCCGTCGATGCCGAGCATCAGGCTCTGACCGACCTGGCGCTGAAGCGTTGCGCCAATGCCGAACGCGTTGTCGTCGAACACCCATTCCGAGTCACTGCCGGGATCGTTCAGGTTGGAGACGTTCGTGTACATGATGCCGTAAATGGACACCCACGTGTCCGGCGGCTCGACGCCGAACTGGCGCTGCGCAAAGGCGTCGCCGGGCGTGAGCACTATTCCGGTCGCCGTGACAACGACACCGGCAATGAGAACGGACATCCTTCTGATCATGCTGAATTACCTCTCGAGTTCATGAAGCGAGCGCAGCGCGCAGGCGGCCATTGCGGCGGCACCGATAGGCAGCGCGCGCTCATCGATATCGAAAGCGGGGTGATGATGTTCCCTCGGCGGCTGGAGGCCGGCGCCGAGCCAGAAGAAACAGCCGGGCGCTTCGCGGGCGAGGATCGCGAAGTCCTCGGCGCCCATCATGCGTTCGAACGGGACCACGGCGGCGGCGCCGATCAGGTCGGAGACCGCGTCGGCGGCAATTGCAGTCGTTGCCGGATCGTTGACCACGGGCGGATAGCCGGCCTTGAGCGCCAGATCGAAGCTCCCGCCGAGCGTCTCGACGACGGCCAGGCCGCGTCGCAGTGCATCGCGCAGAACCTCGCGCACATCGTCGTGGAAGTAGCGGATGGTTCCGCGGAGTGCGACGTGCTCGGCGAGCACGTTCTCGGCGAAGCCACCATGGATCGTGCCGATGGCAAGCGTGCCCTCATCATGCGGCGACAGGCGTCGCGCGGTACCCATCTGGCACGCGAGAACGGCATGCGCGGCGAGCACGATCGCGTCGATACCTTCATGCGGCCGGCCGGCGTGCGAGCTGCGACCGTGGACGGTGGCGGTGAAGAGGTCCGAGCCGGCCATGATGGGACCCGGCGAAATGTAGGCGTGGCCGAGCTCGAGGTGCGCGCCGATGTGCAGCCCGAACACGGCATCGACGCCCTCCATGGCGCCGTCCTCGATCATGCGCGTGGCGCCGCTCTTCCCCTCGTCGTCGGACGACTCTTCGGAGGGCTGGAAGAGCAGGCGGACGGTGCCATGAAGATCACCGGCGCGGTGCGCTTCGGCGAGGAGCCGCGCGGCGCCGACCAGCATGGAGACATGCGCGTCATGGCCGCACGCATGCATGACCCCATCCACGGTCGACCGGTGGTCAGCCGTGCCGGCCTCCTGGATGGGCAGCGCGTCCATATCCGCGCGCAGAGCGACGAGCGGGCTTCCGTCCCCGATCTCCGCGACCACACCGGTGCGGCCGACGCCGCGGCGGACGCGCCAGCCGAACGCCTCGACGGCCCGGGCCGCGGCCTCGGCGGTACGGGTCTCGCAGAACGCCAGCTCCGGATGGCGGTGCAGATCCCTCCGCAGATTGATGAGATCGTTCCGGAAGCCGGTCGCACGGTCGAGCAGACTGGTCATGGCGTCGCGTTCGGGGTACCTTACCGCGCCAATCTACCGGGCACGCGAAAGTCGTGGCAAGTTGCGGCAACAATGGAAAATAGACCCTCTCAGGATACCCGTCTCACCGAACAGCGCAATCCGCGCAGCATGCGCATCGATCAGCTGTCGACGCAGGACATCGTCGATCTGATCAATGCGGAGGACCGGATGGTCGCGGAGGCCGTGCAGGAGGAGCGCGAGGAGATCGCGCACGCGATCGACATCGTCGTGGAGTGCTTCCAGCGCGGCGGCAGGCTCTTCTACGTCGGTGCGGGCACGTCCGGCCGCCTGGGCGTCCTCGATGCGTCGGAGATGCCGCCGACGTACGGCACCGACCCCGTCATGGTGCAGGGGCTGATTGCCGGTGGCTACGAGGCGCTGGTGCGCGCGCAGGAGGGCGCGGAGGACCATCCGGAGGACGGCGCGCGCGACATCGCAGCGCGCGGCGTCGGGCCGGACGACTTCGTGCTCGGCATCGCCAGCTCGGGCACCACGCCCTACGTGCACGGCGCCCTCGCCCGAGCCCGCGAGATGGGCGCACGCACCGGCTTCCTGCTCTGTACCTATCCGTCGCAGGAGCTCACGGATACGCACGACGTGGTGATCGCGCCGCTGGTCGGGCCCGAGGTGATCACCGGCTCGACACGCATGAAGGCCGGCACTGCGACGAAGATGGTGCTGAACACCATCACTACCGCATCGATGGTCAGGCTGGGCAAGGTGTACGGCAACCTGATGGTCGATCTACAGGTCACGTGCGAGAAGCTGCGCGATCGCGGCGAGCGCATTCTCATGGAAACGATCGGCGTGGACCGCGGCACCGCCACGGCACTGCTCGAGAAGTCGGGCGGCCACGTGAAGACCGCCATCGTGATGGGGCGGCTGGATGTCGATGCCGCAACGGCGCGCGCACGCCTCGAAGCCGAGGGCGGACTCATCGGCCGGCTCATTCCCGACCTGGGAGCGCTGTAGTGCTGGTCATCGGACTGATGTCGGGCACATCGCTGGATGGCATCGATGCGGCACTCGTCGATATCGACGGCGCGATCGACGCACCGACCTGGCAGCTGCGCGCGTTCCTGGACGTGCCGTACACGGCCGCACAGCGCAGCGCGATCCATGAGGCCATCGTCGAGGGCAGTGCAGCACTGCTGTGCCGGTTGAACGCCGATCTCGGCGAATGGTTCTCCGCCGCGACGCTCCGCCTGCTCGAAGACGCGGGTGTCGATGCGGAATCGATCGTCGTCATCGGCTCGCATGGACAGACCGTATGGCACGAGCCGCCGCACGACGGCCGCCGCGGTGCCACACTTCAGCTGGGATGTCCGGCGACGCTCGCCGAGCGCACCGGCATCGGTGTCGTCAGCGATTTCCGGTCGCGCGACATGGCCGCGGGCGGCGAGGGTGCACCGCTGGTGCCATGGGTGGATCGTCTGCTGTTCTCGCACCCGGAGCGCAGCCGCGTGCTGCAGAACATCGGCGGCATGGGCAATCTCACATGGCTGCCCCCGCGCGGCTCTGCGGAGCCGATCCTCGCGTTCGACACGGGTCCCGGCAACGCACTGATCGATGCCGCGGTCGAGCTGGCCTCCTCGGGTGCGCACACGTTCGACCGCGACGGCCAGTGGGCGGCGGCGGGCAGTCCCGACGAGTCGCTGCTGGAGGAGCTGCTGGCGCATCCGTTCCTCCAGCGCGATCCGCCGAAGTCCACGGGCAGGGAAGTGTTCGGCCGCCCGTTCGTGCAACGGCTCGCGGAGCGGGTGGCGCCACAGAGCCGGCAGGAGTGGGCGTCGTTCATCTGCACGCTCACAGAGATGTCGGCGCGCAGCATTGCGGGCGCCATCGAGCGCTGGGCGCTGCCGCGCGGCGTCGACGAGGTGATCATCACGGGCGGCGGCGCACTGAACGCCGAGCTCGTGAGCCGCATACGCCGGGGCCTGCCCGGCATTGACGTCACTGCCGGTGCTGAGGCACTGGGCATCGATCCGGCGGCGAAGGAGGCCCTCGCGTTCGCCGCACTGGCGTGGGCACACCTCCAGGGTGCGACGGGTAATGTGCCGGAAGCGACGGGTGCGAGCGGTCCGCGCGTGCTCGGCAGCTATACCCCTGGACGCGGTGATACGGGAGCCGCGTCATCCTGAACGAAGAGCTGAAAGAGTGATGAAGCGAAGTCTGGGTGCTGCGATATTGATGGCCCTGCTCGTCGGTGCCTGCGCCACGGGCGGTGCGCCCGCGCCGGCCGATGCGAACATGGATGAGACCCGCTGGCGCGGTGACGCGCGGCTCTACCGCATGCTGCTTCCCTATCCGATCACGGACGCGCAGCAGGACTCCATACAGGTGTATGCGCGGCTTCATGGTACGGCCACGAACTACCTGCTCGCGGAAGCGGCCGAAGACGTCAATGCACCGGTGGTCGTGCGGGTGAATGCGCTGTTTCTGATGGCGCAGCGACGGGCGGACACGCACGTGGGCGTGTTCCGCAACGCGCTCGATGCGGAGGACGTGCGCATACGTGCGACGGCGGTAGCCGCGATGCGACAGTTCGCCGCGACACACCCGCGCGAAGCAGCAGGCATCGCACGCATGGCGCTCGCTGACCCCGCGGCGGAGGTACAGGCGCAGGCGCTGCAGGTGCTCGGTGACGGCGACGTCGATCTGTTGCGCTCGTACGTACCGCGCGCTGCCAATCCGGAGCTGCGCACGATCGCCGAAGACCTGGTCCGTCTGGCGGAGCAACGCGGCGCTCCGCTGGACGTGGATTCCGCGACGGGTGTCATCGTGCGCGAGACGACCGACGGCTTCCGCATCACGTTCACCCCGGAGCGTTACTGGCCGCAGTGGAACGCCGGTGTCGGGACCGTTCGCATCGAGAAGGACGGCGCCGTGCTGCAGACGCTGGAGCGCGTGGAGGCCGTCGGTGGCGTGATTCCCGTCTTCCTCTCTCCCGACGCGCGGCACGTGGTGTTCGAGCGGGACCGCACGATCGTCGTCCGCGCGATGGCGGATGGCGCCGAACGCATGGCCGGTGAAGGCATCGCACCGCGGCCGCGCCCGTTCACCGATGAGTTCGTATTCCTGCGCGAGCGGCCCGGCACCGCCGAGCGGCAGCGTCAGGACACGAAGCTGACGTACGACATTTTCTCCGCACCGTTCGATCCGCCCGGCGAGATCGAGCCGAGGCATCTGGGCAACACGACGGCGACCGTGAGCTTCGGGAACAACGGAGCCTATTCGCCGGTGCGCTGGATGAAGGTGGAGGAGCGGTCCGGCAGCTTCTATCTGACCGCGTCGAACATGGAGATCGTCTCGCTCCCCGACCCGTTCGGCTGAGGCCCATGGCGCGCAAACGCAGCAGCCGCAGGGCCGCGCCGACGCGCCAGGCCAGGCGCGCGGACCGCGCGCGACAGCAGATTGCGCCGACAACGCCCGGCCGTGCACGCTCCGCACTCGAGCGCAGTATCCATCGCATGGTGCGGCGGCGGCCGGTGCTGATCGCGTGTGCGCTCGCGGCCCTGCACATCGCGCTCGCGCTCATCACATTCGCGCCGCAGCCGCACACCGGCGGAGACAACGCCGCATACATCACGCTCGCACAGTCCCTGCTCGACAGCGGCACCTACACGGAGCTGTGGGATCCGGCGCTGCCGCCGCATACGAAGTATCCACCCGCATTCCCGGCCATACTCGCAATCGCCATCGCCCTCGGACTGAAGCCCTGGGTGCAGCTCAAGCTGGTGGTGATCGCGCTGTCCGCCGCCGCCGTCGCATTCAGCTTCCTCTGGATCCGCGCGCGCCGTCGCGCGGTGCTCGCGCTCGGCATCGGCATCGCGCTCGCCGTCGCACCGGGTGTGCTGCGCGAGGGCCGCTGGATCCTTTCCGACGTGCCGTTCTGGGCGTTCACCATGATCGCACTCTGGGCACTGGAGCGGCTGCGTCCGGACGACTGGAAGCGCTTCGCAATCGCTGCGGCCGCCGTCGTGATCGCATACTTCACGCGCTCGGCGGGGCTGCCGCTGCTGCTGGCTGCGCTCGCGTGGCTGGCATGGCGCAGGCACTGGAAGCAGCTCGCAGCACTGGTCGTGATCGCCGGGATACCCGCGCTGCTGTGGTGGCTGCGCGCGCGTTCCTACGGCCCGGCGGGCTACGTGTCGGAGTTCTGGCTGATCAATCCGTACGATCCGGCGCTCGGCCGTATCGGCGCCGGCGACCTGGTCCGGCGCATCGTGCAGAACGACTGGAAATACATGTCGGTGCATCTGCCGATCCTGCTGACGGGCGGGACGGCGGCCGCAGTCGTGCTGTTCAGCGTCACCACGTTCCTGCTCGCGCTCGCGGGATGGGTACGGCGCATACGCGCACCGCGCGCGGCGGATCTCTTCCTGCCGCTCTATCTCGGCCTGATCTTCGTGTGGCCGGACGTATGGTCGGGCGAGCGATTCCTGCTCCCGGTTCTGCCGCTGATCCTCTGCTACGCTGCCGACACGCTGCTCCTGGCCATGCGCCGCCTGGCGCCCGGATATGCGTTCGCGACGGGTGCGGCGGCGCTCGCGCTGTTGCTCGTGATGGCCCTGCCCGGCATCGCGGAAGCGACGCGCACCGGCCGCACCTGCACGGACCTCTATCGTGCCGGCGACCGATACCCGTGCGTCGGTCCCGTCTGGGATGATTTCTTCGAGCTGGCCGAGCTTGCGCCGCAGATGCTTCCCGACGATGCCGTCGTGCTGTCACGCAAGCCGCGACTGTTCTACGCACTGGCCGGCACCCGCAGCAGCATCTACCCGTTCAGCGAGGATCCCGCCGCGTTCTTTGCCACGGCCGACTCGGTCGGTGCGCGCTACGTGATCTTCGATCAGCTGGGCGGCACGGCTGACGCCTATCTGCGACCGGCGCTGCTGAGCAAGCCTCAGGCGTTCTGCATCATGCGCGTGACGCCGGCGACGGGCACGGTGCTGTTCGCCATCCGCCCCGATCACGCGGCCCTGCCGCCAGCCGGCGCCGCAGCCTATGCGCCGTCGTTCTCGTTCTGCGATGAGAGCTACTGGCGCAGCCCCGCCGCCATGCAGAGCTTCGGCGGGGGCTGACGCTGCGGCATGGTGCTTGACGTGCCAGAGGCCGGGACGGCCGTCGAGTGAACGCTCCGCCGTCGCAGCCGACACCGGAAGCACGAGCCGCGGCTGAGCGTCCGGATCAACGAAGCACACAGCCCGGGGAGGGTCCGCCATGAACGCCGTGTCCGACACCGTTCGCCGCTACGCCACTACGCGAGCGCTGTCGCTCGGAGCCGTCATCGCACTGCTTCTCACGACTGCATGTGCGTCCGTGCCTGCGGCGGGTCCGCCTGACGGCGACATTCCGGTGCCCGGCACGGAGGAAGCGCGGCGCACGCCCGAGCTGCCTCCGATCCCGGCCGTCGACGGGCCGCTCCGTCTGGAGGTTGGCTATCCGCCGGAAGGGTCCACGATCGCGGCGAGCGATTCCAACTTCATCTTCGGCTCCACCGGCTCCGGTCGCACGCAGCTCACGATCAACGGCCAGTCGGTCCAGGTAGCGCCCAATGGCGGATTCCTCGCGTTCATCTCCGTACCTGCGGATGGCGTGTATCGGCTGAACGCCAGCAGGGACGGCGAGACGGCCACGCTCGAGCGACGCGTCAATGCGCCGGGTGCGGCCGGACAGTCCGTGCCGGGCATCAGCGGCGTGTATCCGACGGGGACGCTCGCCGTGGAACAGGGTGAGGTGGTCGAGATCGGGTTCCGCGCACCGCCCGGCGCACGCGCATTCGTGGTGCTGCCGGACGGCCGCCGGATCCAGCTGACGGAGCAGGGCGGGACCACCATGGCCGCGCCAGGTGACGAGTTCCGCGCCGACCTGACCACGCAGCAGCGGGCGGCCGCGAGCGTGCGTTACTCCGGCCTGGTGAGAATCGAAGGGGCGGTAGTCACCCCGGACACGGCGGTCGCCCGCCCGGCGATCGGATCGCTCGAGCCGGGCGGACGGATGCGTTCCGACAGCGTTACAGGCGAGCCGCCGCTCGGCAGGCGGGCGGAAGATCGGGTGGCAGCCGCCCCGGAATCGCGTGCGGCAGTCGCCGAAGAGGGCGCGATGCTCGAGCTGATTTCGGGCACGGATACGATTCGTCAGCCGCTGCGGTTGAACGTCGGCGTGCTGGAGCCGGACATGCCGCGGGTTGGTATCGTCACCGCTCCGGCGAATGCACCTTCGGACTGGACGGTCCGCGGGCGTGTCGATACGTCCGGTCCGTTCCATTTCTTCTGGCCGGAAGGCACGCAGCTGGTGATCACCGGCCAGCGCGGCGGCATGTATCGCGTGCGGCTCACGGATGACCGGGTGGCGTGGGTGCCGACCGGGGACGTGCGCGTGCTGCCGGCAGGAGCAACATCCCCGGGCGGCGCCGTCGCGGCCGTGCGCTTTTCTCCGGAGCCCCAGTACATTGACCTGCGAATCCCGGTACCCGCCAGGCTGCCATTCCAGGTGGTCGAGGATGACGATGGCCTGCACATCGACGTGTTCGGTGCAGTGTCGCGCATCAACTTCTTCCAGTACGGCCGTCTCGATCCGCTGATCGAGGGCGCGGCCTGGAGCCAGCCCGCGGACGATGTGCTGCGCGTGAGCGTGGACCTGTCGGAGCCGGTTTGGGGCTACCACACGTTCTTCGATGCAGGCGGGGCGCTGGTGCTGCGCATCCGGCGGCCGCCCGTCATCGATCCCGCCGCCCCGCTCAGGGGGATGTACATTGCCGTCGATCCCGGACATGGCGGTGAAGACCGGTCCACGCGTGGACCGACGGATCTGCGTGAAGCGGATGCGAATCTCTACATCGCGCTGCAGCTGCGCGATCTGCTGCAGGAGGCGGGTGCGCGCGTTCTCATGACACGCACCACCGACATGACGGTGCCGCTGGGAGACCGCCCGCGGATCGCCGCCGACTCGGGCGTGCACGTGCTGCTCTCCGTCCACAACAACGCATTTCCCGACGGCGTGAACCCGTGGACGAACAACGGCACGAGCACGTACTACTATCATCCGCATTCGCTGGAGCTGGCGCGGCTGCTGCAGCGCGAGCTGCTCGATGAGCTGGGCCTGCGCGACATAGGATTCGGCCGCGCCGACCTCGCACTCGCGCGCCCCACGTGGATGCCTTCGGTGCTCACCGAGACTGCGTTCATGATGATACCGGAGCAGGAGGCGGCGCTGCGTGACCCGGCAGTGCAGCGGCGCATCGCGGCAGCGCACGTGCGGGCGCTCGAGGCGTTCCTCCGCTCCCGCGCGCAGCGCTGACCGCGTGAAGGTGCGCATGTTCCTGGCGAAGCGGCTGGCCATTGCGGGTGTGGCGCTCGTCGCACTCGCGGGCATGCCATCCATTCTCGCTGCGCAGCTGGCCGCGGACGCCTCCTGGCACACCCTGTCATCCCGCCACTTCCGTGTCACGTACGAGGCCGGTCTCGAGCCGCTCGCGCGGCACGCCGCGGCGACTGCGGAGCGCGCGCACGCAGCCCTCACGGCGCTGGTCGCGGACGCGCCTCGCGGAACGATCGACATCGTCGTTGCGGACAACATCGACCAGAGCAACGGCTACGCGACGCCGTTCCCGTCCAATCGCATCGTCGTCTACGCCAAGCCGCCGGTCGATCTGCTCGAGCTGCAGTACACCCGGGACTGGATCGAGCTGGTCGTCACGCATGAGCTCGCGCACATCTTCCACCTCGATGTCACGAGCGGATTCGGACGGCTGATCCGCACGATCTTCGGCCGCCCGCCGCTCCCGTGGCCCGTGTTTCCCGCCGTGGGCGTACCTGCGTGGAACGTCGAGGGCCTCGCCGTGGCGGTGGAGTCGGCCGTGACCGGACTCGGCCGCGTGCATGGCAGTTACAACGAGATGGTCGTTCGCACCGCCGCACTGGCCGGGCGGATGGACGAGTACGACCGGCTCGGGTCCACCTCGGCGCGCTGGCCGGGCGGCGCGCGCGTATACGTCTATGGCTCGCTGTTCATGGACTACGTCACGCGCAGATACGGCACGGATGCCGCCGCGCGCATCGTGCGAACCACTGCAGGTGCGGTGATCCCCCCGTCGCTGTGGTTCGGCCGGGTCGGCAGCAACGCTCTCGGCATCACGTTCCGCGATGCGTACCGGGACTGGGAAGATGAGGTGACCGCCAGAAGCGATTCCCTCGCCGCAGTCCTGCGCGTGCAGGGATTGACTGATGGGACGGTACTGACGGACCATCGTGCCGTCGCAACCCAGCCGCGCTTCTCGCCCGATGGCACCCGCATCGCCTATGCTGCGCATGACTGGCGCACGCCCCCGCGCATCCGCGTCATCGATGCGGCGACCGGCGCCGAACAGCGGTCCGTGCGGGTCAACCAGGCTGCGTCCGCCGCGTGGATCACGCGCGATCGTCTGATTACTTCCGAGATCGATCTCGTGGACCGGTTCCGTGCGTTCGGCGACCTGCGTATCATCGGCGATGGCGAGCGCCGCATCACGAACGGCGCGCGCCTCCAGGATGTTGACGTTTCGCGTGCCGGGCGGGTCGTGGCGGTGCAGAACGAGGGTGGGACGAACCGCGTCGTCTTCGTGGACACGGCGGGCGGCGATGTGCGCCCGCTCACCGGTTACGATCCCGACACGCACTGGGCGCTGCCGCGCTTCGATCCCGCCGGTGAGCGCATCGCCGTCGGGCGCTGGAGCACCGGCGGGGTCTACGACATCGTCGTCCTCGACACGGCGGGCGTCGCCCTGACCGTCACCGATGGCTTCGGCATCAATGCCGGCCCCGCATGGTCGCCGGACGGTCGCTGGATCCTGTTCTCGTCCGATCGCACCGGCATTGCCAACCTGTACGCAGCCGACATTGCGCGCCTCACGCGCGACGCTGCTGCCGGAGCTCCGACTCCGCCCGTGCTGCGCCAGGTGACGAACGTGCTGACCGGCGCGTTCCATCCGGATGTATCTCCCGATGGCCGCTGGATCGCCTACGCCGCCTACACCGACGACGGGTTCCGCATCGAGCGGATGCCGTTCGATACGACACAGTGGCGCACACCGTCGGCTGCAGGCATGACGCACACCGTCGCGCCGCGTCCGGATTATGCACCCGGCAGCGCGATCGCCGACTCGGCTGCCGTCGCATTCCAGACCGCCGATACGCTCACGGGCGAGCCCCGTGACTACAGCGCGCTCCGCTCGCTCCGCCCGCACTTCTGGCTGCCCGTCATCGAGACCGGTGTGCTGGAGGACGCGACGTTCATCGGATTCTGGATGTACGGCCAGGACCTCATCAGTCGCCACTCGTGGCAGGCGTCGCTCGCGGTCGAACCGGGTGATGGGCGAACCCAGGGCTGGCTCAGCTACACGTTCCGCGGGCTGCCCACGATCGCCGGTATCGGTCTGCACCCGACCGTGAGCGCGCTCGTCGAACGTGACTGGGATGAATACGTCCCGCGCCAGGCGCCCGGTGAACCCTACATCGATGAACGGGAAGATGTCGCCGCGCTCCTGCTCGATCTCACACGCGCGCGCTGGCGCTCGACCAGCGGGATCGGCATCGCCGCAGAGCGGCTGCGACGCTCACGCCGCCTCTACGATGCCCCCGAACGATTGCATCTCATCGATCCGGCCGACGACATGTGGGGAGTGCGCGCCGCAGCGTTCACGGCACGTTACGTAGCACCACCGCTCTCCATCAGCCGCGAGGACGGCTACACTCTTCAGGTCGCGGCCCGTCGCCGATGGGAGCGCGACATCGTGACACGCGATACCGACCAGGGCACGATTACCTACGACGCAGCATATCGCGAGCTCACTTCCTGGAACACCGCGTATCTCGCCCTGCCGCTGCCCGGATTCGCACGCCACGTCGTTGCGGTGCGCGCCAGCGGTCTGCTGCGCGATGGGCCCGGCGCATCCATCAGCAGAATCGGCGGCGCGGGAGGTACCGGCTTCGGCGTGCCGGGCACGACATGGGATTTCGGCGGCTCCTCCGGCCTCCTGCCCGTCCGTGGCTTCGCGCGCGGCGTGCGCGTCGGCAGCAATGCCTGGACGGCCTCGCTCGAGTACCGGCTTCCCATTGCGCTCATCGACGCGCCACTCCGTCCGTTCTTCTTCGACCGCATCAGCGCGACCGTCTTTGCCGATGCCGGCCATGCCTGGTGCAGCGACGACCTGGCCGCGCGCTTCAGCGCGTGCACTTCGACATCAGCAAAGGGATCACCGCTCCTGGCCGCAGGTGCGGAGATGACCACGCTCATCGGCATCCTCGGTCTCAACATCCCCCTGCGCGCCGGCGCCGGGTTCCCGCTCCGCGGCACCAGCAGCTCCGCTCCGCGCTTCCATATCATGAGCGGACCGTCCTTCTGAGCACTGTCATTACGCATCGCCAGGTGCCCGGGACGCACCGCAGCGCAGCGAAGCGGCGGCGGCACGGTTCTTTAATGCAGGGTACGCATTGTTCTCATTCCTCCAGACAAGGAGCGGATCATGGGCGGCAAGCGTCCCGATCAGCACAACATCGCCCCCGACGAGGCCGGCGCGACCGACTACAAGAACCTTCCCAACGAGCCACGCGATCTCAAGGCGCAGAAGCACAAGCCGAAGGCGAAGGATCTGCCGTGGTCCGATCAGCACGTGCCACGGCCCGATGACTCCACCGGCAGCACGGAGGAGCAGCGGTCGAATGAAGGTGGTCACGCGAAGGATTGACGCTGCCTGATCCGGGTGCGCGGCCTCACGGCCGCGGACCCGCTGCCGCACCTCGAAGCATCCGACCCGCCGCGAATCCGCCCCGTATCAGCCTGTCACAGGTGCCCGCTGCTGGCCCGTCGAACGATGTGGAGCGACGGTGGAAAACGCGTGGAAACGTGGTGGATAACGCGTGGACATCTGCGAAAAATCGCGGAGCAAAGCGGGTGTCCGGGGGTATCCACAGGAGTGGATAACCGACCCCCTTGACCCCCATATCTGGGGGTGGTATCGTAGACGCCCCACGACATATTGGGTGTCCGCCGGTAATGTCCCTTCGGGGGCTGGACGTTTTTCTCTTGGTACCACGAGTTATCGCGACGACCCTGCGCGGGCCGGCCTTTCCATGTTCTTAGCTGCTTCGAAGGAGACTCCATGAGCGCACACCCTCCGCACGCCGCTGCGCCGGCGGACGTACTGCCGGACGACCTGCCTGCCGCCGACCTGTCGGACAACGCGCGCATCGTGCTCGCGCGGCGGTACCTGAAGAAGGACGACAAGGGTCGTCCGATCGAGGAGCCGGAGCAGATGTTCTGGCGGGTGGCGCGGGTGATCGCGGAGGAGGACCGGAAATACGGTGCGAGCTCGGGTGCAGTGGAGACGCTGGCGCGGGAGTTCTACCGGCTGATGACGCGGCGGCTGTTCGAGCCGAACTCGCCGACGCTGATGAACGCGGGCCGTCCGCTGGGTCAGCTGTCCGCGTGCTTCGTGCTGCCGGTCGAGGACGCGCTGTCGAACGGGAAGAACGGGATCTACGACACGCTGCGGTCGATGGCGCTGGTGCATCAGTCGGGTGGCGGGACGGGCTTTGCGTTCAGCCGTCTGCGTCCGACGAACGACGTGGTGAAGTCGACGATGGGCGTGGCGAGCGGTCCCGTGTCGTTCATGCGTCTGTACGATGCATCCACGGAAGTGGTGAAGCAGGGCGGCACGCGGCGCGGCGCGAACATGGGCATTCTGCGCGTAGACCATCCGGACATCCGCGAGTTCGTGACGTGCAAGCTGGACGTGACGCAGATCACGAACTTCAACATCTCCGTGGCCGTCACGGACGCGTTCATGGAGGCGGTGAAGGCGGGAACGACGTACGACCTGATCAGCCCGCGGAGCGGGGAGGTGATCGGGCAGGAAAACGCGCAGGAGATCTTCGACCTGATCGTTCACGGCGCGTGGGCGACGGGTGAGCCGGGCGTGTTCTTCGTGGACAAGGCCAATCAGTACAACCCGGTGCCGCACCTGGGCAGCTACGAGGCGACGAACCCGTGCGGCGAGCAGCCGCTGCTGCCGTATGACGTGTGCAACCTGGGCTCGGTGAACCTGGGCCTGTTCGTGCGCAGTGACGTGCCGGAGAATGCGCCGTGGCAGGATCGCGTGCACTGGGACGACCTGCGGCAGGTGGTGCATCTTGCGGTGCATTTCCTCGACAACGTCATCGACGCGAACAATTACCCGCTGCCGGAGATCACGGACCTGGCGCAGCGTATCCGGCGCATTGGCCTGGGCGTGATGGGCTATGCGGACCTGCTGGTGCGCGTGGGCGTGCAGTACAACAGCGAGGAGGGCATCGAGGTCGCGCGCGAGCTGATGCGCTTCGTCGATGAGGAGAGCAAGCGTGCGAGCGAGCGGCTGGCGGAGTCGCGCGGCGTGTTCCCGGAGTGGGAGCGGAGCATCTGGGGTCCGGACGAGACGGCTGCGCGCGGCCCTGACGGCGAGCGCGTCCGGCCCATGCGGCGGCTGCGCAACTGCAATGTGAACACGGTGGCGCCGACGGGGACGATCTCGATCTTCGCCGACTGCTCGGGCGGAATCGAGCCGCTGTTCGCGGTTGCGTTCATGCGCAACCAGGCGGGCGCGATGATGCCGGACGTGAACCGTGACTTCGTGGCGATGGCGAAGAAGCAGGGCTGGTACTCCGAGGATCTGATGACGCGGATCGCGGAGGAGGGCCACATCCATTTCGAGGAAGTGCCGAAGGAAGTGCAGCGCGTGTTCGTCACGGCGCACGACATCACGCCGGAGTGGCATATCCTGACACAGGCGGCGTATCAGGAGTTCGTGGACAGCGCGATCTCGAAGACGTGCAACTTCCCGCGCGAGGCGAACGAGGAGCAGGTCCGACAGATCTATCTGATGGCGTACGACCTGAACTGCAAGGGCGTGACGGTCTACCGGGATGCGTCGCGGCCGCAGCAGGTGCTGTCGACGGGCAAGACGACGAAGGAAGGGAGCAGCGCCTCGGCCGGCACCTCGGCCGTGACCGACCTCGAAGCACAGCTGGCGGATGCGCGGGAGCGGCTGCATCGCTACGAGCATCGCATCGAAGAGATGCGGCTGCAGCTGGAGGATGCCGAGGCGCGGCTCCAGACCCGGCGGCACAAGCGCACGCGGCCGGCCGCGCTGAAGGGCTCGACCCGGCGCATGCCCTCGCCGCTCGGCGACCTGTACGTGACGGTCAACGAGGACGAGAGCGGCAAGCCATTCGAGGTGTTCGCCACACTCGGCAAGGCCGGCGGCGCGGCCATGGCGGATGTCGAAGGCATCGGCCGCCTGATCTCGCTCGCACTGCGCAGTGGCGTGCCGATGGCGGACGTGATCCAGCAGTTGCGCGGCATCGCGTGCGACCGTGCGGTCGGACTCGGACCGAACAAGGTGCTGTCCGTGCCGGACGGCATCGCGCAGGCGCTCGCGCAGCACATGCAGGACAAGCTGGGCGTGCAGCAGGAGCTGCTGCCGCTGGCCGGTGCGCAGCCCGTCGAGGCCGCGCTGCCGACACCGGCAGCGGGATCCATGCAGCCCCAGGCGAAGCTCGACTTCGGGTACGATCCGGGCGAGACATTCATTGGTACGTGTCCCGAATGCTCGTCCGGCCTGCAGTTCATGGAGGGCTGCGTGAAATGCCTCGCCTGCGGATACAGCGAGTGTGGTTGACCGGGCGCTGACGTCGTCGAAACGGGCCGGCGACGCCGCCGGCCGGGCTCCAGTGACGGTGACGCAGCGTGCGGTGCAGTCGGGTACGTGAGGCCGGCGTACCCTGCAGAACGGAGGAGGCAGTCGTGAGGGCGCGGCTGCCTCTTCTCGTCATGTCCGGCCGGCACACCCGCTACCCCTGCTTCAGCCCCGAGGTGCCGTGATGAGCCGTCCTGAAGGTCCGATCGTGGTGGTCGGTGCCGGTGCGGCGGGTCTCATGGCGGCGATCTTCGCCGCGACGTCCGAGCGCCGCGTCGTGCTGCTCGAGCGTACGCGCGACGGCGGCCGCAAGATCATCATCAGTGGCGGCGGTCGTTGCAACGTTCTGCCATCCCGGCTCTCACCGAAGCAGTACACGACCGAGTCGTCTCCCAACACGATGCGCAACATGCTGCTGTCGTGGCCGCTGCCATCCCAGCAGCGATTCTTCGAGGCTGAGCTGCGTGTGCCGCTCGTGCTCGAGCAGGCGTCAGGCAAGATGTTTCCCGCGTCGAACCGGGCCCGGGATGTACGTGACGCGCTCGTCACGGAGGCGCGGCGACGCGGTGTGGACATCCGCTTCGACAGCATCGTTCGAGACATTGCGACCACTCGACTCCACGAGTGGCGTGTCGTGCTGGCGGATGGCTCCGTGATCGAGGCGGCATCCGTCATTGTGGCCACGGGCGGCCTGTCCGTGCCGGCCACGGGAAGCGACGGCACGGGGCTGCGCATACTGGAGCGTCTCGGTCACACCATCCACGAGACCTATCCCGCACTCACACCGCTGACGTCGGAGCCACCCCGCCACGCCGCCCTGGCAGGCGTGTCGCTCAACGTAAAGCTGACTGCAGGCAAGGCGAAGGGGGCGTTCGAGACGGAGGGCGGCTTTCTGTTCACGCATCGCGGCTACAGCGGTCCCGCGGTGCTCGACATCTCACACATTGCAGTCCGCTCACGGCTCGCGGGTCAGCCGCGTCAGATCCTGGTGCAGTGGACGGACCTGAACGCCGATGCGTGGGACGCGCTGCTGCGCGAGGGCGGTGCCGGCCAGATCGGGACGCTGGTGCGGCGCCATCTTCCGGTGCGCCTGGCGGACGTCCTGCTCGAGGAGGCCGGCGTGGGCCCACAGCGCACGCTCGCGGAGCTGCGCAAGGAGGAGCGGTCGAATGTGGTCACGACGCTCGCCCGGTATCCGCTCCCCTGGACGGGGGACGAGGGCTATCGCAAGGCGGAAGTCACGGGCGGCGGCGTCGCGCTCGGTGAGCTCGACCCGCGCACGCTGGAGTCACGGAAGCACCACGGGCTGTTCGTGTGCGGCGAAGCGCTCGATGCGTTCGGCCCGATCGGCGGTTACAACTTCGCGTGGGCATGGGCGACCGGGCGGATGGCGGGACTCGGTACCGCGCGCGGCACGACACCGGATCCCGACTGATCACCGCTCCAGGTCAGAACCGCGCCGGCGCGTTCGCTGCGGCCGCCACGGCACTGCGAATGAAATCGCGGATGTGCTGGTTCGATGCCGCGAGGTCCTCCTGCCGCAGATACATCATGTGGCCGCTGCGATATGCCTGGAAGCGCATGCGATCGCGCAGCCGGCCGGCGGGATCCATGTTCCACATCGTGTACTTCGCGCCGAAATAGTCGGTCCCGCCGTCGAAGTAGCCGGACTGCACGAACAGGTGCAGGAACGGATTCTCGGCCATGGCGGAGCGCAGGTTCTCACCGGTGTTGTCGCCCGACCGGTTCCACGGATTGACGGGCCCGAACATCCAGTACTGCAGGTCGGTTTCGTAGCCGAGCACGTCACGCACGTAGTGGTTGATGGCCGGCGTGAAGGCGTGGTTCCATGCGGTCAGCGCCGGATCGTAATCATAACGCTCCCCCGCATCCGCGCGATCCACACCGCGGTAACGCGAGTCGAGCCGGCCGACGGTCAGACCGCGATCGCGCAGCAGCTCCTTCCAGAAGAACCCTGTCGGCACCGCGAGGTTGTGGTTGAGCACCGCGGCCTCGGACAGGCCGGAATAGCGGGCGACGCGCTGCGCGAGCTCGCTGCGACGCGCCGGGTCGAGCGAGCCGCCGCGGGCGAGCGCAGGCATCAGCTCGTTGATGGTGAACTGCTCGACCTCCGGCAGCAGCTCTTCGAGATCACGCGCCTGCAGCTCCGGCGCGAGCGCACGATGGTACCACGCCGTGGCGGCGTAGTAGGGCAGGGTGAGCGCGTCACCGACGGGTCCTTCGCGCGACACACCGAGCACCGTCGGCGATACGAGCACCACGCCGTTCAGGTACATCCAGTGCGACCCCTGCAGCCGCTCCGCCAGCCCCGACACCCGGTTGGTGCCGTAGCTCTCACCGATGAGGAACTTCGGCGACGTCCAGCGTTCATTGCGCGACACGAACATGTCGATCCAGCGCGCCAGATACTCGATGTCCTCGTTCACGCCGAAGAACTGGTTGCGGTTCGCATCGCCCACGATCCGCGAAAACCCGGTGTTCACCGGATCGACATACACGATGTCCGCGACATCGAGGATGCTGTGCGGGTTCTCGCGCACACCGTACGGCTGCACGGGGTAGCCTTCGGGATCGATGTTCAGGAAACGCGGGCCCGTGTAGCCGATGTGCATCCATACCGATGCCGAGCCCGGGCCGCCGTTGAACGAGATCACGAGCGGCCGTTGCGTACGGTCACGCACATCGCTGCGCTGGTAGTACACGTAGAACAGCGATGCGATGGGCTCGCCGTCCGCGTCGAACACCGGCTGGTGTCCCGCGCTGGCGCGGTAGGGCACGCGCTGCCCGTCGATGGTCACCGAGTGTTCCGACGTCACCACCGTGTCCAGAGGTGCGGTGATATTCTGCGCCGGCAGTCCTGTGGCCGCGCTCATGAGCACGACGAGCGTCGCCGCCGTGCGGCGTGCGCTGGGAAGCATCTGCGTACCTCCGGTGTGAGAGTTCGAGAAGGGCGGACCGGAAGATACGGCGGCGGGTGCGTGACCGCACCGGGCTGGGGCGCCGGAGGACGTTGGTGCGGGACGCAGTGCCTTGCTGGCGCGCGACCGAAGAACTCGCCATCCTCCGGACTTCCATGAATGGGAAGAGCATGTGATGACGAGCAAGGGCCAGGGCTGGCAGCAGGTCGATGTGAACGGCTACGAGGTACTCGTCGGCCGCAGTGCGCGGGACAACGATGAGCTGACGTTCGGCGTGGCGCGGCCGCGCGACCTCTGGCTTCATGCGGCGGGGCACGCGGGGAGCCACGTCGTGATCCGCGTATCGGAGGCGGGGGAGGACGTACCGCGTGAGGTGATCGAGCGGGCCGCGGCGTTCGCAGCGTGGCATTCGAAGGCACGCAACGCACGCGGCAAGGTGGAGGTGCACGTGTGCCGCGCGGCGGATGTGCGCAAGCCGCGCGGTGTGCCGGCGGGCACGGTTGAGCTCCGCCGATACGACGTCGTGCGGGTCTATCCGCGGGAGATCGCGAGCCGCACGGAGTAATCCGCCGGCCGCACGTCATTGCCTTCGCGGCGCGGCGGTGCCACATCGAGGAGCCGGATGCGATAACCGGCGAACACGGCCTCGACTGGCTCGACGCCGGTATGCAGCTCGATCGGCTCGTGCCCGGCGCCGCGGCTGCCGTCGAGACGGACGTGGGCGTCGCCGGCCCAGACGCACGTGACATTGACCGGGCAGCGGCTGTCCGCTTCGACCGCGCTGAACGTGATGGACGGGCCGCCCGTGCCGAGCCGGGCCGAATCGCCGTACTGCAGCGTGATCGTGTCGCCGGCTTCCACGACCTGGAGCTCCGCTCCGTGACTCACCGGCTCAGTCGTTCTGCCGCAGGACACAGAAGAGAGAGTGACAGCCAGCAGAACGGGAAATGTCTTCATATGGTCTCCGATGTTCACGGTGGAACTGGAACGATCGCCGTGAGTGCCCCCAGCCGCCAGTGGAATGATGACCCATGATCGATCGTGACCGGTTTCGTGATGCGCTCGCCGCGTGGGCGAGCGGCGTGGCCGTGGTGGCGTGCCGCACCGAGCAACGTGTGGTGGCGACGACGGTCTCCGCGTTCATGTCGCTCTCGCTGGAGCCGCCGCTCATTCTGGTCGCCATCGGCCCCAATGCCACCGTTCGTCCTTTCCTCCAGCCGGGCGAGCGATTCGGCGTGAGCATCCTGGGCGCCGGGCAGCGCCGGCTGGCGATGGTGTTCGCCGATCCGTTTCCCGTCGGTCCCGACCCTTTTCCGCCTGACGGTGACGCGCTGATCGACGGCTGCCTGCTGGGCCTCTCATGCGTCGTGGAGCGCGTGGACGACGGCGGCGATCATGCCATCGTGATCGGCGCCGTGCATGACGTGACGGGCGGTGCATCAGGCGCTCCGCTTATCCGCTACGACCGGAGGTATCACGCGCTCGGTGACTAGTCGGCCTCGCCCGCCGCGTTCCATTGTCAGCACCCGCGGCCGGTCCTATGTTCAGCCGTCCCCTGAAAAACCCGCCGGGACGTCTCCCGTGTCCGGCGCCACCCGCACTCCGAAACATCGTGCGACACTTCCGATCTTCGATCGTCTGCGGCCTCGCGCTGCTGCTCACGGCCGCGCCACTGCTGGCGCAGGGACCCCGCACGTCGGGCGAGTCCGCGCGTGCAGCGGTCCTGGTGCCCGGCGTCTCCGACTCCGCCGTACTGGCCGGCCTGGAGTTCCGCTCGATCGGACCCGCGCTCATGAGCGGCCGGATCTCCGATATCGCCGTGCCGCCCGCCGTGCGGCCGGGCGAGCGTCTCGGCAAGACGGTGTACGTCGCATCCGCCGCGGGCGGCGTCTGGAAGACGACGAACGCAGGTGTGACGTGGACGCCGATCTTCGATGATCAGCGCGTCTCATCGATCGGAGCGGTCGCGGTCGCACCATCGGCGCCCGGGCATGTATGGGTCGGAACGGGTGAGTCGAACAACCTGCGCAGCTCCTCCTGGGGTGAGGGCGTCTACCGCTCCACCGATGGCGGCGACACGTGGTCCCACATGGGGCTGAGCCAGTCGCAGCACATCGCGCGCATCGTCGTGCACCCGACGAACGCCGACATCGTGTATGTCGCGGCGATGGGACCGCTCTGGGACAGCGCCGGTGAGAGAGGTCTGTACCGCACGTCCGATGGCGGGCGAACATGGGAGCTGAAGACGTCGTTCGGCCCGTTCACGGGCGTCACCGATGTCATTCTGGATCCCCGCGATCCGGACATCGTCTATGCGACGTCGTACCAGCGCGAGCGCAAGGCCTACAGCTTCGTGGCCGGCGGCCCGGAGAGCGGCATCTGGAAGAGCACGGATGCCGGCGATACCTGGACGCGCCTGACCGCGGGCCTGCCCGACGGCGACAAGGGGCGCATCGGCATCGACATCGCACGCTCGCGGCCGAACACGCTGTACGCCACGGTGTCCGCGGAGGATGGCGGGATATTCCGCTCCGATGATGCCGGTGCCACATGGACACGCACGAGCGAGCTCCAGTCGATCCCGTGGTTCTTCGGCCAGATCCGCATCGATCCGCTCGACCCGGAGCGCGTCTACCACCTCGGCGTGCAGCTGTCGGTGTCGGACGACGGCGGGAAGACGTTCCGCAACACGGGCCAGAACACGCACGCGGATCATCACGCGATGTGGATCGATCCGATGGATTCCGATCACATCATCGACGGCAATGATGGCGGCCTCTACTTCTCCGATGATCGCGGCAGCACGTGGGACTTCTCGCTGAATCTGCCGGTATCGACGTTCTACGCGATCGGTGTGGACATGCGTGACCCGTACTGGGTCTACGGCGGATTGCAGGACAATGGCACGTGGGGCGCGCCTGCACGCACGCTCGGCCGCGGCGGCGCCACGAACAGTGACTGGCTGCGCGCGGGCGGCGGCGACGGCTTCTATGCGGCGATCGATCCCACGGATCACAACGTGGTGTATCTCGAATCGCAGAACGGTGCGCTGCGCCGGTTCGATTTCGCGACCCAGGAGAGCAAGTCCATCCGCCCCACCGCTGAGCCGGGTGAGACGCTGCGCTACAACTGGAGCGCGCCCGTGCTGATCTCTCCGCATGACAACCGTACGCTCTATTTCGGCGCCAACGTGCTGTTCCGCAGCACGGACCGCGGTGACAGCTGGGAACGCGTCAGTGGTGACCTGACCCGGCAGCTCGATCGCGACAGCCTGCCGATCATGGGGCTGAACGGGCCGGGCGGCTTCGGCCGTCACGAGGGCACGGCCGAATTCGGGAACCTGTCCACGATCGACGAGTCGCGCATCCGCCGCGGCCTGATCTATGTCGGCACCGATGACGGCCTCGTTCAGGTCACGCGCGATGGCGGACAGACGTGGACGAAGATCGACAGCTTCCCGGGTGTGCCGGAGCTTGCTTACGTCAGCCGTGTCGTCGCGTCCGCCCACGACGAGGGCACCCTATACGTCACATTCGACAACCATCGTGACAATGACTTCCATCCATATGTGCTGAAGAGCACGGACTACGGCCGCACGTTCAGCTCGATCGCGAACGGGCTCGGTGATGCGGGGAGCGTATACGTGATCCGCGAGCATCACCGCAATCCGGATCTCCTCGTGGTCGGCGCGGAATACGGCGTGTTCGTCTCCATTGATGGCGGCGATTCATGGACGCAGCTCCGCAACGGGATCGCACCGGCCCCCGTCCACGACATCGTCATTCATCCGCGCGACAACGATATCGTGGTCGGCACTCACGGCCGCGGCATCTACATCATGGATGACATCACCGCGCTCGAGCAGCTGGCCGCTGCGCGCCGATCGGTGGCGGCGCTCTTCGAGCCTCGCGCCGCAGTGCTGTTCAATCCGCGCGCAACACCATCCATCCCGGGGCACCGCAACTACGCGACGGAGAATCCGCCGGCGGGCGCTTCCCTCACGTACTTCATTGGATCGGGCACGCCGTCGGATGCACAGGCGACGATCGCGATCCTCGACGGTGCCGGCCGGATGGTGCGCGAGCTCCCTGCGGATACGGATCCGGGCGTGCAGCGTGTCGTGTGGGACCTCCGTTACGCCCCGCCCGCAGTGCCGACCGCTGGGCCGGCGCGCCGCGGCGGCGAAGAAGAGGAAGAGGAAGAGGGTGATCCGCGCTTCGGGCGTGGTGGACCCACCGGCCCGCGCGTCGCTCCCGGCACGTACACGGTGCAGCTGCGGATAGCGGACAACGCGACGGCCCAGCCGCGTGTGGCGGGCGAATCGCGCCTGGAGCTGCGCATGGATCCGGACGTGTCCGTCGCGGCTGCGGACCTCCAGACGCTGTATGACGCACGCATGCGCGTGTACGGGCAGCAGGTGGCCATTCAGCAGCTCGTCGGACGGCTGGATGATGCAAAGGGCCGGCTCGAGGCAGCCGTCGAAGGGAAGGCCGACGACGCCGCCGGAGTCGCCGAAGCGCGCTCGCTGCTGGCCGACCTCGACTCTGCACTGAACCGCCTGCGCCCCGCACCGCGCCGTGGTGGCGGTGGGCAGGGCGGCGGCGGGCAGGGCGGACAGGGAGGGCAGGGTGAGCAGCCCCTGCTCACACGCGCGAGCGGTGTTGCTACCGCCATCGGCACGGCCCACTTCCCGCCGACGCCGGAACAGCTCGAGACGATGGCCGAGGTGGACGCGGATCTGGAGCGGCAGAGTGCGGCGGCGGAGGCGCTGCTGACGCGCGTGGGCGCCGTGGCGCAGGCGCTCGGCGCGGACTAGTCGAGTCCCAGCTCCGCCAGAACCGCCGCCGTGTGCTCACCCGCATGCGGCGGCGGAGTCCCCGCTTCCGGCCGTACGCCGTCGAATCGGACGGGCAGCCTGACAGCGGTGATGCCATCACTGCGAGCGATCATGCCGCTCGCAGCCGTCTGCTCATCGACGCACACCTCGGCGATGTCCTGTATCGGTGCGCACGGAACGCCGTGGTTGCGCAGCCGCACGAGCAGGTCTGCCGTCGTCATTGTGCGCGTGCGGTCGCGTACCGCATCGTTCACTTCCTTCCGGTGCGCTACGCGCGCCGCGTTGCTGCTGAACCGGTCGTCACCGCTCAATTCCTCGAGCGACAGCGCGTCACACAGTCGGCCGAACAGACCGTCGTTGCCCGCCGCGATCATGATCTCCCCATCCGCAGTCGCGAACGCACCGTACGGTGCGATCATCGGCAGCTCCGATCCCATCGGACCCGGGACGAAACCGGTGTCGATACAGCCGGCGATGTGATAGGAATTCCACGCGAGCGCGGTGTCGAACAGCGCTGTGCTCAGTCGAGTCCCCGCGCCCGTCGCATCGCGTTCACGAAGCGCGGCCATGATCGCGATCACGAGCCACATGCCGGTGCCCATGTCGATTACCGACGTGCCGACGCGTGCGCCGCGGGTGCCGGGCTCGCCCGTGATCGACATCAGGCCGCCGTGTGCCTGCATCAGCGGATCGTAACCCGGAAGATCCCGCAGCGGCCCATCCTCGCCGTACGCGAGCACGGAGCAGTAAATGAGGCCGGCGTTCCACTCGCGGACGCGGTCGTAGTCGAATCCCATCGCCGCGAAGGTGCCCGGGCGGAACGCCTCGATCAGGATGTCGCTGCGCTCGATCAGTGCGCGCAGGATCCGCCGGCCGTCGTCGTCGCCGAGATCCAGCTCGATGCTCCGCTTGCCCCGGTTCGCAGCGGCGAAGATGGTTCCGGTCCCGTCGACAAACGGCGGCCCCCAGGCCCGCGCGGCATCCCCACCGGGGCGCTCGACCTTGATGACGTCGGCGCCCAGATCCCCGAGGATCTGGCCGCAGTAGGGTCCAGCGAGGTTCTGGGCGAGCTCGAGAACGCGGAGCCCCCGGAGCGGACCTGGTCCCGATGTGCTGTTCTGACTCATCCCGCCACAATAAGGCCGCGGGCCGGGGGTTGCACGCGGCGGGCGCCACTCCCGCGCTTGCCCGTGCCGCGGACTGCGGGCATCTTGATCGTACAACCTTCAGCAGGAGCTTGAGCGCCCATGCGTATCGTTTCCTCACTCGTACTGGCGGCAGCACTCGCCGCACCGGCCGCACTCGCGGCGCAGGATACCGAGATGCCGCCGCCGCTCGAAGTGGGAGCCGTCGCGCCCGACTTCACGTTGCCGGGCGCCACCCGGTATGGCGTGCTGCAGGAGGAGATCAGCCTGCGCGACTACGCCGGCAAGACCGTCGTCCTCGCGTTCTTCTTCAGGGCACGGACACGCGGCTGAACAGTCCAAATGCACGCGTACCGTGATCAGTACGCGCAGACTTTCAACGCGGGACAGGACGTCGTCCTCATCGCCATCAGCGCCGATCCGGTTCGGGAGCTGTACGAGTGGGCGCGCGACGACCAGTTCCAGTTCCTGATGGCCAGTGACAGTGCGCTCGCGGTCGGCCGCGCGTATGGCGCACTCTCGACGCGCGGCTCATCCACGAACCGCAACCTGTTCGTCGTCGGGCCGGATGGCCGGATCGCGTATCGGGCAGTTCCGTTCCGGGAGATCGATCCGACGGCGTACGAAGAGCTGGCGGAGGCCATCCGGCAGACGCTGCCGCCGGACACGGCGCAGTAGAGCAGCAGGTCGCCCGGCGGTGGCATGTGCCGCACCGCCGGGTCGCATCAAAGCGGAAACCGCACGCCTTACTGCCCGACGGCCTTCCGGGCGGCAGCCGCGATGTCCTGATCCTCACCGACCCCGGTATAAACCACGCGCCCCTGCGCATCGAGTGCGACCACGTAGGACGTCGATGGCGCCATGTACGCGCGCGAGGCGCGGCCGCGCGCGTCGAACAGTACGCGGCCGGGTTGTGCGTGCTTCTCGATGTGGCGGCGAATGCTGCGCGGCGACTGGTTCACGCCGACGGCCACGATGATCACCTCGAGTGCATCGCCGTGTTCCTGCTTCGCAGCCCTGATACGCGGCTCGAGCGCCGCACACAGCGGACACCACGTCGCCCAGAACTCGATCAGCACGGGCTTCCTGCCGACCACACTCGCAAAGTCGAACGGGTTGCCGTCGATATCCTCCAGCTGGACGGCGTCGGGAACCCGGCCCACGGCGAGGCCGACGTCCTGTGCGGCGAGCGGCGCAGCAGCGGCGATGGGTGCCAGTGCGGCCAAGATCCACACGGCCGCCCGGATTACGGACCGCCTGCCCGCCGAAAAACGACTCATTTGTGACTCCGTGCGCATCAGAAGACCATTCCCATCTGGATGAAGTAATACTCCGCCATGGCGATGAGGATCACTCCGGCCGCCCGTTTGATCCAGATCATCCAGCGTCCCGAGCGGGGCAGGCGTGCGAGCGTCCCGGAGAAGATGCCGACGACGACGAGGAGCGCGGTCATGCCGAGGGAGAAGATGAAGAGGTACGTGAAGCCGAGCGCAGGACTGCCGGTGGTGGCGACCCAGGTGAGCACGGCCGCGAACGCGGGTGCGCCGCATGGCGCCGCGACAATGCCGGATGTCGCACCCAGCACGAAGACGGCGGGATAGGAGCCGCCGCCGAGGCTGCCGGCCCATGCGGTGAGGCCCTGTGGCACGCGCACGGGGATCACGTCGAGCATCGCGAGCCCGAAGATGAGCAGGAGGTTACCGATCGCGAACCGGGCCCAGGGGCTGGCGGAGACGGTGCCGAACAGCGTCCCGCTCATGCCGGCGATGAGGCCGAGCAGGGCGTAGAGCAGCGCGAGCCCGAGCACGTACGTCAGGGTGAGGAGCACGACGCGGCGGCGCGGGGCGTCGTCGCCCGCGGTTCCCGCAATGACTCCCGCCGTGATGGGAATCATGGGGTAGACGCACGGCGTGAGACTGGTGACCAGTCCCGCTCCGAACATGGTCGCGATCGCGAGCAGGGGACTCTGGTCGAGCATGCTGCCGAGCCCCGACTGCAGCAGTGCGATCACGGTCGGCACGCGGGCGGTGCGCGCTCCGCGGCCGCGCCGCCCGCCGGAGCAGGCAGGAGGAGCCGCGATCTTCCTCCTGCCGAAATCCGGACCGGAAGGCCGGTCAGTTCAGCCGGAGGTATGGTGTCCAGCGGTCCTGTGAGACCTGCGCCCACAGGCGGCCATAGGGAGCCTGCTCGCCGCGGCGGGCGAAGAGCTGGGTGCCCTCGGCGGTGCCGACCGGCACCAGGACATGGGCGGGAATGGTCTCGACCGTCTGCGAGGCGACCCAGTGCCGGCCGCCCATTGCGACAGCGCGCGTGGCCGGCGCCGGCTGGTAGACCTGGTAGCCGTATTCGCGGTTCTGCGCCTCCTCGAGCGGCAGATTCCGATCCGCCAGCCCGTTGTCCCGGCAGGCCGACAACCCGGCTGCGCACGCAATGACCACCACCCATGCCCGCATCCGGACTCCACCCCGCCTCATGCCGTTCTCCGATTGACGCACCGTTTGCCTCTCTCCATTGTTCTGGCCGCCGTTCAGCGCTCATCGCTCACCGTCCGGAGGCACAATTTGACGCGGATCGTACTCGACCCGGTTCCTCTCGTCCTCGGCATCTACGCCTACGTGGGCGAGCTGCTCTCGCGCACGGCCGAAAAGCGCGAGGACGACGCGGCCGAGGCACTGGGCCGCCGCCTCTCGCGTCAGCGCGCAGCGGCCGGTGACCGTGAGGCCCAGCGCATGGTCCGCACGCTCCACACGGATGTGAAGACGGCCGACAAGCTGCTCAAGAAGACGTCGGACGTGTGGAAGATATCGCAGGAGACGGACCTCGTCGACCTCGTCATCCTGCCGCGGGGCGAGGAGCCGGCGCCGAAGGCGTACGTGCTGCTCAAGCCGAAGGAGATCCGGCCGCTCATGGAGTCCATCCGGGCCGCGGCCGCGGGTGCCGGCGAGAACGACGAGATACTGGCCGAGCTGGACAAGGCGATCGAGGGCATCGAGGGCAAGGCGAACGACTATCTGACGTTCGGCTTCGATCCCTGGGAGGGCTGAGCGCCGCATTAAAGCCGTCGCCCGATCCGGCAGATTACCTACTTCAGCGCGCCGAGCAGCCTCGCACCGAGGGCCTCCACCTGCCAGCGGCGAATGTCCGGCACTTCCGCCAGGTCCGCTTCCGTGCGCGGCCGCTGCCGCGCAATAGCCTCCAGCTGCTGCCGCGGCATCAGAAATCCGCGATCCAGACCGAGCTCCTCCGCGGCCGCGTCGCGGATGCGCTTGAGCCGTTCCACCAGCTCGTCAAAATCGGCATCGGGCGGCGGTCGGCGTGGCCCGCGCTGGCGACGTGGCAGCTCCGAGTCATCGAAATCCAGCGCGCGACCGACTCGCTCGATCATGTCGTTGCCGTACCGCTCCGCGATGCTGCCGGGGATTCCCTTCGTCTGCGACAGCTCGCGCACGCTGCGCGGCAGTGCCCGTGCGGCGGCGATCAGCACGTCGTTGCCGACGACGCGGAACGTCGCCACGTCCCGCTGTTCGGCCAGGGCCTCCCGCCATTCGTGCAGCTCGCGCAATGCCGCCATCTGGCGCGGTGTGAGGTCCCGCGTGTTCTTGATGCGCAGGTAGCCTTCCTCGACGGGAGCCGACGCGTCCCACCGCGTCTGCTCGCGCAGACCGAATTCCTCCTCCGCCCAATGGCTTCGCCCGGCGTCTTCCAGCGCCCCCTTCAGGCGGTCGCGCAGCTCCGGCAGGTGGCGCGTGTCCTCCGCCGCGTACGACAGCATCTCCGGCGGCAGCGGCCGCTGCGCCCAGTCCGCCCGCTGGTGCTTCTTGTCCAGACGGGTGCCCAGATACTTCTCCACGAGCGCACCGAGCCCGAATGCGGGCTCGCCCAGCAGCTGCGCAGCGAGCTTCGTGTCGAACAGGCCGCCAATCCGCATGTCGTGGTCGCGCGCGAGAAGGCGGAGATCATAATCTGCATCGTGCAGCACCACCTCGTGGGTGGCTGCCGCAAACACGGGCCCGAGCGCCGACAGATCGTTGATGGTCAGGGTGTCGATCAGATAGGTCTGATCACGCGTCGAGATCTGCAGCAGGCAGATGCGATCATGGTAGCGATGGTAGCCGGCCGCCTCCGTGTCTGCGGCGAACAGCGGCGCCTCCTGCAGCGCCTCCGCCAGCTGCTCCACCTCGTCGTTCGTCGTGATGTACTTCATTGGACTGCCCTGGCCGGAAAAGACGAGCCGGCCCGTCGCCCGCGTTTGCGTCCGACGCCGCCCGCCCCTAGGATGTCGCCACAGAATCGCCGACTATCCTCTCCACGTCAACAATGAGCGTTGCAGCGCTGGAGCACGGGCACGACCTGCTCGTCGTGGCCGATCGC
>DATHVW010000025.1:0-1540 GCA_035461085.1 Longimicrobiales bacterium | reverse complement strand
CAGCCTTCTCGATGTACGCGATGACATCCTGGATGGTGCCGCACACCGTGCGGTTGGGATTGACGGGGACGCCCCAGTCCGTGAGCAATGCCAGCAGGTCCTGCTGGGTGCTCACGGGCAGTCGGTCGTTTCGATCAGGATCCAGCTGGATCTGAAATCCGAAGAAACGGAGCGGCCGCTCTGCAGTCTGGCGCGGATCCAGCTGACGGAGTGCACCGGCCGCGGCATTGCGCGGATTCGCGAAGAGCGGCTCGCCGGCCTCCTCGCGTTTCTCGTTCATCTCGCGGAACCCGGATAGCGGGATGTAGACTTCGCCGCGGATCTCCATGACTTCCGGGACACGGCTCGTGGCGCGCAGGCGCAGCGGGACGTCACGGATGGTGCGGATGTTCTGTGTGATCTCCTCGCCGATGGTGCCGTTGCCGCGCGTGGCGGCGCGTACGAGCACGCCATTCTCGTAGCGGAGCGCGACCGCCGTTCCATCGATCTTCAGCTCCGCGACGTAGCCTGACTCACGTACTTCGCTCGCGATACGCGCGTTGCGATCCTCCCACGCCACCAGCTCATCGGAGGAGAACGCGTTGTCGAGCGACAGCATCGGCGCGATGTGGCTGACCTTGCTGAACTGCGTCGCCGGCTCGGCGCCGACCCGCACTGTCGGGGAATCGGGTGTGACCAGCTCGGGGTGCGCGGCCTCGATCTCCTTCAGCTCGCGCAGCATGCGGTCCCATTCCGCATCGCTGAGCGTCGGCGAATCGAGCACGTAATACTCGTAATTCGCCTCGTGCAGCCGGCGGCGCAGCTCTTCCACGCGCTGGAGCAGGGCCGGACTCAGCTCGTCCGGTGTGGCGGCATCGCTCACGTTCTGATGTCTCTGTGCAGTTCAGGTCTGAGTGGGCTGCGCAGTCTCGAGCACGGCCTCATCGAAGCGCACGACACGGTTTCGACCCGTCTCCTTCGCGGTGTAAAGCGCCTGGTCCGCCAGCCGGACGAGCGACTCGACGTCGCGAATCGTTTCATGCGGATACGTTGCGACCCCGGCCGACAGCGTCATGTGGAGCGGCTCGTCACCGCCCACGTCGAAGGGCCGGCGCGCCACTTCACGGCGCACGCGCTCGACGAAGACCGCGGCATCGTCAATGCACGTTTCCGGCAGCAGCGCCATGAACTCCTCGCCGCCGTACCGGCCGAGACGGTCCACGTCGCGGGCCACATCGCGCAGGATGTCCGCGAGCTCGACCAGTACCCGGTCGCCCGCCTGATGACCGTAAGTGTCATTGACCGACTTGAAGTGGTCCAGGTCGAACATCGCGACCGACATGCAGTCGTTCGTGCGCGCTACCCGCTCGAACTCCTCCGCGAGCAGCCCGTGGATGTGCCGGTGATTGAACAGGCCGGTGAGGCCGTCGCTGATGCTCAGGCGTTCCAGCTCCTTGTTCTTCTCCTCGAGCTCGTCCTGCAGCCGCTTGATCCGCAGCATCGAGCGCACGCGCGCCTCCAGCTCCGGGAAGTTGATCGGCTTGGTCAGATAGTCGTCGGC
>DATHVW010000024.1:0-18962 GCA_035461085.1 Longimicrobiales bacterium | reverse complement strand
TAGCCTGCTCATGCTCGGCGGCCGTCATGCATTCGCGGAGGGCGGCTATGCCGGCACGCCGGTCGCCGAGACTCTGCCGGTCACGCTCGACCCGCGATTCTCACGCGACACGACGTTCTTCGATACGCTCTCGGTGCGCCTGACGCCTGCCGGCGCCGCGCAGCCTGCGCTGCGCGTCGCCGATACGGAGCGAGGCTCGGAGGAGCGGTGGCGGACGCTGCCGCCGCCGACGACCTACAACCGCGTCGGTCCGCTCAAGGCGGGTGCGGTCGCGCTGCTGACGGGGTCCGGCGAGCGCTCCGGTTCGGACCGACCGGTGCTCGCATGGCAGCGCTACGGCCGCGGCCAGGCGTTCGCATTGCCCGTGCAGGACACGTGGATATGGCAGATGCACGCCGACGTTCCGCTCGAGGACCAGACCCATGAGCTGTTCTGGCGGCAGCTGCTGCGCTGGCTCGTGAGCGGTGTGCCGCAGCCGGTGACGGCGGCTCTCGCCGCCGATCACGTCGCGCCGGGCGATCCGATCCGCATCACGGCGGACGTGAGCGATGACCGCTTCGCGAAGGTGAACGATGGCCGCGTCGTCGCGCAGGTGACGACGCCGGACGGCGTGCAGACGGAAGTGCCGATGAGCTGGACGGTCGGACGCGATGGTGAGTATCACGCGACGTTCCCCGCTGCGGGACCGGGGCTGCACACGGTGCGCGTGACCGCGGAGCGCGATGGGCGCACACTGGCGGCCAGCCCCGTCTACGCGTACGCCGAGCCGCGACGCGACGAGTTCTTCGGGTCACAGATGCGCGCACCGCTGCTGCGCCGCATCGCGGACGAGACCGGCGGTCGATTCTACACGACCGCGAACGCTGCATCGCTCGCCGAGGACATCGCGTACGCCGGGCGCGGCGCCACCGTGCAGGAGGAACGCGACCTCTGGGACATGCCTGCCGTGTTCCTGCTGCTGGTGGGACTGCTGGCTGCGGAATGGATCTATCGCAGGTGGAGAGGCCTCGCATGAGGAAAGACATCCGTACGGGCCTGTTCGGGGGACTGCGCGCGAGGCCGCTGCGGGTGACGCGGTGGGCGTACCGCGTACTGGCACGCGCCGGCGCCTGCGGCGTCCTTTCATGCGCGGCGGCCACATCAGCGTCGGCGCAGGAACCAGCGGGTCACCTGGTCATCATTTCCGGGCTGTCCGGTGAGGATCGCTTCGCCCGGGACTTCGTGGAGTGGGGGAGCGGACTGGCATCCGCAGCGGTGGAACGATACGGCCTGCCGGCGTCGAACGTCGTGTGGCTCGCGGAGGATGATGCTGCGCACGCGGGGATACGGGCCCGGTCTACGCGCGAGAACGTCGAGCGGGAGCTGCGTACGCTCAGTCAGCGTGCTGCGGCCAACGATCGCATCCTGATCGTGATCTTCGGCCACGGCAGCTACCAGTCGGGTGAATCGCGGATCAACCTGCCGGGGCCGGACATCGACGGGAAGGCATTGGCCGGTCTGCTGGCGCCGCTCGGCACACAGCGCGTCGCGGTCGTGAACGCGACGAGTGCGAGTGGCGGATTCATCCAGGACCTCGCCGGGCCGAATCGCATCGTCATCACGGCGACGAAGTCGGGCATGGAGGCCAATGAGACCGTGTTCGGTCGCCATTTCGCGGCCGCGCTGACGGGCGATGCAGCGGACACGAACAAGGATGGCCGCGTATCGCTGCTGGAAGCGTTCGAGTACACGCGGCACGAAGTCGAGCGTGAATATCAGCGCGGCAACAAGCTGCAGACCGAGCATGCATTGCTGGACGCGGTCGGCGACGGGAAGGGCGTGACCGAAGTGGCTGCGGCCAATCCGCACGGCCGGGCTGCGGGTGCCTTCCATCTGGGGTCGGCCGGCGCGGCCGCGGCGGGCGCGTCACCGGAGCTGCGCGCGCTCTATGCGGAGAAGGCGCGCATCGAGGAAGCGCTCGACGCGCTGCGTGCGCGCAAGGACAGCATGCCGGCAGCGGAGTACGAATCGGCGCTGGAGAAACTGCTCGTGGACCTGTCACGGAACGCGCAGTCGATACGGCGCCTGGAAGGGGGCGGCACGTGATGCGTGCGGCTCTGCTTGCGGGAACGGTGCTGCTCGCGGCCGCGGTCGTACAGCCGGCGTGCGCGCGCCAGCAGGAGCCGGCCGGGTCTGCCGAAGAACTGTATCGGACGGGCCGGTACGAAGAGGCCGCCGCTGCACTGCGCTCTGCAACCGAGCCGGCGGCGCGCCGGCTGCTCGTGCGCGTGCTGCTCGAGAGCGGCCGTTACGAGGACGCGGAGCGTGCGGCTCTGAACGGCTCGACGGCCGCGGCAGTGCCGGCCGAGCTGGCCAACGTGCTGGGCGAGGCGCTCTATGCACGCGGCCGTCGCGAGGAAGCGGAACGAGCGTTCGCCCGCGCTGTCGAAGGCGAGAGCACGGACGCGCTGCAGGCACGCCTGAACCTGGCCATCGCCAGGTGGGAGCGCGGCGCACGCGCCGAGGCGCTCGCCGACTTCGATGCGTTCATCGACATCTACAACAATGGCACGGCCCGTACGGCGGATGATCTCACGGCCGTGGCGACTGCGGTCGCGTATCTGGGCGTAACGGATCCGCAGCTGTTCCACGACGCCGTGCGCGCGTATGAAGAAGCCGCGCGAGTCGATCCGTCGAACCCGCTGCCGAAGCTGCGCGAGGGCGCACTGTTCCTGGCGAAGTACAGCAGCACGGAGGCATCGGCGCTGTTCCGCGACGTGCTCGCGATCAATCCGCGCCATCCTGAAGCTCTGCTGGGACTGGCGCGCGCAAAGGCGTTCGACGGCTCGGACGAGGCGCTCGCACTCGTGGACAGCAGCCTCGCCGTGAATCCTGCCGCCCCTGCGGCGCGGACGTTCCGTGCACAGCTGCTGCTCGGGCTGGAGGACTATGACGGCGCACGGCAGGAGGCGGAACGCGCGCTCGACGTGAACCCGGCATATGGCGATGCACTCGCCATGCTCGGCGCCGTGCACTTCCTGCGCGGCGATGAGCGAGCGCACGCTGAGATGCGACGCCGCGCGCTGGAGCTGGATCCGGCGTACGGCGCGTTCGACGTGATGGTGGCCGAGATGGCGGCGCAGCACCGCCGCTACGCGCAGGCGGTCGAGATTGCCCGCCGCGGTGTGGCGCTCGACTCGACCAACTGGAGCGGTCACGCGCTGATCGGTCTGACGGAGCTCAGGCTCGGCAACGTGGAGGCCGCGCGGAACAGTCTCGACATCGCGTTCCGCGGCGATCCGTACAACGTCTGGGTGAAGAACACGCTCGACCTGCTCGATACGTATCCGCAGTACGTCACGCGCACGACGCCGCGCTTCGAGCTGTTCCTGCACGGGGACGAGGCTGATGTGCTCGAGCTGTACATGGCGGAGCTGTCGGAGGAGGCGTACGAGCAGCTGTCGCAGCGCTACGGCGCGCGCCCGGAGACCCCCGTGCGCGTCGAAGTCTACCCGCGTCATGCGGACTTCAGTGTGCGCAGTGTGGGGCTCGCAGGACTCGGCGCGCTCGGCATCGCGTTCGGCAACATCCTGGCGCTCGACTCGCCCGCGGCGCGCGACCCCGGCGACTTCAACTGGGGCTCGACGCTGTGGCACGAGATTGCGCACGCGGTGACGCTCGCGGCATCCAGGCATCGCGTGCCGCGCTGGCTGACGGAGGGCATATCCGTCCTCGAGGAGCGGCGTGCACGGCCGGGCTGGGGTGAGGCGGTGTCGCCGGACTTCCTGGCGGCACTGAAGAGCGGGCAGATGCTGCCGGTGAGCGAGCTGAACGCCGGGTTCGTGCGGCCGAAGTATCCGCAGCAGATCATGCACGCGTACTACCAGGCATCGCTGGTCGCAGAGATGATCGAGGACGAGCACGGCGAACGCGCGCTCCGCGACATGCTGCGCGCCTACGGCGATGGCAGGACGCACGACGAGGTGCTGCGCAGTGTCCTGCGGACGGAGCCGGCCGCCTTCGACGAGCAGTTCGACCGCCACCTGCGCGAGAAGTTCGCGACGCAGCTCGCGGCCATTGATGTCCCGGCGGGGGCGGACCACGGCGGCGGGTCGGTACAGCTCGGCGGTGCCTTCCTCGGTGCGCTGCGTGGCGCAGAGGCCGCGCTGGATGCGGGCAATACGGCGATTGCCGTGCGGGAGGCGGAACGTGCGCGCGACATGTACCCGGAATACGCGGGTGTGGACGGCCCGTACATGGTGCTGTACCGCGCCGCGATCGCGAATCGCGATACCGCGGCCGCCATCGCTGCCCTGCGCGCGCACGTTCTGCGTCGCGAGAGCGATTACGACGGGCACGTGACGCTCGCGGACCTCCTCGCGGAGGCGGGTGACGCGCGCGGTGCGGCGGACATGCTGGAGCGGGCGATGTACATCCACCCGTACGACGCCGCGGTGCACGAGCGCATGGCGGAGCTGTATGCGGCCACGGGACAGCACGCGAAGTCGGTGCGCGAGCGCCGGGCGATTCTGGCGCTGAATCCGGTGAACCGCGCGGACGCGCACTATCGTCTGGCCGCCGCCCTGTTCGAGGCCGGCGACCGGACGCAGGCGCGCCGGGAGGTCCTGCGCGCGCTCGAGATCGCACCGAACTTCGCGGACGCGCAGACGCTGCTCCTGCGCCTGCAGGAAGGGTCGTGATGCGAGTGTGGCGAACGTCCGACCTCGAGCGCCCGGCGCGGCTGTCGCCCACACGGCGGGCCCGGCGCGCGAAGCGCGGCGCACTCCTGCGGCTCGCCCCGGCACTGGCGTTCGGCGCGCTGGCGGCGAGTGCCGTGATCGCATCGGCGCAGCAGCGTGGCATGCCGGCCGACTACGTACCCTACTGCTACGAGCCGCAGGACTGCCCGCGCACGCCGTATGACGGGCGGCTCACGTTCGTCCGCGTGTATTTCGACACCCGCGGCGGCGGCGGCTTCGGCCGCCGTGTCAGCCGCGAGCCGCCGTGGCATCACGACCGCCCCTATGCCGAGCGCAACCTGAGCAGCATCATGCGCGAGGTGTCGCTTGCGCGGACCTTCGACGGGCTGACGGGCGGCAACGTGTTCGCGCTCGATGATCCGGAGATCTTCCGCTATCCGGTGCTGTGGCTCTCCGAGCCCGGATTCTGGGTGCCGACCAATGAGGAAGTCGCGGGTCTGCGTGCGTACCTGCTCAAGGGCGGGTTCATGATATTCGATGACTATGGTGGTTACGACATTATGAACCTGCAGGAGCAGCTGCGTCGGGTGCTGCCCGAGCTCCGGCCCATCCAGCTGACGGGTGCGGAGCCGATCTTCAAGTCGTTTTTCGACATTGAGCTGGGCACACTGACGATCAACCAGAGCAACCGGCGCAATCCGCCGACGTACTGGGGCCTGTTCGAGGACAATGACCCGACGAAGCGGCAGCTGGTGATGATGAACCACGACAACGATATCGGCGAATACATGGAATACAGTGCCAGCGGCTTCTACGCCGTGGACCTGTCCAACGACGCGTACAAGCTGGGCGTCAACTACATGATGTACGCGCTGACGCACTGAACGGAACGGGGGAGCATTTGGCGACGGTAATCGAGCTGTCCGGACTGCAGGAGAACGATGACATCCAGCTCGCCGAGCGGATGAAAGAGGGTGCGGACCGGATCCAGGCGGAGCTGGGCAAGCTGATCATCGGCCAGGAGCAGGTGGTCGAGCACATGCTGCTGTCGCTGTTCGTGGGCGGCAACTCGCTTCTCATCGGCGTGCCCGGACTGGCGAAGACGCTCCTGGTGCATACGCTCGCGCAGGTGCTGAACCTGAAGTTCTCGCGCATCCAGTTCACGCCGGACCTGATGCCGTCCGACATCACGGGGACCGACATCATCCAGGAGGATGCCGAGACGGGGCGACGTCAGATGGTATTCGCGCCCGGCCCGATCTTCGCCAACATCGTGCTGGCGGACGAGATCAACCGGACGCCGCCGAAGACGCAGGCGGCGCTGCTGGAAGCGATGCAGGAGCATCGCGTGACGATCCAGGGGCGCACGTACAAACTCGAGGAGCCGTTCCACGTCTTCGCGACACAGAACCCGATCGAGCTGGAAGGCACGTACCCGCTGCCGGAAGCGCAGCTGGACCGCTTCATGTTCCAGATCATCATCGAGCACCTGCCGGAGACGGAGGAGATGGACGTGGTGCGCTCCACCACGGCAGTGCAGGATCACGTGTTCGAGCACGTCGTGACGGGCGCCGACCTCGTGGCGTTCCAGCGGCTGGTGCGGAAGGTGCCCGTGTCGGAGCCGGTGCTGCGCTATGCAGTGAACCTGGTGCGTGCCAGCCGTCCGGCCGAGAAGCACGGCGCCACACTGCTGCCGGGCGGCGCGCCGGACTTCGTGAAGGAGTGGGTGTCCTACGGCGCGAGCGTGCGCGCCGCGCAGTATCTGGTGCTGGGCGGCAAGGCGCGCGCGCTCATGCGCGGCCGCACGCACGTATCGTTCGAGGATGTGCGCGCGCTCGCCCATCCGGTGCTGCGGCACCGGATCCTGACGAACTTCCACGCGGAATCGGAGCGGGTCACGACGGACCGCATCATCGACCGCCTGCTCGAGGTCGTTCCGGTACCCAAGTCGGGGATGTGACGTGAGACTGCGGCATTCCGTCCAGCCGATCCCGGGCACCGGGTTCATCGATCCGAAGACTCTCTCGCGGATCGACAACCTGGAGCTGCTGGCGCGCACGGTCGTCGATGGCTTCATCAACGGCCTGCATCGCGCGCCGTACCTCGGCATGTCGCTCGATTTCGCGGAGCACCGGGCATACTACCCGGGCGATGACATCCGGCGCATCGACTGGCGGCTCTTCGCGCGGACGGACCGCTACTACGTGAAGGAGTACGAGGCGGACACCAACTCGAACTTCACGGTGCTGCTCGATGTGTCGAAGTCCATGTCGTACGGCGGCGCGGGCATCCGGAAGCTCGAGTACGCGAAATATCTGGCGGCGTCGCTGTCCTATTTCTCGCGCGAGCAGCGCGACCGGGTGGGGCTGCTCACGTTCGACAGTGACATTGTGGACTACGTGCCGCCGTCCGCGAAGCACCTGGACGTCGTGCTGCACACGATCGATCGCGTGAAAGCGGAGCGCGCGGGGTCACTCGACAGCTCGTTGCGCAAGGCGACCGAGCTGCTGCGCCGGCGCGGGCTGATCGCGATCATCTCCGACCTGTACGAGGACCCGGACCGCGTGCAGTCGGCCGTCGGCATGCTCCGGCACCGCGGCCACGATGTCATCGTGTTCCATGTGCTGGACCGGACGGAGATCGATCTGGAGGGTGCGGCGGGCAGCGTGTCGCTCGACGAGGCGACGAGCTTCGAGGACCTGGAGACGGGCGAGCGCATTCCCGTCATCACGCCGGCCGTGCGCGAGCGGTACCGCAATCTCATGCAGGAGCACATCGCCGCGATCCGGCGGAAGCTGACGGAGATGCGGATCGATTACGCGATGTTCGACACATCGACGCCGCTCGATGACGCGCTGTTCGCCTACCTGGCCGCGCGCGAGCGGCTGACGCGCGGCACTGCACGGTCGGGAGGAGGACGCTGATGAACCTGCTCACGCCCGCCTTCCTCATTGGTCTTGCCGCGCTCGCGGTGCCGCTGCTCATCCATCTCATCCGGCGCGAGCGGCACGACGCGGTGGAGTTCCCGTCGCTCATGTTCCTGAGCCGGATCCCGCAGCCGGTCGTGAAGCGACGCAGGATCCGGAACTGGTGGCTGTTCGCGCTGCGCTGCCTGGCGCTGATCCTGATCGTGGGTGCGTTCGCGCGGCCGTTCGTTGACCGCGGCCCGAACGCCGTGGCACAGGGTGACGCGGCTCGCGAGGTCGTGATTCTGCTCGATGCCTCCTACAGCATGGGCTACGGCGACCGGTGGGATCGCGCACTGGCGGCCGCACGCACGGCGATAGACGGGCTCGGTCCGGACGATCGTGCGTCGCTCGTCGTGTTCGACGGGGCCGCGCGCGCCGTCCTGCAGCCGACGACGGATCGCGCCCGGCTGCGGAGCGCACTGGACAGCGCACGCGCCGGGTCCGGCGTGACACGCTATACGCCGGCCCTGAAGCTAGCGCAGAGCATCCTGGGCTCGTCGCAGCTGACGCGCCGGGAGGCAATCCTCATTTCGGATTTCCAGCGTGCCGGCTGGGATGGTGCTGCCGGGGCGCAGATGCCCGGGGGCGCCGAGCTGCGGCCGGTGCACATCACGGATGCGGCGACGGCGAACGTCGCGGTCACGCACGTTACGCTGAATCGTTCGCGCGTTACCGGCCGAGAGCGTGTCTCTCCCGTCGCGCACCTCGCCAATGGCGGTGCTGAGACCGTGCGCGTGAGCGTGGCGTTCGATGTCGGTGACCGCACGCTGCAGACGGTGGAGGCCGACGTGCCCGCGAACGGCACGGCGAGTGTAGAGCTCCAGCCGGTGACCCTGGAGGACCGTGCGCAGCGCGCGTCGGTGCGCTCGAGCGCTGACGCACTCGCCGCAGACAACACGTTCCATTTCATGCTCGAGCCCGCGCCGGGGATCCGGGTGCTCGTGGTGGAGCCGACCGGGCGGGATGCGAGCCTGTATCTGCGTCGTGCACTGGAGCTGGCGGAGGACCCGCCGTTCTCGGTGACCATGAAGCGCGGCGCAGTGCCGACGGCCGCGGAGCTGGAGCGTGCGGACGTCGTCGTGCTGAACGACGTGCTGCCGCCGGAGGGTGATGCAGGTCGCCGGCTCGTGGAGTGGGTCAGCGCGGGTGGCGGCCTGGTGCTGGCGACGGGCGATCGCAGCGCGTCGTCGGCCTGGAGCGAGTCGGCTCGCACGATCGGCGGCGGCACGCCCGACCGCGTGGTGGACCGCGTGGAGGATGGCGGCGGCCGGCTCGGCTTCCTCGAGTACTCGCACCCCGTGTTCGAGCTGTTCCGCGCGCCGCGCGCGGGCGCGTTCGGAGCGGCGCGTTTCTATCGCTACCGCCCGGTGCCGGCAGCGGATGCGCGTGCGGCCGGGGACACGAGCGGGACGGGCGCCACGATTCTTGCGCGCTTCGATGATGGCAGCGTCGCGCTCGTGGAGCGGCCGGTCGGCGAAGGCCGCGCGCTGGTGTGGGGCAGTACGCTGGATTCCTGGTGGACGAACCTCGCGCTCGAGCCCGTATACCTGCCGCTCGTGCATCAGATCGTGAAGCGCGCGGCGGGGTTCACCCCCGCCCGTCCGTGGAGCACTGCCGGTCAGATCGTCGACGTGGCGGTCCCGGAGGACATGCCGCTGGTGGTCAACACGCCGCGTGGCGACCGGGTCGAGGTCGCGGCGGAGAACACGCTGCTGACGATGAACGAGCAGGGGTTCTACGAGGTGCGCGAGGCACGCGCGGGGGGCAGCACCCTGCGCGAGCACGCCGTCAACGTGGATGTCGCCGAGTCGGACCTGGGCGTGGTGGATCCGGCGGAAATGGTGGCCGCGGTGACCAGCACCGGTCCGGACACGAGAGCGAGCGCCGCGGCAGGACTCGCGCCGGCGGAACAGGAAAAGCGGCAGGCGCTGTGGTGGTACCTGCTATTCGTCGTATTCGCGCTGCTCGCGGCAGAGGCGGTATTCGCCAATCGCCGGGCCGTGCGACCCGCACTACGGTGAGGTGGACATGACCGGATCACACAATGCACGCGGACGCCTGATCGAGGTGATCGGCGCGGTGCGCAGGCGCTGGCGCATGAAGGTGTTGCTGCGCGGCATGCTCATCACACTCGCCGCGGGGCTGATGCTCTTCCTCGTGGCCGCGTACGGTCTCGAGCGCCTGAATTTCTCGTCCGGATCGGTCATCACGTTCCGCGTCATTGCCGTTGCCGTGGTGCTCGCGCTCATCACCCGCTTCATCATCCTGCCGCTCCGGCGTCGCGTCACCAACGAGCAGGTGGCGCTCTACCTGGAGGAGCACGAGCCGTCACTCCAGAACACGCTGATCAGTGCGCTCGATGCGGACAACGCCGCGGTGTCGCCCGCGCTGGCACAGCGCACGGTCGAGTATGCGATCGAGCGCTGCCGCGAGATCGATGATGGCCGCGCCGTGGACCGGCGCGACCTGCACCGGTTCGCCGCCGCGGTCGGCATCACGCTTCTGTTCGGCATCGGGCTGACCGGATTCGGGCCGCCGCTGTTCCGTCACGGCGCAGGCACGCTGCTCAACCCGTTCAGTGCCGCTGCGGACGCCAACCCGTACCGTGTCGAGGTGGAGCCGGGCGACGTGACGATCGCGCGCGGGTCAGACCAGGTGGTGACCGCGACACTGTTCGGCTGGGAAGCACGCGCCGGCATGAACGGCATCGCGCAGCAGGTCGAGATCATGGTGCGTAACGCCGGCGACAGCGTATTCCAGAGCCTCCCGCTGACGGCCATGGATGAGCCGTCGCAGTACGAGGTGCTGCTGTTCGACGTCGCCAATCCGACGGAGTACTACATCGAGGCCGATGGCGTGCGCTCGCCGCTCTATCGCATCGATGTCGCGGACCTGCCCTATGTCGAGCAGATAGAGCTCGTCTACGACTATCCGGACTACACCGGCCTGCCGGACGAGGTCGTGGAGGATGGTGGCGACATCGTCGCGCTGCGCGGCTCACGTGTGGTCATCCGTGCGACGACGACGATGCCCGTCGCGGCCGGCCGCATCGTGCTGGACGGCGGTCGCAACATCCGCATGCAGGCGAATGCGGATGGCGTGCTGGAAGGCGTGATCACCGTTGGGGGCGAGGGTTTCTACACGATCGAGCTGACGACAGCCGACAGTGTGACGGTGTCCGGGTCGCCGCAGTACCTGATCGACGTGGTGGACGATCGCGGGCCGGCCGTGCGCATCACGAAGCCCGGCCACGACACCCGTCCGACGACGGTCGAGGAAGTGTTCGTGGAAGCGTCCGCCGAGGATGACTTCGGCGTGGCGCGGCTGGAGCTGGTCTACAGCGTGAATGGAGGCGAGGAGAAGGTGGTGCCGCTGCTGAACAATGCGCGGGCGCTCACGGAGGCCAGTGCCGGTCACACGTTCTACCTCGAGGAGCTGGACCTGGAGCCGGGCGACCTGGTGTCGTACTTCGCGCGTGCGACGGACAACAGCGGTGCCGCGGAGAACTCGGTCACGAGCGACATCTTCTTCATGAACATCCGTCCGTTCGGTCGCGACTACCGGCAGGCCGAGCAGGGTGGCGGTGGTGGTGGCGGCGGCGGCGGACAGCAGGATGGGGATTCGCCCGGTGAGCTGTCGCAGCGTCAGCGCGAGATCATCACCGCGACGTTCAATCTGATCCGCGACAGCGCCAACTATCAGGATCGCGAGTTCGCGGAGCACCTGAACACCATTACGCTGATGCAGGACCGCCTGCGCGAGCAGGTGTCCACGCTGCGGACGCGCATGGACAATCGCCAGATCACGCAGGACAGCATGTTCGCCCGGATCGCCGCGATCCTGCCGCTCGCGACCGCGGAGATGGAGAAGGCGCTGGAGGAGCTGCGCACGCCGGATACGCGTGACGCGCTCGGTGCCGAGCAGCGTGCGCTCCAGCAGCTGCAGCGTGCGGAGGCGCTGTTCCGTGAAGTGCAGGTGGCGTTCGAGCAGCAGCAGGGTGGCGGCGGTGGCGGTGGCGGCGGTGCACCGAACGCGGAGGACCTGGCCGACCTGTTCGAGCTGGAACGCGACAAGCTGCAGAACCAGTACGAGACCGTGCAGCGCGGCGAGCAGCAGCAGGCGCAGAACCAGAACGAAGTGGACGCCGCGCTGGAGCGGCTGCGCGAGCTGGCGCGGCGGCAGGAGCAGGAAAACGAGCGTCTGCGGCAGCAGGCCGCGATGCGGCAGAACCAGCAGGGCGGCGGTGGCGGTGCGCAGAGCCAGCGTCAGCTGGCGGAGGAAACGGAAGAGGCCGCCCGTCAGCTGGAGCGACTGTCGCGCGAAACTCGGCAGCAGAGCCTGGCCGACGTCGCGCGCCAGCTCCAGGAGGCCGCGGACCAGATGCGGCGGAGCGCGGCCAATGCGCGCAGCGGCAACACGGCCAGCGCGAACGCGGCGCTGAACGAGCTGGAGGAGGCGCGGCGCCGGCTGGAACGGAGCCAGAGCGAGACGCTGGAGCAGCAGACGCAGGAGGCCCTGCAGCGCGCACGGCAGCTCGAGCGCGACCAGCGCGAGATTGCGGAGGGGATGGACCGGCTTCAGGGCATGACCGGTGCGCAGCGCAATGAGGAGGCGCGTCGCCTGATCGAGCAGAAGGGGGAGCAGATGCAGGAGGTCTCCGAGCTCGAGCGTCAGATCGACCGGCTTGCTGGCGCATCACGCTCGGAACAGAGAGACGCATCCCGCCGGCTGCAGGAAGCCGCCAACTCCATCCGCGATAATCAGCTGGAGGATCGCATCGCCTATTCGCGGCAGTTCGCATATGCCGGCGGCAACGCCGAGTTCGGCCGCACCGTGGAGCAGCAGATCGCCGACGACATCGCAGAACTGCGCGAGCGTCTGGAACAGGCGAACAGCGCGATCGGCGAGAACCCGGAGCAGCGCGCCGGCGAGGCGCTCGACCGCCTGCGCCGTCTGGCGCGCGGCCTCGAGTCCATGCAGGAGCGCACGCGCGAAGCCGCGGAACGGGACGGCGAGGGCCGGCAGGGACAACAGGGCCAGGGCCAGCAGGGACAGCAGGTCCAGCAGGGTCAGCAGGGCCAGCAGGGTCAGCAGGGTCAGCAGGGTCAGGGACAGCAAGGTCAGCAAGGACAGCAAGGTCAACAAGGCCAGGGTCAACAAGGCCAGGGTCAGCAGGGCGGCCAGCAAGGCCAGGGACAGCAGGGCCAGCAGGGACAGCAGGGTGGTCAAGGCGGCCAGCCGGGCGGCCAGATGAACGGCGGCGGCGGTGGTGCGCGCGGCGCGATCGGCTCGCGCGGCGGCGTGTCGGGCGACGACGCACGCCAGCTGCGGGGCGAGGTCCGGCAGCGGTTGGAGGAGGCACAGGCGCTGCGGCAGCAGCTTGCCCGCGAAGGGCGTGATGTATCGCAGCTCGATGAAGCGATCCGCGGCCTGCGCGCGCTCGGCAGCGACGCGATCTGGGGCGATGGCGAGAACCTGCGCAGGCTGCAGGAGCAGGTCGTGGACAACCTGAAGCAGTACGAGTTCGGGCTGCGCCGCGACGTGCTCGGTGCGGAACGCGAGCGGCTGTTCCTCTCGGGCACGGATGAAGTCCCGGAGGGATTCCGCAAGCTGGTGGAGGAGTACTACCGCTCGCTGTCGCGCGACCGTAACGAGTAGCCGTACGACGTTAACGATGGGAATACTCCAGCAAGGGTTGATGATGAGGTTCAGCGGGATGATGCGAGTCGGTCTGGTGGCGGTGATGGGACTGTCGCTGACGGCGGCGGGGCGAGTGGATCCGGTTCGATTCGATATCGATCCCAGTCACAGCTATGTCGGCTTCACGGTGCGGCACCTGGGTGTGTCGAACGTGAAGGGCAAGTTCACGCGGTTCAGCGGCCACATCATGCTGAACGAGTCGGACGTCACGCAGTCGACGGTGAAGGTGACGATCGAGGCGGGCAGCATCGACACGAGCAACGAGCGGCGCGACAACCACCTGCGGAGCGGCGATTTCTTCGAGGCGGAGACATATCCGAACCTGACGTTCGTGAGCAGCGGTATCGAGGAGACAGCGGACGGCCTGGTACTGGTCGGCAACCTGACGATCCGTGATGTCACGAAGGAGGTCCGTATCCCGTTCGAGCTGGCCGGTCCCGTGACGACGGAGAGCGGACGCAAGCGGATGGGTGCGGAGGGTACGCTGCGTGTCAATCGCTTCGACTACGGTCTGCAGTGGAACCGCCTCCAGGAAGCGGTCCAGGTGGTGGGTGATGAGGTTCGCATCGAGCTGAACATCGAGGCGAACACGCCGCGTCAGGGCTGAGTCGTGGCGAGGAAGAAAGCGGAGCACGTCTTCGGCTCGCACACGGTGGACAACGGCGGCATCGACATGGCCGTGCGTCGCGCGGCGAACGCCGGCCTGTCCACGCTCCAGCTGTTCACGGCGATACCGAAGTTCTACGGCGACAAGTCATCGATCCGGCAGGAACGGGTGGATCGCTTCCGCGCGGCGCTGGACGAGACCGGCATTCGTCCGGAGCACGTCGTCGTGCACGCCGCGTATGTCCTTTCGGTCGCCACGGCCGAGTCGGACAAGTGGACGCGCGCGGCGGGCGGCCTGACGAAGGAGATGGAGCGGTCGAATACCCTCGGCGTGGGCGGCGTCTGCTTCCATCCCGGCTCTGCGAGCGATGGCGACCCGAAGGCCGCGGCGGAGCGGGTCGCACGCGCGATGGTGCAGGCACTCGAGGCGCACGAGGGTCCGGCGCGCCTGCTGGTCGAGAACACTGCGGGGGCGGGCAGGACGCTGGGTCGCGCGGCATCCGAGGTGGGCGACATCCTGTCAAACATCCCGAAGCCGCTGCGCCCGCGCGCCGGTTACGGTCTCGACACGTGCCACCTGTTCGCGTCCGGATACGACATCCACACCTCACAGGAGCGGTTCACTGCGATCCTGGACGAGTTCGAGGAAGCGACGGGTGAGCCGCCGTCATTCTTCCATCTGAACGACAGCGAGGGCGAGCTCGGCTCCAACCGCGACCGCCACACGCTGCTGGGCGAGGGCCGCATCGGCGTGGAGCCGTTCCGGTGGCTGCTCGCGGACCCGCGCAGTCGCGGCGTTCCGCTGATCCTGGAAACGCCGCAGCAGAATTACGATGTGGGGGATGAGGATCCTTCGGGTGATCCGTATGACGTGAGGATGGCGGGGCTGCTGAGGGAGCTCGAGGGGTGAGATCGGGAGCGGGCGCTCCCGGGCAGACAACGGATTTTTTCACCACGGAGCACACGGAGCACACAGAGAACGGATGTTGAGTCCGGGGGGGATCCGAACTCATCTCCAAAGCCTGCATCCCATCTGTTGTTAACATAAAAAGGATGCAGGCTTTGCTGGGATTCAGATCGTCCGCGGCGAATTCCGACCCGGTCCGAGTTTCGGACTCCGCCGCGAATTCTACACTCTCCGCCGGGAATTCAAACTCTCCGCCGGAGTTCAGACTCTCCGCCGCGAATTCAGATCCTCCGCCGCGAGTTCAGACTCTCCGCCGCGAATGCCGAGACCCGCGCGAATCCCACCTCTGTGTGCTCTGTGTGCTCTGTGGTGAATAATTCCGTTCGGCAGCCGGATTCACTCGCCTGATCGGCGGGTCCACGCGCTGCGGGCCGCAGCTGCGCCGCCGATCAGCAGCAGCGGCAGCACGACGGCCAGACCACTGGCGGGTGGTGCGCCAGCGTCGGTATACGCGATGTGTGCGGCGCGCAGTGCGGCCTCCACATCGCCGGCATCGACGCGGCTCGGCACTCTCCAGCCGTCGCGGGTGCGGGTGGACGGCACGTCGACGGCGACGATGCGGCCGCGCGGATCGACGGTGACGAGCGCGGTAGCGGTCGCCGTGCTCGACTCGCTCAGGGTGATGGCCATGATCCAGGTACCGCCCTTGGGCAGCGGCGTGGTCAGCGCGAAGACGCCCGGCTGGTTGGTGGCGCGCAGCTCGAGCGGCAGCGACACTCTGCGGCCATCGACGATTCCTTCCGCAGTCCCGGTGAGTGGCGCATTGAGCGCATCGCTGTGGTGATACGCTCGCACGAGCAGGCTCGCATCACGAGTGGATGCGTGGTGCGGATTCGCTGGCAGCTCTATGGAGATCCATGGGGGACCGGCGTGGGCTGCCGATGCGGCTGCGAACATGAGTGCTGCGGCAAGGCAAAGCTGGCGGACAGGCATGAGACACCTCCGTGGCGATAGGGCGCGTTCGGACATCGAGCGTCACGACCGCATGAGAATGCGACTGGGGTGGAGGTGCCGGCAGCCTCGTGTCAGTAGGATGCCGGTCTGTATGGAAGGGTTGGAACGTTCAGCGGCTGCGAATGGTGACCCGGCCCCGGAACGTGCGCACGCTGACGTGAGCGCCGCCCTGGCCGACGACGAAGTTCTGCTCACTGCCCTTGATCTTGCTTCTGCTGGTCCGGATCGGAGCCTTGAACTCGCTGCGCAATCCGCCCTCGTAGGTGGAGAAGCGGAACTCGGCATCGGTCGTGGCAGGCAGCAGGAACTCGACGGCGCCGGCATGCGTGACGAAGTCGAGTGAAGCGCCGCGGCGCAGCTCGCCGACGAACCTGAGCTCACCATCGACGGACTCGAAGCTGCCGCGCTGGACGAACGCGTCCTCGATCAGCACGTTGCCGCTGACGGACGTCGCGGTCGCGTCCGCAATGTCGCCGCGCAGCAGTATGGCGCCAGTCACCGTCTTCGCACGCGCGACGGCCGTGCGCACATCCAGCGTGAGCCTCCCGGTCATGGACTCCGCAAACACTTCAGCGGGCGCACCGCTCACCTCGATGTCGCCACCGACCGCATTCACGTCGAGCGTGCCGGTGACACCATCGACGAACACTGCGGCCGATCCCGTCCGGATCCAGATGCGGCTGCGCGCGGGCACGCGCACCTCGATGTGCGATGGCTCGGCGCGCTCGACCGACGTGTCCCAGAGACCGATCTTGACGCCGTCGTCGCTGCGGTGCACCTCGAAGCGCTCCGCTGGCGTATCGTGCACCTTGCCCGTGACGGCAATGCTGTCGCGATCCCAGCCGATCAGCTTGATGCTGCCCGCGATGTTCTGCACCCGGACAAAGCCGTCAGGCGTTGCCGCAAATCGTTCGGCGATGGTACGCTGGGCCGCCGCCGGCAGCGCCGTGGCTGCAGACAGGCCCGCTGCGGCGAGCAGCGCAATCGCAAGTCCGCGCGTCACGAGCTGGCCCTCCCGTGCGAGCTCACACTGCGCAGGACGTCGAGCTTCCGCTCGTAGCCGGAGCGGACCAGGTCAGTGAGCGCGTCATTGCCCGGGTCCGCGCGCAGTGCCGCGCGCGCTTCATTCAACGCCCTGTCGATGATGTCGAGGTTCGCCTGCAGCACACGGAGCGTCTCCGGCGAGAGCGCACTCTGCTGCCCCGCCAGCGCACGCTGCACTTCTGCAACCTCGTGCTCGTACGAACGCTCGAGCGCGTCCACGGCGACCAGGCTGGAGCTGCCGGTCGGGGGCGTTGCGGCATACGGCGCGGCATCCGAGCCGGGGGTGCCCCGGATCAGCAGTGCAGTCGTCGCCGATGAGATCACGACGAGCAGGATGGCGGCCGCAGCGAGCAGTCGCGGCCGCATGTACCATGTCCGGGCCGCGGCGCTGTTCCGAGCCTGAGCCAGGCCAGCGCGCACTCCCATCAACACGTGCGCAGGCGGCTGGATACTGCGCGGGAGCCCGGCAAGATCCGAGCGGAGCAGGCGGAGGCTCTCGACGGCATCGCGACACGAGTCGCATGCGGCGAGGTGCGCGCGCGCGCTGTCCTGCTCCGCCGGATCGAGGGCGTCATCGACGCAGTCGTTCAGCTGGCGCTCATCGAGGTGGCCGGTCATCTGTTCAGTCTCTCCCGCAGCAGCCGACGGGCGCGATGGAGCTGCGATTTCACGGTGCCGCCCGCCACACCTGTCATGGCAGCGATCTCGTCGTGAGTGTATCCCTCAATGTCATGAAGCACGAGCGCGGTCCGTGCGCCGGCCGGGAGCGACGCGATGGCACGCTCGAGGTCGAGCCGCAGATCCGTGCCGCTCCCCCGCGCAGGCGCCGTGGCGAGGAAATCGTCATCCGCCGTGACGATGCGGGCAGCACGCCGCCCTGCCGCGCGTCCATCCTGAAGCATCACGTTGACGGCGATCCGGTGCAGCCAGGACGTCAGGCGGCTCGCGCCGTGGAACGTGCCGAGCCGGCGCCACGCGAGCACAAACGTGTCCTGGGTGAGCCTTTCGGCCGTCTCGCGGTCGGCGCACAGGCGCAGCAGCACGGCGAATACGCGGCCCGCATGCGACCCGTACAGCGCGTCGAATGCAGCGGAATCGCCCAGCTGCGCGCGCCGGATCAGCTCCGGCTCCGCGTCCTCTGGTCGTATCAGCGGCTCGTCCGGTTTCGTGCTGATGGACACCCCCTTCCGTGGTAGGATGCCGGGGGAGGTCGGAGGGTTGGAAGGACAGCTGAGTTCCTACTGCGAGAAAGACAACTGCGAGAACAACGGAATCTTTTCACCACAGAGCACACAGAGCACACAGAGAACGGACCTATGAGGTGTTTGCGCGAAAACTGATGATGAAATGGGGGTCTCAATCGAATCCGACTTCATCGATGAGCCAGCATACCATCTGTTGTTAACAGAAAAAAGGATACGGGCGCCGCCGCGAAGTCCGATCCAACGCGGCGACTCAGGCCTCAGCCGTCACGACCGTGCATCCGCCGCGAACCCCGATTCTACCCCGCGAAGCCAACCTCTGTGTGCTCCGTGTGCTCTGTGGTGAAAATTCCGTTCGGCAGCCCCGCCCACAAAGCAGCTCAAATCCGGAACAGGTAGCTCACCTTCACGAAGAATCCGTCACTCGTCCTCTCCAGCTCCCGCGGCTCGAAGAACGCCGCGTTGTTGAGGCTGGTGCCGTAGCCCGCGAACAGCACCGTACCGGGATTCGGCTGGTAGGAGAAGAGCCAGTCGGCGCGGAAGCCGCCGCGCTGCACGGCATCGGCGCGGCGGAACGTGCCGTCGGCGCGCCGGATCAGGACGGGGTCGTTCGTGCGTGAGTCGTCGCGCAGAGCGGCGATGCGCGTGGCGTCGTACTGTCCGACGAAACGCAGGAATATCGGGCGCGAGAGCTGATACTCGACCTTCATGCGCGGGATCATGCGGAGGCGCACGAGCGATCCGTCACTGACGCGGTGGAAGCGTTGCTCGAGGTAGCGCGCGTTCACCCGCACCTTGTCGGTCGGGCGCCAGTCGGCGCTCAGGGTCGCGAAGTAGATCC
>DATHVW010000023.1:0-2998 GCA_035461085.1 Longimicrobiales bacterium | reverse complement strand
CGCCGGCTCAGGAATGAACAGCTGCGCGTCGGCCTGTGCCTCCAGGCGTACCTGCGGCGCACACCGGCCGATCTCGAGTCGCTGCTGCCGTCCGCACCCGCGATCCGCCTGGTGAAGGGGGCATATCAGGAGTCGGCGGATGTCGCGTTCCCGGTGAAGAAGGACACCGATGCGGCTTTCCTGCATCTCGCGAAGCGGCTGCTCGACCATGCACCCGCCGGAGCGCTGCCGGTCATGGGTACGCACGACCTGCGGCTGATCGGGAAGATCCGCGAGTACGCGAACGTCCTGGCGCTGCCGTCCGGCGCGTACGAGGTGCACATGCTCTATGGCATCCGTTCCGCAGCACAGCGCGAGCTGGCTGCGAGCGGCACGCAGGTGCGCGTGCTGATAAGTTACGGAGTGAACTGGTTCCCGTGGTACATGCGACGCATCGCCGAGCGGCCGGCGAACATGTGGTTCGTCGTGCGGAACCTCGTCCCCTGACCACCAGCTGCAGCACCATCCGCAATCGACAACACCGGAGAACCGATGCCCATGAATTTCGGACCGGTCGAGCTCCTGTTCATACTGATGGTGTGGGCCCTCCCCATAATCCTGCTCGTCTGGTTCGTCCGGACGATCATGGACATCCGCGACATGCTGCGCAGTATCGATAGGCGGCTCGCGCGCTTCGAGGCGGGCCGCACCGACATTCCGTGACGCCGACGCCACGCCGCATCCCCCACCATCCATCACTCTGACAGGGAATGACATGGCAAGGAAAGACAGGGACATCACACGCGGCTACTCCCGTGCACAGTTCGTCGCCAAGCTCCGCCGCCTCGCCGACTCCATCGAGACCGGCACGGCCTTCACGATCCAGGTCGCGGGCGAACGGATGCGCATTCCCGCCGATGCCACGTTCAACATCGAGCACGAGCGCGCCGGCTCGACCGAGGAGCTGGAGTTCCAGCTGATCTGGACGGCAGAGTAGGGCGCCGTCTGTCCAGGAATGGCTCGGTGAATGAGCGATCCATCGGAGATCCGCGGACAGGAGCTGTCATGTCACAGGGTTCATCCGTCCATCCTGTCAGGTTCATCATCGGGGGCATGCTGCTGGTGATGTTCATGCACGCACCCGCTCTGTTCGCGCAGACCGTGACGGTGGCCGGCGTCGTGGTGGAACAATCGGATTCCACACCGATCGCCGAGGCCAGCATCCGTCTGGCCGACGCCCCGCTCGCAATCACGGATGAGCGTGGCAGATTCGACATCCCGGGTGTGACGCCCGGTCGTTACGTGCTTTCCGTGGAGGCCCTGGGTTATGTGTCGCGCGAGATCGGGCTGGATCTCCGGGCGGATACGACCATTCGCATCGAGCTCGTTCCGGATCCGATCGATGTCGAGGGTCTGATGGTGGAAGGTGTCACCATCAGGGGCAATCTGCGCGATGCGGAGACCGGCCTGAAGCTGCTCACCGGTCGTGTCACGCTGCAGCCCGATGGGCGATCCGTTACCACCAACGGTGGCAGCTTCACGCTGAAGCAGGTCGCCAGAGGCGCCAGCGTGATGCTCGTCGCGGAAGCGATAGAGCATCTGCCAACGCGTGTGGAGCTCGTCGTCGAAGGTGACACCACCGTCGATATCATGATGGCAGTGGACTCGGTCGCACTGCGACTGCTCGACCGACAGGCCCGGCGGCTTGCGAGCCGCGCGGAGTCCATGCCGTACTCGGTGAACGAGCTCGATCGCGACGACATCAGGAGTGTGCGTCTCCCGTCCATCGGCGAGTTGATCCGCCGCCAGCTGCCGCCCGGTCTCGTCGACTGGAAATATCCGTATGTCGGGGGAGGTCACTGCATCATGCTGGACGACAGTCCCGTGCAGTACGCCGTTCTTCTGGGCGTGCCGCCCGAGCTGATCGAACGGGTCGAGATCTACGGGCTCAAGGCCCGGCTGATCTCCGTCTACAGTAAACGCTACGTGGCAAGCCTGATGGGAAAGCCGGCACTGCCGCCGATACGGTACGCGGAGAACGGCATGTCCACGGTATGCATGTGAGAACGTCGTGTAGTCCGTCGCAAGGGGCGGTGCAGTGAAGGAGACACGGGTTCCGACGGTCCTGCTGGCGGAGGCCCTGTGGCGCCGGCTCGATCAGCCGTCGTTCGATCACTGCCGGCTGGTGCAGCTGCCCGATGCATTCATCATTGGCGGCGTGCTGCTGACCGTGAGCGATGACCGGCCGCTCCAGGTGCATTACAACGTCTTCTGCGGAATGGACTGGACGACGCGGGCCGTTCATGTGCAGACCGTGCAGGGTGACGCGACGCGACGGCTCGAGCTGCGTCGCGACCCATCGGGCGAATGGTGGCGCGACGACGAGCTACTCCCGGCGTTCGACGGGCTCACGGACATCGACCTCGCCTTCACCCCGGCTACGAACACGCTGCCGATCCGGCGGCTCGCGTTGAAGACCGGTGAGGCTGCATCGACGGACGCCGTGTGGGTGCGGTTCCCCGAGCTCACGATTGAACGACTCCCGCAGCGTTACGCCCATATCGAGGATTACACCTACAGGTACGAGAGCCGGGGCGGATCGTTCACGGCGGACCTGATCGTCGATGACCAGGGTGTCGTGATCACGTACGGCGACATCTGGGAGCGGGTAGTCCAGTAGGCCGCAGCCAGTGCCGGATCCGTGGGCGCTGCGCGGTGCCTCGCTGACCCCCGGGCGACTGGCGCGGAACACAGCCACGGCAATAAGATACGGCGAGCGCCCAACCCGTTCCGCCGACCTCGTTTCATTCTCCAGGATGCGATTCATGCGTAAGCTCTGCACGACCCTCTTCCTTGCCATCAGCGCCGCAGCCGCGGTCGGGCCGTCAGCGGCGCAGGAGCCGAACTTCGGTCGCGCGATCGCGCTCAGCGGCAGTGACCTGTTCATCGGTCAGCCGGTGAACTGGTACGGCCCCGGTGTCGTGTACACGTATCGGCTGGAGTCCGGTGTTTGGCGCGA
>DATHVW010000022.1:0-2277 GCA_035461085.1 Longimicrobiales bacterium | reverse complement strand
CCAGCGCACGCTCGAGATCCTCAACTCGCGGGACCGGATCGCGTTCCCTTCGATGATGGGCGATCACCTCTACAACTTCTGGCAGGACGAGGCGAACCCGCGGGGAGTGTGGCGGCGCACGACGTGGGATTCGTATCTCGGGGGCGAGCCGCAGTGGCAGACGATCATCGACGTGGACGCACTCGCGAAGGCGGAAGAGGTGCCGTGGGCGTGGGGCGGCGCGAACTGCCTCGAGCCGGCCTACACGCGCTGCCTGGTCTTCCTGTCGCGCGGCGGCTCGGATGCGCGGGAGATGCGCGAGTTCGACATGAGCACCCAGCGCTTCATCGAGGGCGGGTTCGCATTGCCGGAGGCGAAGCAGAGCACCGCGTGGGTGGATGAGAGTACGCTGCTGGTGGCCACGGACTTCGGGGCTGGCAGCATGACCACGTCCGGCTACCCGCGCATGGTGAAGCTGTGGCAGCGCGGTACCCCGCTCACGGCTGCGACCGCGGTGTTCGAGGCGCCGGTGACGGACATGGGCGTGTGGGCAGGCTCGATCTCGACGGCCGCACGCCGCTACCAGGTGGTGTCGCACCGGGTGAACTTCTACGAGGGCACGGTGCAGGTGCTGGAGAACGGCCAGCTCGAGAAGCTGGACGTTCCGCTCGACGCCGATCCGAGCATCATCGGCGACCGTATGGTCGTCTATGTGCGCACGCCGTGGGAAGTGGGTGGCCGGACGTTCGAGACGGGCACGCTGGTATCGACGTCGCTGGCGGACTTCCTGGCGGGCAAGCGCGAGCTCGAGCTGGTGCTCGATCCGGGCGAGCGCGAGACGATCCAGGGTGTGACCAGCACACGCGACTACCTGCTCGTGAGCATGCTGAACAACGTGCGCGGTGAGTTGCGCCGCTACCGGTATGCGGACGGCGCCTGGACCTTCGAGAAGGTGCCGGCTCCCGAGCTGGGCAGCGTGGGTGTATCCAGCCGCTCTCCGTTCTCGAACCGCTTTTTCTTCACGTACTCCGGCTACACGCAGCCCACGACGCTGTACCTGTCGGAGGAAAACGGCGAAGTGCGCGAGGTGCGCCGCATGCCGGACATGTTCAATGCCGAGGGCCTGCACGTAGAGACGCACGAGGCGACGTCGAAGGACGGCACGAAGATCCCCTTCTTCATCATCCACCGTGAGGGCATCCCCCACGATGGCACGAACCCGACGCTGCTCTACGCGTACGGCGGCTTCGAGATCGCCATGACGCCCTCGTACAGCGCGGTAACGGGTGCGAACTGGCTCGAGCGCGGCGGGGTGTACGTCGTCGCCAACATCCGGGGCGGGGGCGAGTTCGGGCCCGCGTGGCACCGGGCGGCCCTGAAGGAGAACCGGCAGCGCGCCTACGACGACTTCATCGCCGTGGCCGAGTTCCTGGTCGAGCACGGCGTCACATCGCCCGACCACCTCGGGATCATGGGCGGCAGCAACGGCGGGTTGCTCATGGGCGTCGCCATGACCCAGCGGCCCGACCTGTTCGACGCGATCGTGATCCAGGTGCCGCTGCTCGACATGCAGCGCTACAACAAGCTGCTTGCGGGCGCGAGCTGGATGGCCGAGTACGGCGATCCCGACAAGCCCGAGGAGTGGGCCTTCATCTCGAGGTACTCGCCCTATCAGAACCTGCGCGAGGGCGTCGAGTACCCGAAGGTGCTCTTCACGACCACCACCCGCGACGATCGCGTCCACCCCGGACACGCCCGCAAGATGGCCGCGAAGATGGAGTCCCTGGGCTACCCGTTCTACTACTTCGAGAACACCGAGGGCGGGCACGGCAGTGGCGTCACGAACGAGCAGCGCGCGAAGATGCTGGCGCTGACCTACTCCTACCTCTGGCAGCAGCTGGACCGGCCGACGTCTTAGGGAACAAGCGAGGCGCGGGCGGGCTGAGGACCAGCCCGCCCGCGCCAATCGCCCTCAGACCAGCGCCTTCTCCTCCCGCTCGCACGCTTCCGCACACGCACGACACGAATCCGCGCAGATCCGGCAGTGCTCCATGTGCTGCGCGTGGCGCGCACACTCCTCGCCGCATACGCGGCAGGCCGCGGCACATGCGCGGAGAAGGTGCCGCAGGGTGTCCCGGTCGCGCGCGCTGGCCCGCGCGAAGAAGCGGCCGGTCATCTCGCAGATGTCCGCGCAGTCCACGTTCAGGCGGATGCACTTCACCAATTCCGCCACGTTCGGCTCCGCCAGACATGCATCCGCGCAGGATGCGCAGATCGCCGCACACTCCGCCGTCGCCT
>DATHVW010000021.1:0-6087 GCA_035461085.1 Longimicrobiales bacterium | reverse complement strand
CAGGCGCTCGCCGTCGAACGTGAAGCTCAGCTTGCCCGAGCTCAGACCCCGACGCACCGCGCTCGCGGCGTCCTCGCCTTTCTTCGGCTCGTCCGGCGTGTACGTGCCGCGGTCCCACAGCATGACCGTGCCGCCGCCATACTCGCCCTGCGGGATGGTGCCCTCGAACGTGTTGTACTCGACCGGGTGATCCTCGACCTGCATCGCGAGCCGCTTCACCGACGGGTCAAGTGACGGTCCCTTCGGCACCGCCCAGCTCTTCATCACGCCATCGAGCTCGAGTCGCAGGTCGTAGTGCAGGCTCGAGGCTGCATGCTTCTGGATGACGAACTGGAGGCCGCGGCGCCGGGACTTCGCCGCGCCGCCCGCCGGCTCGCGCGTCTTCTCGAAATCGCGTTTGCGACGGTATTCCGTGAGCGGTCCCTTCGTGCTCCCGCCTGACTTGCGGCGCTTTGCAGTGCTGCCGCTCTTGGACTGCGCCATCTCCTGCTCCTCCTTCGTCACGGCCGGGGATCGTTCCGTCCCGTTACTGGTGCAAGAACCGCACACATGGACGACTGTGGATCAGTCTCCGATCGAGCCGAACGACGTGTCGATTCGACGCGGGAACCAGGAGGAAGCAGAATGATCCGGACTGCAGTGTGGTTTCTGCTGGGCGCGACTGCCGGTTCGGCGTATGCGCAGACGCCGCCGACGTCGGCGCAGGTGGAGCGGCCGGCCGTCACCGCGGTGCCGCGGTCGGGACCCATGGAGATCGACGGCAGCCTCGCCGACAGCGCGTGGCTGGCGGCGCCGGAGGCGACCAACTTCCTGCAGCAGGAGCCGCGGGAGGGAGAGCCGGCCACGCAGAGGACGTCCGTCCGGTTCCTCTACGATGACGAGGCCCTGTACATCGGCGCGCGCATGTACGACGACCTGTCTGCGGCGGGTGTGCGCACGCGGCTGGGGCGTCGCGACGAATCGCTCGAGGGCGACAACATCATGTTCGTCTTCGATACGTTCCACGACCATACCGGCCGGACGATCCTGCAGATCAATCCCTCGGGAGTGAAGTTCGACGCCGGTCAGGCGGCGTCGTTCGCCGATCCATCGTGGGACCCGGTATGGCAGGCCGCGACGCGGATCGACTCGCTCGGCTGGACTGCGGAGCTGCGCATCCCTCTCTCGCAGGTCCGCTTCCCGGCTGCGGAGGAACAGACCTGGGGCATGCAGATCTGGCGCTATACCGAGCGCCTGGCGGAGCTGTCCATGTGGGCGTTCTGGGGCAGGAACGAGTCCGGCGGCCCGGCGCTCTTCGGCCACCTGGAGGATCTGCGCGTGCCCTCGCGCGGGCTCGGCATCGAGCTGCTGCCGTACGTCGTCGCGCGCGCGGAGCGCGTCACGCCGCTGCAGCCGAACAGCCCGTTCGACGATGGTGACACGAACAGCTGGCGCGTCGGCGGTGACGTGAAGGCGATCCTCGGCTCCGCCGTGACACTGGACGCAACGATCAATCCCGACTTCGGTCAGGTCGAGGTCGACCCGGCCGTGGTGAACCTGTCCGCATTCGAGACCTTCTTCGAAGAGAAGCGGCCGTTCTTCGTGGAAGGGAGCGGCCTGTTCGGCTTCGGCAGCCTGAGCTGCTATTTCTGCAGCAACGCCTCGTCGCTGTCGCTGTTCTACTCGCGCCGCATCGGCCGCCGTCCCCAGGGCTTCGTGCAGGAGCCGGCCGAGTTCGTATCCTCGCCCGAGAACACCACAATCCTCGGGGCGGCCAAGGTCACGGCCCGGACCGGAGCCGGCTGGCAGGTCGGCGCGCTCAATGCCGTGACCGCAGCGGAGCGGGCCGATGCCCAGCGATTCGACAGCACGCGCTTCGACGAGGAGGTCGAGCCGCTGACGAACTATTTCGTCGGCCGCCTGCGACGCAATTTCCGGGATGGCAACCTGCAGCTGGGCGTCATCGGCACGTCCGTGGTGCGCAGCTTCGACAGCGACGCGTTGCGCCAGTCCCTGAGCGGTCATGCCGAGGCGGTGGGTTTCGACTGGCAGGCGATGTGGAAGAACCGCACGTACAGCTGGATGGGGCAGGTCGCGTTCACGAACGTCGCGGGTGACAGCCTGGCGATCCGCCGGATCCAGCGCGCACCTGCACGCTACTTCCAGCGTCCGGACCGCGACCAGCACGACAATGGCATACTCACGAACGGCTACGATACATCGCTCGAGTCGATGCGCGGGATCGGCGCATACTCGCGCATCGCGAAGCAGGCGGGTGACTGGCAGTTCGAGGCCCAGACGAATGTCCGGACGCCCGGCTTCGAGAACAACGATGCCGCGTTCCTCACGCGTGCAGACTACATCTGGGCCAACGGCAACGTGCGCTGGCAGGAAAATCAGCCCACCCGCTATTCGCGCTACCTGTCCTTCACCGCCGGCGCCCAGCGCCAGTACAACTTCGACGGTGACCTCAACGACGCGCAGGTGCACGGCAGCGTCTTCTACCAGCTGCTCAACTACTGGAGCGTGGGTGCGTTCGCAATCCGCTTTCCGGAGCGGGCCGACGAGAGGGCTACGCGGGGCGGCCCCGTCGTACACCGCGCGGCCGGCACATTCATGTCCGCGAACCTGGGATCCGACGTCCGCCGCGCCATCGTTCTGCAATTCAACGGCGGCGGCTTCAGGGGTGACGATGGCACGCGCGAGTACAACGTGAACGGCACCATCCGCTTCAAGCCCGCCACGAACGTGGACGTCTCGTTCGGCCCGTCACTGAACGGCGGTCTGTCGAAGGCGCAGTTCGTCGCGCGCTTCGATGACCCATCGGCCAACCACTTCTTCGGCCAGCGGGTCGTGTTCTCCGATCTCGAGCACCGCACGCTCTCGATGGACACCCGCCTGAACGCGACATTCTCGCCCACACTGACGCTCGAGATATTCGCACAACCGTACATCTCGAGCGGCGACTACAGCCGGTTCAAGGAATACACGGCGCCACGGACGACCGAGCGCAGGGTGTTCGACGCGACCCAGCTGTCGGCCCTGCCATCGAACAGTGGTCGTGACAGCGTGTATGTGCTCGATGCGGACCGGGACCCCGGCACGGCCAGCTTCACGTTCCGCAATCCGGATTTCAACTTCCGCTCACTGCGCGGCAACGCCGTTCTGCGCTGGGAGTACCGGCCGGGCTCGACGCTGTTCCTGGTGTGGCAGCAGCAGCGGACGGGAAGCCGGCCATACGGCGACTTCAGCTTCTCGCGCGATGCCGAAGCCTTGTTCGATGCCCGGCCGGACAACATCTTCCTCCTGAAGGTGAGTTACTGGTTCGGCAGGTGACGCTGGTCCGGCTCGCGCACGCGCCGACAGATCATACTTGCCGCAGGCACGACGGCCGGACATCTTGGCCCAACCGGCCACATTCCCGCAGACAGCATGTGGTCCGAACTGCCGCCAGCGCCGCGTGACGGCCTTTCCGCGCGAGGCAGGCCGCCGCCGCCCGCCGACGAACGGAGTGCCTCTGGGAAACGACGAAACGACCAGCACGGATCCGGAGCGCCCGGACGGCATCCGTCGCCGCGCCCTCGCATCGGGACCCGACGGTGTGCGTCCGCTGTCGCTGGAGGACGCAGTGGCGCGCATCCGGCGCGGCATGGCCGCGACTGATGCAACACGCAGGGATATCGGCGCGGAGGACACCGGTCCCACGCTGAACCACGCGCCGGAGCACGGACCCGAGCAGGGCATCGTGTGGATCGACATCGTGCGGCCGACCGAGTCGGACGCCACGATGCTGCGGAAGGACCTCGGCTTCCATCCGCTCGCCGTGGAGGACGCGCTCTTCGGAAAACAGGTCCCCAAGCTCGAGCGATACCCCGGCTACTTCTTCCTCGTGCTGTACGCCGCACGGATCAACCCGGAGCGCAATCGTCCGGCGTTCTACGAGCTGCACTGCTTCCTCGGCGCTCACTACATCGTCACGGTGCGCAACGAGAGCGTGCGCGAGGTGCGCGAAGTGATGGCGCGCTGGCGCGCGGGCCCGCACCATTACCCGACGGTCGGTCACCTCGCCCACGGCGTCGCCGATGCACTGGTGGACAGCTACTTCCCGATGATCGACCACTTCGGCACGCGCGTCGCCGCCACGGAGACGGAGGCCTACGAACAGCCGGGCGATGCGATGCAGCACATCATGAGCCTGCGTCGCGAGCTGCTTCGCTTCCGCGGTGTCGTCAGCCCTACGCGCGACGTCTTCAGCTCCCTCCTGCGGCGTGACCTGCCATTCCTGAATCCGGAGCTCACACCGTATTTCCAGGACGTGCGTGACCACTCGGTGCACGTGACGGAGGAGATCGACATGCTGAGGGATCTGCTCTCGACCGCCGTCGATGCGCAGTTCACCGTGACATCGAACCAGCTCAACCAGACGGTCCGCATGATGACCGCCTGGTCGATCATCCTGATGTCGATGGCGCTCATCACAGGCGTCTACGGGATGAACTTCGCGCACATGCCGGAGGTGGACTGGCGCTACGGATACTTCGGCGCGCTGCTGCTCATGGCGATCGTCGGCGGCTCGCTCGTCATGTTCTTCCGGCGGAGGAACTGGCTGTGAATCGTCTCCGGATCGCGGTCACGGCCGCAGCGCTGTTCGTCACGGCCGGATGCACCGCGACATCGAACAACGGCTTCACGCGCGAGACCGCGCCGCGCGCCGAAGCGATGTCGCTGCTGGGCCAGCCGCTCTTCGCACCCGTCATTCCGGATGAAGCGCGCGCGCGCATGGAAGAGCAGCTGGCCGAGGCCCGGGCGCGCTACGAGCGCAATCCTGACGACGCCGACGCCATCATCTGGCTCGGCCGACGCCTCGCCTATCTCGGCTACTACCGCGACGCGATCCGCGTCTTCGGCGAGGGGATTCACAAGCATCCGGACGACGCGCGCATGTACCGGCACCGCGGCCATCGCTACATCACCACGCGCCAGGTGTCGCGCGCGGTCGCGGACCTCGAGACCGCCGCCCGCCTCATGGCCGATCGCCCGGACGAGGTGGAGCCGGACGGCCAGCCGAACAGCTTCAACATCCCGACGAGCACGCTCAAGTCCAACATCTGGTACCACCTCGCGCTCGCGCACTATCTGCGTCACGATTTCGAGAGCGCGCTCGACGCGTGGCGCACGGCGGTCGAGATGGCGGACAACGACGACATGCTCGTCGCGAGCTCGGACTGGCTGTACATGACGCTGCGCCGTCTGGGCCGGGAGGCGGAAGCGGAGGAAGTGCTCGCGCGGATCACGCCGGACATGCGCATCCTGGAGAACGACGCGTACCACCGGCGCCTGCTCATGTACAAGGGCCTGATCGCGCCGGACTCGGTGATGCCGGCGGACACGCGGGATGCAGTGCAGCTGGCGACGTACGGGTACGGCATCGCGAACTGGCACCTGTACAATGGCGACCGCTACACCGCCGAAACCCTGTTCCGCCGGATCCTGGACGGGCCGAACTGGGCCGCATTCGGCTATATTGCGGCAGAGGCCGAGGTCGCCGGCGGTGCCCGCTGAAGCGCGCTGCCGCCTGACCCGCGAGATGTGATGACGGACCGGCGCGACCGTGCGCCGGCAGACCACGGAGCAGTGCAATGATTCTGAAGCGCTATTACGACGAAAAGCTCGCGCAGGCGAGTTATCTGGTGGGCTGCGCCGCGACAGGCGAGGCGCTGGTGGTGGACCCGAACCGGGACGTGCAGCAGTACATCGACGCCGCCGCGGCGGAGGGGCTGCGGCTCACGCACGTCACGGAGACGCACATCCACGCCGACTTCGTGAGCGGAACGAACGAGCTGGTGGCCGCGACGGGCGCGCGCGCGTACCTGAGCGATGAGGGCGGGCCGGACTGGCAGTATGCCTTTGCCGACAGCATCGGCGCGGTGCTGCTGAAGGACGGGTCGGAGTTCAGCGTCGGCAATATCCGCGTGAAGGCCGTGCATACGCCCGGGCACACGCCGGAGCACATGAGCTTCGTCATCACCGACACGGCGGGCGCGGACAAGCCGATGGGCGTGTTCACCGGCGACTTCGTGTTCGTCGGCGATGTCGGGCGTCCGGACC
>DATHVW010000020.1:0-5877 GCA_035461085.1 Longimicrobiales bacterium | reverse complement strand
AGGTGTGGAGATGGATCCGCGCGGCGAGCTGCGCTCCATCGCACGCTGGACATCCGGCCGCTAAAGCGACGACATGGGCGCTTTCATCCTGAGGCGGCTGCTTGGCGCGATACCGCTGCTGATCGGTATCGCGACCATCATCTTCTTCGTGCTCAATCTCGCGCCCGGGGATCCCACATCATTCTATTTCAACCCGAACGTTCCGCCCGAGATCATCGAGCAGATGCGGCGGAATCTCGGGCTCGACCAGCCGCTGCACGTGCAGTATTTCCGGTGGATGATGGCGTTCTTCCAGGGTGACTTCGGCTACTCTCTCGCACAGAGCAGGCCCGTGTCCGCCATCGTGTTCGAGGCGCTGCCGAACACGCTCATGCTCACCGGTACCGCGCTCGTGCTCGTATTCGTGATCGGCATGGTCATCGGTGTGCTCCAGGCGGTCCGCCAGTATTCCTTCTTCGACAGCACCTCGAGCGTCGTTTCGCTGTTCTTCTACTCCATGCCGTCGTTCTGGCTCGCACTGATGCTCGTGCTGATCTTTTCCCTGAAGGCACACCAGTGGGGCTGGCCGATCGCACTGCCTGCGACCGGCATCACGAGTGTGGATTACGAGTTCATGAGCACGGGCGAGAAGATCGCGGACCGCATCTCGCACCTCATCCTGCCGGTCGGCACGCTGACGCTCGCACTCGCAGCAGGCGTTGCGCGATACATGCGCGGCCAGATGCTGGAGGTGATCCGCCAGGATTACATCAGGACGGCGCGGGCCAAGGGTCTGTCGGAACGGACCGTGATCACGAAGCACGCGCTGCGCAATTCGATGCTGCCGGTCATCACACTGCTCGGCCTGTATCTGCCGTTCCTGTTCAGCGGCGCCATCTTCATTGAGGTCATCTTCGCGTGGCCGGGCATGGGTCGTGTCATTTACGACGCCATTTTCCAGCGTGACTACCCGCTCGTGATGGCGACGAGCTTCATATTCGCCACGATCGTCGTGCTGGGAAACCTGATCGCGGACGTGCTGTATGCCGTCGCGGACCCGCGCATCCGGTACGACTGACATGGCGCACAACGATCTCCGCGACAACATCCCGGACCCCGAGTCCGCACCGCCGGTGACGGTGCCGACCGGCATGGAAGCGGGCGTGCCGGGCGACCAGTCGACCGTGTCGTCGTCGCAGCCGATGGGCGAGCGACCGCCGGCATACGTGCTTGCACTGAGCGCGCTGCTTCCCGGCGGCGGTCATGCCGTCATGGGCGAATGGCTGCGCGGCCTCCTGGTCCTGATCCCGTGGGGCGTGCTGCTCGGGCTGGTCTACTGGGCGTGGGACCGCATCACCGCGGTCGGTGAAGCATCGCTCGACGATTATGTCGCGCTGGCGACGCTGTTCGGCTCGATGCTGCTGCTCTGGGGCTGGGCACTGTGGGACCTGGGAGTGCGCGGCCGCCGCGCCGCCGCGCGGACAGATTCGCAGTGGGCGATTGCCGCGCGACAGTTCAAGCGTAATCGTCTGGCGCTGGTCGGTCTCGCGATCATCGTGCTGCTTTACCTGGTAGCGCTGCTCGCGCCGCTCATCGCGCCGTTCGATCCGACGGCGCAGAAGGACATCGCGCGCACCGGATTCCTGGCGCCGGGCGGCAGCAACATCCTCGGCACCGACCGCTTCGGCCGCGATGTGCTGAGCCGGATCATTTACGGGTCGCGTATCTCGCTGGCGATCGGCTTCGTTGCGACCGCCATCAGCATCACGATCGGCACCCTGCTCGGCGCCGCCGCGGGCTACTTCTCGGGCAAGGTGGACACGATCATCATGCGCTTCACGGACGTGGTGCTCGCGTTTCCGCGCCTGGTGCTGCTGATCATGATCGTGGCGCTGTTCGGCCCGTCGATCACCATGATCATCCTCGTGCTCGGCCTCACACAGTGGCCGGGCACCACGCGCATCGTGCGCGGTGACGTTCTGAGCCTGCGCGAGCGCGAGTTCATCCACGCGGCGCAGGCACTCGGCATGAGTCGCGCGCGGATCATGATGCGGCACCTGATCCCGAACGTTCTCGCGCCCGTCATCGTCACCGCCACACTCGGCATCGGCAACACCATCGTGATGGAAGCCGGCCTGTCGTTCCTCGGCCTCGGCGTCCAGCCCCCCACGCCGACCTGGGGGAGCATGGTTGCCGAAGGCAAGGAGACCCTCCTCGGCGCGTGGTGGGTAGCGACGTTCCCCGGGCTCACGATCGTCATGGTCGTGCTGGCGTTCAACCTCGTCGGGGACGGGCTCCGGGATGCACTCGATCCGAGGCTCCGTACGTGATGAACGAGAGCATGCGGAGGGTTTCGAGAAACAACGGAATGTGTTCACCACAGAGCACACGGAGCACACAGAGGGGATCCGCGCGCGCGACCGGCGCCAGCTTCCGCAGCCGGTTTTCTTTTGTTGTTAACAACAGAAAGACGCGTGCGCTGCGTCACCGGATCGCGGGATCATCACCTCGAAGCCTGCCTCGCAGCACCTCTGTGTGCTCCGTGTGCTCTGTGGTGAACAAGCCGTTTGCGTGCCCAGCGATGAACCCGGTAGCAGCACGATGAACGAAAACGCTCCCCTCCTCGAGGTCACGGACCTCCGCACGTACTTCCATACGGACGCCGGTACCGCAAAGGCGGTGGACGGCGTGTCGTTCGAGGTACGGAAGGGCGAGGTGCTGGGGATCGTCGGGGAGAGCGGGTGCGGCAAGTCGGTGACATCGCTCTCCATCATGCAGCTGATCCCGCGGCCGCCGGGCGAGATCCTGGAGGGCAGCTCGATACGGTTCAAGGGTGACGAGCTGGTCGGGGTGGGTGAGAAACGGCTGCGCGATCTGCGCGGCAATGACATCGCGATGATCTTTCAGGAGCCGATGACGTCGCTGAATCCGGTGTTCCCGGTCGGTGACCAGATCGGCGAGGCGCTGCGTCTGCATCGTTCGATGAACAAGCGCGAGGCGCGCGCGCGTTCGATCGAGATGCTGCGCCTGGTCGGCATACCGAATCCGGCAGAGCGCGCGGATGACTATCCACATCAGCTGTCGGGCGGTCAGCGTCAGCGCGTAATGATCGCGATGGCGCTGGCGTGCGAGCCCGAGCTGCTGATCGCCGACGAGCCGACCACGGCGCTGGACGTCACGATCCAGGCGCAGATCCTGGACCTGCTGGCGGAGCTGCGGACCCGGCTGGGCATGGCGGTCATCCTGATCACGCATGACCTCGGCGTCGTCGCGGAGGTGTGTGACCGGGTGGTTGTCATGTACGCCGGACAGGTGGTGGAGCATGGGACGGTGGAACAGATCTTTGCCGACCCGCGGCACCCGTACACGGAGGGGCTGCTGCAGGCGGTGCCGCGCCTGGGCCGCCGCAAGGACAAGCTCGCAGTGATCCCGGGGACTGTGCCGAGCCCCCTGCACTGGCCCGTCGGCTGTCGCTTCCATGATCGCTGTCCTTATGGGTGGGACAAGTGCGTGAAGGAGGCCCCGCCGCTGCTGCAGGTGTCGTCGGATCCGTCGCGCGTGGCGCGCTGCTGGCTGGAGACGAACCCGCAGCGCCGCGCGGAGGTGCGAGCCCGCGGCGCGTTTGGCGTAAACCTCGAAGAAGCCGTGGCGCCAGCCGAGGAATATCATCGGGCGGCGGCGGCTGCCGGAACCGCACCACCGCCCGAGGGCGGCCCTCCCGTGACGTCGCCAGCAGAGCAGCAGCTGCCGGAGTCGGAACAGGACGATGTGGCGATCCAGCGGCGACCGCGCGGGGAGCCGTCGGAGGGAGGCGCGGCATGAGCCAACCGGCCGCGGAGCGCCCGCACGGGCAGTGGGGGGTGGGACGATGACCGAAGCGCTCGCCGTATCGGCAGAGGCAGTCAGCGAGCTGCCGCCGGCCAAGGGGGACAGCGACGTGCGCGGGCTCACGCCGGACGATGTCGAGGCACCGGCGGACACGCTGCTCGAGGTGCGCGGCCTGAGGAAATATTTCCCGATCCGCGGCGGATTCTTCGGCCGCGAGCGGGGTGCCGTACGGGCCGTGGATGGCGTGACGTTCTGGCTTGGACGCCGCGAGACGCTCGGTCTCGTCGGCGAGTCAGGATCCGGCAAGACGACCACCGGCCGTACGATCCTGCGCCTGATCGAACCGACCGAGGGCAGCGCCCTGTTCGAGGGGCGCAACGTATTCGAGATGGAGCGCGATGAGCTGCGCAGCATCCGTCGCCGTGCCCAGATCGTGTTCCAGGACCCGTTCGCGTCTCTCAACCCGCGCATGACCGTGGGCGACACGATCCGGGAGGTACTCACCGTCCACAGGCTGGCGAAGGGGAAGGCAGCGGAGGCGCGCGTCCGCGAGCTGCTCGAGACGGTGGGCCTCTCGCCGTCGCACGCAGACCGGTATCCGCACGAGTTCAGCGGCGGCCAGCGGCAGCGCATCGGCATCGCGCGCGCGCTGTCCGTCGAGCCCGATTTCATCGTCTGCGACGAGCCGGTGTCCGCTCTGGACGTCTCCGTGCAGGCCCAGGTGCTCAACCTGCTGGAGTCGCTCCAGGACCGGCTGGGGCTGGCCTACCTGTTCATCGCGCACGACCTGAGCGTCGTCGAGCATGTCAGCGACCGGATCGCCGTGATGTATCTCGGCAGGATCGTTGAGCTGGGCGACTCGCAGAGCGTCATCACGGACCCGAAGCACCCGTACACCCGCGCCCTCCTCTCGGCTGTGCCCGTCCCGGAGCCGGGTGCAAAGCGGGAGCGGATCGTGCTCACGGGCGATATCCCCAGCCCGTCGAATCCGCCCCCGGGCTGCCCGTTCCACCCGCGCTGCCAGCACCCGCTGAAGGACGCCGACTGTGCGCGCATCGTGCCGCCCCTCGCGGAGAAGAAGCCCCTCCACTTCGCCGCGTGCATCAAGGAGCCGGCGTTCGTACGCGAGCCTGGATCGGCCGGAGGCAGGGGAATCGGTGGCGGCCTGGAAAATCAGAGCCGGCCCGATCTTGACACCCCAGGGGGGGCTGTCTAACTTCGGCGGGTTCTTTTCCCTGAATACAAAGCTCTTCACGCCCTTTTTTCGATGGGCGCAGCTCCACCGCAACGGAGGTAACTTTGGGAAGTCTGACCATCCGCTCGCACGCTCTCCTGCAGCTTCCCGGTGTTGAGGCTCAAGACCTCACGTTCTCGGAGCAGGTCGCACAGCTCTGGAGAGACGGTGGCTTCATGATGTGGCCCCTCGCACTTTGCGCACTGGTGGGCCTCATCATCATCGTCTGGAAGCTGATCGACCTGAGCGGCAAGTCGATGCGTACTCGCCGGTTCCTGAACGAGGTCGACGAGCTGATCGCGCAGCGCAAGATCAACGAGGCACTGGCGCTGTCGCGCGACTCGAACACGCCGGCCGGCCGGATCCTGGCCGCGGGCCTCGAGCGTCACGACGAGGGCTCCGAGCGCGTTATGAAGGCAATCGAGAACGTCGGCCTGATCGAGATGGCCGGTCTCGAGAGCGGACTGGTCTGGCTGGCGACCGTGTCGAACGTCGCGCCGCTGCTCGGATTCCTCGGAACCGTGATCGGCATGATCGCCGCGTTCCAGGCGATCGAGAGTGCCGGTGAAGTGGAAGCGACAGTCGTCGCGGGTGGTATCAAGATCGCCCTGATCACGACGGCAGCGGGTCTCGCGATCGCCATCCCGATCAACATCGCGCACAACTACTTCGTGACGCGCGTCGATCGACTCGTTCTCGACATGGAAGAGTCGGCGCAGAAGATGGTCGATGCCCTGCACGACCGGGGTCGCGTCGCCTGATCCGGTGAGCTGATGCAGCTTTTCTCGACACAGTCGGGAGTCGAGGGCCACCTGCACGGTGGCCCTCGTTGTTTT